>CALMZX010000084.1 GCA_937870685.1 uncultured Alphaproteobacteria bacterium
CACCGTCCACATAAAGCACCGTGCCGGTGATGTAACTCGCGGCATCGGAGGCAAGGAACAGCACCGCGTTTGCGACTTCCGAGGGTTCACCGAGGCGCCCCATGGGGGTCATGCGCATCCAGGTTTCAAACCATTCAGGCTTCGAGCGGCCGGCAAGGGTCAGCTCCGTGGCGGTGTATCCCGGGGCGACGGCATTGACGCGCACGCCTTTCTGCGCCCATTCCACGGCCAGCGACTTGGTCAGCAGGTTCACCGCCGCCTTGGAGGCATTGTAGGCGGCCTGCGGCTGGGGATAGACCGTCACGCTCCCGCAGATGGACGAGATCGAGACAATGGAACCACGTCCCGCCTGCACCATGTCCCGGCCGAAGGCTTGCGCGCAATGGAACACGCCGTTGAGGTTGACATCAATCACGCGCTGCCAATCCGCGACAGAGACTGACTCCGACGGCCCGTTCCGGACGATGCCAGCGTTGTTGACCAGAATATCGACCGCCCCCTGGCGCGCCGCGATGGTGTTGGCCAGCGCTTCAACCGCTGCCCTGTCCGTCACATCGAGCGGAAAGAAATCTCCTCCAAGTTCCCGCGCGGTGCCAGTGCCTGCCTTCTCATCCATATCCGCGATGATGATCCGGCCGCCAGCCGCAGCGAGCGCTTCAGCGCAGGCACGGCCGATGCCCTTTGCACCACCTGTGATCAGGACGGATTTTCCGGCGATGGAGAAGACGGACGGCAGGCTCATGTTCGGTTCCTCGGCTCTCAGTCTCGTGTGACGGCTTGTCCTGTCACGGACGTGACAAGGTGGTTTCCTTGGCTGACTATACAGGGCTTGCCATCCGTGTCACTTGTGGCAGCATGGCCTCAACCAAAGATTTTGGAGTTCAGCATGCCGCCCTATCTCATTGGAATTGACATCGGATCATATGAGTCCAAGGGCGTGCTTTCGGACACACAAGGCACTGTTCTGGCCACGTCTGCCATCAAGCACGAGCTGCAATTCCTCAAGCCAGGTTTTGTTGAACAGGATGTGGAAAAAGTCTGGTGGGGCGAATTTGTCGCACTCGTCCGCATCCTCATGGAACAGGCGAAAGTCAGGCCTGCTGACGTTGCGAGCGTCGGGCTGAGTGGCATCTACTCCATGGTTCCGGTGGATGCCGCCGCAAATCCTCTCCGTTCGGGCGGGATCATGTACGGCGTCGATACACGTTCCGTCGCGGAAATTGACGAACTGATCGGGAAGCTGGGTGCCGAGCAGATCTTCAAGCGCACGGGCAACGGCCTTTCGGCACAATCCATGGGACCGAAGATCCTCTGGGTGCAACGCAATGAACCAGACGTCTTCCGCAAGGCGCACAGCTTCCTGCCGTGCGCCAATTTCATCGCCGCCCGATTGACGGGCAACTTCTTCATTGATCACCTGACCGCAGGTTTCTTTGGACCGCTCTACGAGCCTTCGCGTCTCGCCTGGGCCCCCGACCTGTGCTATGGGATTGTCGATCCTCGCAACCTGCCCGAGCCACGCTGGGCGACTGAACTGGCGGGACGGGTGACGGCAGAGGCTGCCGGGCGCACCGGCCTTGCAGAGGGCACCGCGGTGACCATCGGCACCTGCGACGTGGCGGGCGAATCCATGAGCATCGGCGTCAGGTCTCCGGGCGACATGATGCTGATGTATGGATCGACCGCCTGGATCACGCTGCTCAGTGACGCGCCCATGATGGACGAACACCTGTTCTCCACGCCCTATATCTTTCCCGGAACCTATTGCCTGCATGGCGGCATGGCGACAAGCGGCTCCTTGACCCGCTGGTTCCGCGACAACATAGGCGCAGACCTTGTGGCCGAAGAAAAGAATGGCTCAGGCGAGGCCTATTCCGTCCTGACGGAAGCGGCCTCAAAGGTGGCGCCAGGCTCTGACGGCATTGTCGTCCTTCCCTATTTCTCCGGTGAGCGCTCGCCTCTCAATGATCCCGATGCGCGTGGCATGATCTTCGGTCTCGACATCGGCCACGGCCGCGGACATCTCTATCGCGCCGCATTGGAGGGCGTTGGCTATTCAATCAACCATTCGCTGCAGGTGATGGCAAAGGCAGGGGCGAAAGCCAAGGTGATGACCTCCGTTGGTGGGGGGACCAAGAATCCGGTGTGGCTGCAGGCTGTTTCTGACATCACAAATGTCCCGCAGCGCGTGCCGGCCATGACCATGGGGGCATCCTACGGCAACTGTTTCATCGCAGGCTATGCGGCCGGACTGATCAAGGATGCTGCCGCGATCAGCGATTGGGTCGACATCAGGAAGACGGTCAATCCCGATGCGCGGAATTTCCCTGTCTATGAACGCCGGATGGGAACCTATCTTGAACTTTACCGCCGCACCGCGGACCTGATGCATGCGACCAGCCGGGAACAGCGCGAGGCCCACTAGACCGGCATGCCGTTCAACAATGGCCTTCTGATTGAACCGCTCTGGCTGGGATCTGGCCGTGACATGACGGCAGTGGCGGAATAGGCTTGCCCAGAGGTAGACAGTCCGGCGCCCGTTGCAGAGAAGGAACTTCCATGGCGAACAAGGTCATCATTTCGGTTGCGGTCACAGGCTCAATCCACACCCCCACCATGTCGCCGCACCTTCCGGTGACACCCGATGAAATTGCCGAGCAGTCCATTGCCGCCGCAAAGGCAGGAGCCTCGATCATCCATCTTCACGCCCGTGACCCGAAAGATGGCAGGCCGACGCCGGACCCGGACGTGTTCATGCAGTTCCTGCCCCGCATCAAGCAGAACTGTGACGCGGTCATCAACATTACCACTGGCGGTGGCGCGAACATGACGGTGGACCAGCGCATGGCCGCACCCCTGGTGGCGAAGCCCGAGATGTGTTCACTCAACATGGGCTCAATGAACTTCGGCATCTTTGGTCTCGCCGACCGCTACAAGGACTGGAAGCATGACTGGGAAGAACCGTTCCTGCGTGGCACGGACAATTTCATCTTCCGCAATACCTTCGGCGACATTGGCCGAATCCTGAAGGAACTGGGGGAAGCGCATGGCACGCGTTTCGAGCATGAATGCTATGATGTGGGCCATCTCTACACGCTGGCACATTTCGTGGATCGCGGGCTGGTGAAGCCACCCTTTTTCGTGCAGATGATTTTCGGCATTCTCGGCGGCATTGGCGCTGACATGCGGAACCTCATGTTCATGAAGGAAACGGCGGACAAGCTGTTCGGCAAGGATTACCGCTGGTCGGTGCTGGCGGCAGGCAAGAACCAGATGGCCTTCTGCACCCAGGCCGCCATGATGGGGGGCAATGTGCGCGTGGGCCTTGAGGATTCGCTCTGGCTCGGCAAGGGGCAACTGGCCCCGGACAATGCCGCGCAGGTGGCGAAGATCCGCCGCATCATCGAGGAACTCGGGCTCGAAGTGGCAACACCCAGTGAAGCACGCGCCATGCTCGCGCTGAAGGGTGGGGACAGGGTGGGGTTCTGATGGCCATGCCGAAAACATCGCCTGCACGGCAACCACTGGTGATTGACAGCGCCGAACTGCGGGTCGTGCGCCTGCCGCTGGTTTCACCTTTCACCATCGCCACGGGTACGATGCATGAAAAACTCTTTCCCTTGCTGACCCTGCGCAGCGGTGGCCTTGAGGGATATGGCGAAGGAGTCATGGACCCTTACCCCGACTATCTTGACGAAGGCATCGCAGGTGGCATGGCCCTGCTGCGCGAGGTCCTCCTGCCCCAGATCGTGGGCAAGTCCTTTGAGAATCCTGAGGCACTCGAGCCCGTTCTCGCGCCGTGGCGCGGCTTCACCATGACCAAGGCCACCATTGAAATGGCCTTCTGGGACCTGTGGGCGAAATCCCTGAACCTTCCGCTCAAGACGGTGCTGGGCGGCACAAAGACCGGAATTGACGTGGGCGTGTCGCTTGGCATCAATCCCGTCGACGTGACCATCGACAAGGTCAGGCAGCATGTTGATCTGGGCTACAAGCGGATCAAGCTGAAGATCATGCCCGGCCATGACGTGGCGCTGGTGACGGCGGTGCGCAGGCTCTTCCCGGATGTACATCTCACGGTCGATGCCAATAGCGCCTATTCGCTGGCCGACATGGATGTGATGATGGTGCTGGATGAGTTTGGGCTGGACTATATCGAGCAGCCGCTTGCATGGGATGACATTCACGACCACGCGGTGTTGCAGGGCCGCCTGAAAACGGCCATCTGCCTTGATGAGTGCATCCGCAGCGTGTCGGACGCGCGCAAGGCGCTGGCCTCTGGTGCCGCGCGCGTCATTAACATCAAGGCCGGGCGGGTGAGCGGGCATTCGGAATCGCGCCGCATCCATGACCTCTGCGCGGCCTGGTCCTGTCCGGTCTGGTGTGGCGGCATGCTGGAAGCCGGCATTGGCCGGGCCCACAACATCCACCTGTCAGCCCTGCCGAATTTCCGCAAGCCGGGAGACACGTCCAGTTCCAGCCGCTACTTCACGCGAGACATCGTGAACGAAAAGCTGGAGACGGTGAATGGCGTGATGCCGGTTCCGGCGGGGCCTGGCATCGGCGTCACGCTGGACTGGCCCTTCCTCGACAGTGTCACGCAATCGAGCGAAAGATTCCCGGCGTGACTGGCGCGGTGATCCGCGATCTTTCCGGCATGGATGAGTTCCTTGCGGCGGAAGCGTTGCAGCGCACAGTTTGGGGCGCGGATGACCTTCCTGATCCGGCTGACCTGATGATGGTGATACAGCATGAGGGGGGACTGGTAGCCGGCGCCTTCAATGGGTCCGACCTCGTTGGCCATGTCTTTGGCTTTCCTTCGCGCGATCCAGCGATCCAGCATTCGCACCGGCTGGCTGTGCATCCCGGCATGCGAGGCGGCGGGCTTGCCGTTCAACTCAAGTGGTATCAGCGGCAGTGGTGCCTTGAACGCGGCATCTCCCTGGTGCGCTGGACGTTTGATCCCTTGCGGCGGACCAACGCGCACCTCAACATCGGGCGGCTGGGTGCGATCGTGCGCACCTACCATTGCGACTACTACGGGGAAATGAAGGGCATCAATGCGGGACTGCCTTCGGACCGGGTGCTGGCAGAATGGTTTCTGGGTGACGCGCGCGTTGCGGCGCTGGCCGCAGGCGAGGCGGCATCCATCCCCGCCGGAACCATCAAGCGGATTTCCATTGCGACCCACATTGATGGCCTGCTTGCTTCCGACCCCGATCTCGCCATGGCTGAGCGGCTGCGTGTGCGGGCGGAGATGACGGCGTTGTTGTCGGACGGTTTCACTGTCGTTGGTTTCGACAATGCCGGTTCCTCTTATCTGCTGGCATTGGACGCTTCGCCGACCACCGCATGAAACCACGCGTGCCTGCTGCGCAGTCGCATCAAGCCTGTTGACGATCAAGGTCTGAGGCTCCAAACTACCGGCATGACGTGGTTCCGCCTCCAGAAATCGCTGCGCGCTTGGGTGCTGGCGTTTTATTCTCTGGCTGTCGCGGTTCTGGGCTTTGCCCACAGCCAGTCCGTCCTGCTGCGTCCCACGCCTGACCTTGCGGCCTTCATGTTGCCGGATGGCAGCTTGCCGACGATCTGTTTCGATGATGGCAAGGCTCGTGATCCCGCGGGTGCCAAGAATGTTGTCTGCGACGCCTGCCTGTTGTCATCCGCGCCCGGTCTTGCGGCTTGTGCCAGTGAGCCCGCTGGTCATGCTCCTACTTCCGTGCGGCTGGTGTTCCAACCACCTCGCGTTGTTGCCATCCGGCACGCGCTGAACCACGTTCCGCATTTGCGCGGACCTCCCGTCGCCTGATTGAACTGACACCGGTGCCGCAGATCATGCGGATGTGCGTGATCATGTCGTATTGAGTTGCCTGCTGCCCAGCTAGCACAGCCGCCGGGGTGTCATGTTGCTGACCTGCTCACTGCCTGGCATGCGCGAACCTTGCGGCATGCCGTCGGGCAGTTGACGGCAACACAAATTTCCATCCTTTCAGAATTTTCTCCACCCGGAGTTTGAACCACCATGTTGAAACTTATAAAATACCTGTTTGTGGCGCTTGCCATGATACTCGCCAGCCCGGCCTTTGCCGAGATTTCGGTTACCGATGTCAAAGGCCGCGAAGTGAAACTCGCCGGACCGGCGCAGCGTGTGCTGCTTGGCTTCTACTATGAGGACTTCATCGCTGTTGTTGGCGATGGCGCAATGGACAAGGTTGTTGCCCTGTCCTTGTCACCCTGGAAAGACTGGCGGCCAAAGCAGTTTGAGGCCTATGGCAAGATCTACCCGCAAATTGCGGGATTGCCGGACGTTGGCGACACTGACACAGGCAACTTCTCGATCGAGAAGGCCATCGCTGCCAAACCCGATCTCGCCATCCTGCCCGCCTGGGCCTACGATGCGCTGGGCGAAACGGTGAAGCAGTTCGATGCGGCGGGCATCCCCTATGTCGTCATCGACTACAATGCGCAGACTCTGGAGAAACACGTCCAATCGACGCTGATTCTCGGCAAGGTCATGGGCTCGGAGGAACGGGCGGGCAAGCTTGCTGCGGCCTACACTGCGAAAATTGAAGACACGCAGGCGCGCATCAAGTCCGCTGGCCCCTCCGGCAAGAAGGTTTATGTCGAGCTTGCCAAGAAGGGTCCTGCCGAGTTTGGCAACAGCTATGGCAATGGCATGTGGGGCACGCTCATCGAGACGCTTGGCGGCACCAACATTGCCAAGGGCCAGATCGAGAACTGGGGGCCACTCAATCCGGAGTATGTCCTGGCCCAGAAGCCTGACGTCATCCTGCTCGCGGGATCGGAGTGGCTGTCGGCGCCCCAGGCCGTGCTGGTCGGCTTTGGGGCTGATCCGGTCGTCGCCAATGAGCGCATGGCCGCCTATCTTGGCCGTGCGGGCTGGGCAGACCTTCCCGCCGTGAAGAACGGCGAGGTGCACGCCATCTATCATGGCGGTGCACGCACACTCTCGGACTTCGTCTTCGCCCGCTACATCGCCAAGATCCTCTATCCCGAGGCCTTCGCAGATGTTGATCCGATGGCCGAGGTCTCTGCCTTCTATGGGGAGTGGCTTCCCATCAAGGCCGATGGCGTCTTTGTGCTGAAGCACAAGTGACACACACGACTGGCACAATGGATATCCATGGCGGTTACCGCCGTGGTATCCTGCGCAAGAGCGTCATGCTGGCAAGCGCCTGCATGGCGCTGCTGGCGCTTGTCTTGCTGGATCTGGCCAATGGGCCTTCGGGCATGCCGCTGGCCAGCGTGTGGCAGGCCGTGCTGGCCGGTCCATACGGCGAGGACCGGGCGGCGGCGGCCATTGTCTGGCAACTGCGCCTGCCGCAGACCTTCATGGGGGTGATCGTCGGAAGCTGCCTGGGTCTTGCCGGCCTGCAAATGCAGACCATCCTCGACAATCCCCTCGCGAGCCCGTTCACGCTCGGCTTTTCCGCCGCAGCGGGCTTTGGGGCGGCGCTGGCCATCATGTTTGGCCAGCTTCTGCCATTGCCGGAGTTCTTTGTTGTGCCCATCTGCGCCTTTGCCATGACGCTGATCGCGACCGGGCTTGTCTATGGCGTCGCGAGGCTGCGTGGCGCAACGCCCGAAATCCTCGTGCTGTCCGGCATTGCCGTTCTCTTCTTCTTCCAGGCTTTGCAGTCGCTGCTGCAATTCTTGGCCTCACCCGAAGTGCTGCAGCAGATCGTGTTCTGGCTTTTCGGAAGCCTGCTCAAGGCGACGTGGACCAGCGTGGGCGTGTCATTTGCCATCCTGCTCGCGGCCTTGCCGTTTGTCGCCTCGAATGTATGGAGCCTGACGGCGTTGCGCCTTGGTGACAGGACGGCCGAAAGCCTTGGCCTGAGGGTTGATGCCTTGCGCCAGCGGAGCTTCCTGCTGGTCGCTGTGCTGACGGCGGCAGCTGTGTGTTTCGTCGGAACCATCGGATTTGTCGGCCTGATTGCACCCCATGTGGCGCGCAGCTTCGTGGGGGAAGATCACCGCTTTGCCTTGCCCGCTTCGGCCGTCTCCGGTGCCCTGATCCTCATCGCGGCGTCCGTGTTTGGCAAGATCATATCGCCGGGTGCTGCCATTCCTGTCGGCATCATTACGGCAGTGGCCGGAGTGCCGATGCTCTTTCTGGTCATCGCACGGCGGGGAAAGGGACGCTCAACATGACAACAGGCATGTTTGCCCTCCGGGATGTCGCAGTGAGACGGTCCGGAACACCGGTCCTCGCCCGGATCTCGGCAGAGATGGCGGGTGGTCAGGTTGTTGCCCTGATTGGCCCCAATGGTGCCGGAAAATCCACTCTTCTTGCTGCGGTTGCTGGGCTCCTGCCCTGTTCCGGCACAATGACATGGTGCGGAAAGCGGCCTCACTTCTCAGTGCTGGCCTATATGCCGCAGTCGGCGGAGATCACTTCAGGTCTCTCGGTGATGGAGGCCGTGTTGCTGGGACGTCATGATTGTCTTGGCTGGCATGTGAAGCCTGCCGATCTCGATGCCGCAGGCGTGGCACTGGCCTCTCTGGGACTGGAGAGACTCGCACATCGCAGGCTGGACAGTCTTTCGGGAGGGCAGCGCCAGCTGGTGTTGCTTGCCCAGCGGTTTGTGCGCCGTCCCCAGCTGTTGCTGTTGGACGAATCCACCAGCGCCCTCGATCTGCGGCACCAGATGACGGTGCTTCAGCATTTGCGGAACTATGTGGCGGAGACTGGCGCGCTGGTGGTCATGGCCATGCACGACCTCAATCTTGCGGCGTGCCATGCCGATACGGTGATGATGCTGGCGCACGGAACTCTTGCTGCTTTCGGTCCGTGCAAGGAGGTACTGACAGAAGCACGGTTGCGCGATGCTTTCGGCATTGAGGCCGACGTGATGGCAGACAAGTATGGCCGACCCATCATCTTGCCACGCGCCGCGGCGGGAAAGGCGGCAGTTGCATGACTGCAACTGCCGCAGAATTTCAATCGCGCTGGGCCTCTTGCAGGAACAACTCGCGGAGTTTGCGCGTGACAGGACCGGGCTGGCCACCGCCCACACGCTTACCGTCGATCTCGACGATCGGCATGACAAACTGCGATGCCGACGTGAGGAAGGCCTCATCGGCCGCATAGGCCTCATCAGGGGTGAAGGCACGTTCTTCGATCTTCACATCATGCTCCTTGGCCAGGCGGAAGAGGGCACGGCGCGTGCAGCCCGCCAGAATGCGGTTCGAGAGCGGTCGCGTGATGACGGTGTTGTCCTTGACGATGTAGGCGTTGGAAGAGGTGCCTTCGGTCACAAAACCGTCCTCCACCATCCAGCCTTCGTTGGCACCCTTCTCATAGGCCTCCTGCTTGCCCAGCACTGGCGCCAGCAGCATCACCGACTTGATGTCGCGGCGCAGCCAGCGGATATCAGGGGTGGTGATGACTTTCACGCCGGTCCGGGCGTTGGGATTGTCCACCAGCACCATCACCTGCGGGAAGGCGACGAGGGATGACTTGGCTTCCTTCGGGAAGTTGAACTGGCGGTCGGCAACACCGCGCGTCACCTGCATGTAAATGATGCCTTCCTTCAGCGCATTGCGCTTCACCAGTTCCTCATGCATGGCGCGCAGTTCCTGCCTGCTGCAGGGCCAGGCCATGCGCAGTTCACCGAGCGAACGGTCGAGGCGCTCGATATGGGCGTCATAGTCCACGAGCCTGCCATTCACGATCGGGGTCACTTCGTACACGCCATCAGCAAAGAGAAAGCCGCGGTCGAACACGGAAATCTTTGCCTCGGCTTCCGGCAGGTAGCTTCCGTTGACGTAGGCGATGCGGCTCATGATGTGTTTCCCGGAAAATGTTGCAGTGCAAACCTGAGGGGTTGAGGTGGCCCCTTAAACCCGGCTAAGGCCATGGTCAACGGTAACAACTGTCAGGTCCATCTTGCGTTCACCCATCCCGGACATCGCCATCGCGGCGATGCTTACGCGCGAAAAGAGCCTTTTCCAGCAGCGCAATCCGAACTCGAAGGCTCTCGCCAGCAAGGCAGCCGAGAACTGGCTCCGCGGCGTTCCCATGCACTGGATGGTGGACTGGGGCACTCCTTTCCCGCTTTTTGTCAACCGGGCCAGCGGAGTGGACATCACCGACGCCGATGGCCATTCTTACATCGACTTCTGCTTGGGGGACACGGGCGCCATGTTTGGCCATTCCCCCAAGGCGATTGTGGATGTGCTGCAACGGGAGGGGGCCAAGGGCCTCACCACCATGCTGCCTTCGGAGGATGCCGCCGAAGTGGGTGCCTTGCTGCATGACCGGTTCGGCCTTCCGTTCTGGCAGGTCACTGCCACGGCGTCTGACGCCAACCGTGCTGTCCTGCGCTGGTGCCGCGCCATCACCGGGCGGCAAAAAATCCTCGTCTTCAACCACTGCTATCACGGCTGTGTGGACGACACGTTCGTCACGGCGGATCACGGCGAGGTCCGGATGGTCGAAGGGCTGGTCGGCGAGCCGCGTGATCTCACGGCCTTCACCAAGGTTGTCGAGTTCAATGACGAGGCCGCGCTTGCGGCGGCGCTGTCACCGGGCGATGTGGCCTGTGTCCTGGCTGAGCCCGTCATGACCAACATCGGCATGGTGCTGCCCGCGCCCGGGTTTCTCGAAAAGCTGCGAGCGCTCACAGAGAAAACAGGCACGCTTCTCATACTCGATGAAACGCATACGCTTTCATCGGGCCCCGGTGGTTATTCACGAGCTGCGGGACTTCGCCCTGACGGCCTTGTTTTCGGCAAGCCGATTGCAGGCGGCATTCCGGCTGCAGCCTACGGCTTCTCAACAGCGGTTGCGGCGCGCATCCGGGAGTTTCTGGCCGCTCGCGGCGAAGGCCGTTCCGGCATCGGCACCACGCTTTCGGGGTCGCGCATCCAGCTTGCGCTGATCAAGGCGGTGCTCAAGGAGTTTTTTACAGAGGAGGCTTTTGCGCCCCTGCTCAGCCGCGCCCGTCGGCTCGAAAAGGGTATCGCGGATGTCATCATCAAACATGGCGTGCCGTGGCATGTGACCCGCGTGGGAGCGCGCGTGGAATTCATGTGCTGCCCGGACCGTCCGAAGAACGGTTTTGAGGCGTCGAAAGTGATCCATCAGACGATTGATGAAGCCATCCATCACTTTCTCCTGAACCGCGGTGTGGTGATCACGCCGTTCCACAACATGATGCTGATCTGTCCGGCGACAACCGACACACATGTCGACACCCTGATCCGCAGCCTTGACCGCTGCATCGCCGAACTGAAAAGCTGACAGTCCCCAAAGGGATTGCCCGAAAGGGAGGAAACACAAGATGTCCACCTATGTAACCCCGAAGCGTGGTGCGGAGGCGCAAGCCTTTCTGGATGCCAACCCGGATATTGAAAGCATCCAGATCGTCTGGACCGATCTCTGCGGCGTCATCCGCGGCAAGGTCTTGCGCCGCGATGAGGTGGTGCCCGCCTGGAATGATGGCCGGTTCTTCCCCATCTCTGCCCTGGTTCTTGATGCGACCGGGCAGGATGTGCCGGAAACCGGTCTGGTGTTCGATGAAGGCGACCGCGATCTGCTGCTGTGGCCCGTGCCCGGAACACTGCATCGCGTGCCGTGGCTTGAGAATACCGCTCAATACGTGGCGGCCATTCATGATCTCGACGGGACACCGGCCTATGCCGACCCGCGCAATGCGCTGGAGAAGATCGTCAAGCGCTTCCAGGCCGACCTCAACATGGTGCCGGTTGGCGCCATTGAGCTCGAGTTTTTCCTCATGGACCGGGCGTCGGCCATGGCAGGCAAGCCCATTCCGCCGCGGTCCCTGATCAATGAGGCGCGGCCCCAGCACTACCAGGCTTATTATCTTCAGGACACGGATGATTTTGGACCGTTCTTCAAGGACCTCTATCACTGGTGCGACCTGCAGGGCCTGCCTGCGAAAACACTGATTTCGGAATATGCCCCGGGCCAGATGGAAATCGTGCTGCGCCACCGCGCAGACGTGCTCAAGGCCTGCGACGAGGCGATCATGCTGAAGCGCGTGATCAAGGCGGCAGCCGAAAAGCACGGGCTATGCGCCACGTTCATGGCCAAGCCCTATGCACAGTGGACCGGTTCCGGCATGCACGTGCACGTCTCGCTGGGCGACGATGCCGGCAACAACCTGTTTGCTGCCGAAAACCCTGCCGATAACCAATTGCTGATGCATGCGATTGGCGGGCTCAAGGCGGCCATGGCAGAATCGATGCTGATCTTTGCGCCCAATGCAAACTCCTACCGCCGATTCCGCCGCAATTCATACGCGCCGGTTGCCGCCAACTGGGGGGTCAACAACCGCACCGTCAGCCTGCGCATTCCCGCAGGCGCGGCCAAGGCCTGCCACATCGAACACCGGCCTTCTGGCGCGGACGCAAATCCCTATCTTGTCATGGCGGCCATTCTCGCCGGCATGCATTACGGGATCAGCGAAAAGGAGGATCCGGGCAATCCGGTGGTCGGCAACGGTTACGAAAAGCGGGCCAAATACATTCCGGGAAACTGGTTTGACGCCATTGACGCTTTCTGGCGCGCTTCCATTCTCAAGGAATATTTCGGCAAGGAATTCGTTGACACGTTCTGCACGCTGAAGGAGGTGGAAGCGGATCGATTCTTCGCCGAGCCCACTGTGCGCGATTTCGAGTGGTACCTGCGCGCAGTGTAGGCCAGCAGCGGCGAAAAGACATGAAAGGCGGGGCTTAGTCCCCGCCTTTTCCTTTTTTGGTCGCCGCCATCACGCGGTCAATATAGGCCAGCAGCAGTGCCGAGAAGACGAAGGCCATGTGGACGATGGTGAGCCACATGATCTTCTCGTTGGTGTACTGGTTGGCATTGAGAAACACCTGCAGCAGGTGTATGGACGAGATCGCGACGATGGTGGACGCCACCTTGATCTTGAGGGAGCCGGCATCGATCTTGCCGAGCCAGGACAGTTCCCCGCCCTTTGCCTCGGCCTCGTCGAACCGGCTGACGAAGTTCTCATAGCCCGAGATGATGACCATCACCACCAGGCTGGCCACCAGGCTGGCGTCGATCAGGGAGAGTATCTTGAGGATGGCGTCCGTTTCCTCGACGATCCAGACTTTTGACAGATAGTCCCAGAGCTTCTTGACGAAGGTGATGCAGTAGAGCAGCAGCGCCAGTGTCAGCCCGAGGTAGAAGACCACCAACAGCCAGCGTGACGCCAGGATGACGCGCTCGATCAGTATCTCAAGGTGCTTCATGTGATTCGCCTACTGTTGCCGTGCCAGTGATATCGCGTGGCAGCTAGTTGGCAAGCTCTTGCTGGGATTCAGCCTCCTCCGGCCCACCCTTGCGGGTGCGCCAGAGTGAGAACAGAATGCCCGCAGCGAGGATCGACAGTGTCGCAACCAGCGACAGCAGCGTATCCACCTTCACCCCCATCGGCACGAGGAAGATCTTGATGCCGACGAGGGTGAGGATCGTGGCCAGTGAAATCTTGAGGTACTTGAAGCGGTGCATGGCGGCGGCCAGCGCGAAATAGAGCGAACGCAGGCCGAGGATGGCGAAGATGTTGGACGTATAGACAATGAAGGGATCGAGCGTCACCGCGAAGATCGCAGGCACGGAATCGACCGCGAAAATCAGGTCAACGAACTCGACAAGCACCAATGCGACCGCCAGGGGGGTGAGCCAGGTCACAATCTTTCCGGTCTTCGGGTCCGGCTTTTTGACCGTAAAATCATGGCCATGCAGTTCATTGGTGATGCGGAAGTGCTTGCGCAGATACTTGAGCACAGGGTTGTTGTCGAAGTCGGTGGCCTCATCTGTACCCAGGTACATCTTGATGCCTGTGAACACGAGGAAGGCACCGAAGAGATAGAGGATCCAGTTGAATTCGGTCACCAGTGCCGCGCCGAGACCGATCATGATGGCGCGCATGATGATGGCGCCCAGGATGCCCCAGAAGAGAACCCGGTGCTGGTAGACGCGGGGAACAGCGAAATAGCTGAAGATCGTGGCAATGACGAAGATGTTGTCCATCGCCAGGGACTGTTCGATCACGTAGCCCGTATAGAATTCCAGCCCGCTCTGGGCGCCGCGTGACCACCACACCCAGGCTCCGAAACCCAGCGCGATGGCAACGTACCCTGCATAGAGCATGAAGCTTTCACGGGCGGAAATCTCATGGTCGTCCTTGTGGAGGATTCCAAGGTCGAATGCGAGGAGGGCAACGACGATGCCCGCGAAGGCCATCCAGAAATAGGCGGGCGTGCCGAACACATCGGCGTAGAGAATGGCGAACAGGGGTTCCATGCCGGGGGCTCATCAGGTTGGATGTGGACTGATCCAGTTCCGACATCGCAGGCGGACACGAACTGTCCTGACCTGCCAGAGGGGCCCGGCACTGGCTCTTCTGAAATGGCAGGTGATTGTGAAATTTCAAGTCCGTGCCGGATTAAACAATTGTAAGGTTCGGCATCCCGCATTAATTCCACTTCCTGCAGCAAGGAGTTGCCATGATGGAAACTGTTCCGGTCACCTGTCTTGTTCCTTCAGCCGACAGCCTGGGCGAGGGCTGCCTGTGGGACGAGGCGGGCCAGGCGGTATGGTGGATCGATATCGCGCGGCCGTCCCGCATTCACCGCTTTGAACCGGCCACGGGTGCTTACCGGATGTGGATCTCGATGATGCTCGTCGGCACCATCACCCTGAGAAAGGGTGGCGGCCTGCTGGTCGGAGGCGAGGATGGCGTCTACACAATGGACATGACAACGGGAGCCATGACGCCAGTGTGTCACCCGGAGAGTGGCCGGCCGCAGAACCGCTTCAACGATGGCACTTGTGATCCCCAGGGACGGCTGTGGATTGGCACCATGGCTCAGGACATTGGCCCGAGGGGAGAGGATGTTCCGACGCTGGTCGATACTGGCGCGCTCTACAGGGTTGATGCCGATGGTGCGTCCGTCCTCATGGATGACAACTTCGGCGTCACCAACGGGCCTTGCTGGTCGCCCGACGGACGCACCTTTTATTTCTCGGATTCCAAGCATGGCGTGATCCACGCCTATGATTTTGATGGCGGCAGCGGCACTGTTTCCAACCGCCGCGTCTTCAATGACAGCACAGGCTATGGCTTCCTGGATGGCGCCACGGTCGATGCGGAAGGCTTTGTCTGGAGTGCGCGCTGGGATGGCGCCTGCGTGTTGCGGATTGATCCCAAAGGCCGGATCGACCGGGTCATCGCCATGCCGGGCGAACGTCCGACCTGTATCTGCTTTGGCGGCACGAAACTTGATACGATGTTTGTGACAACCTCGCGTGCCCACATGGGCGCGCAGTCCATGGAGAAGTACCCGTTGCAGGGGGGACTCTTCTGTTTCAATCCGGGCGTCAAGGGCACGCCAAAATACAGCTTTGCAGGATAAGGGTGCAGCACGATGAACATTGTCCAATACACAACGGAAAAGGGAAAGCGCCAGGTTGCCGTGGTCAAGGATGGCATGCTGCATGCGGTAAAAGGCGTTCGAACGACCGTTGAACTGGCCGAACATGCGCTGGTGGAACGGTCCAGCCTTTCGGCTGTTGCCCGCCAACTGGCCGGCAGCAAGGGCGAAAGCCTTGCAGCGGCCCTGAAAGAGCGACGCGTGCTACCGCCAGTCGATCATCCGGACCCGGCGCACTGCATCATCACCGGCACCGGGCTGACGCATCTTGGTTCCGCCTCGGCACGCGACTCCATGCACAAGAAGCTGGACACAAAAGAAACGGAACTGACTGACAGTCTCCGGATGTTCAAGATGGGGCTGGAGGGCGGCAAGCCCGGCAAAGGCCAGGCAGGCGTGCAGCCGGAGTGGTTCTACAAGGGAGATGGCCGCTGGCTGGTGGCGCCGGGGGCGGCGCTGCCCAAGCCGTCGTTTGCGCTGGATGGCGGCGAGGAACCGGAAATCGCGGGCCTCTATCTCATCGATGGCAAGGGCCGCCCGGTGCGCCTCGGCTTTGCCCTTGGCAACGAGTATTCCGATCACGTGACGGAGCGGCAGAACTATCTCTACCTCGCCCATTCCAAGTTGCGCCATTCGGCGATCGGACCCGAAATGATCACCGGTGCCCTGCCTGCCCATATCGAAGGCCGCAGCCGCATCATTCGCAAGGGCAAGGTGGTGTGGGAGAAGCCCTTCCTGACGGGCGAAGGCAACATGTCCCATACCCTCGCCAATCTGGAATATCATCATTTCAAGTATGAACCGTTCCGGAAGCCCGGTGACGTGCACATCCATTATTTCGGGACGGCAACGCTGTCGATTGCCGATGGCTTCGTGACGGAAGATGGTGACGTGTTCGAGATTGAAGCGGCACCCTTCGGCGCGCCCCTGCGCAATCCTCTCAAGTTGATGAAGCCTGACTTCAAGCCGGGTGGCGTCAGGGCGCTGTAATGGGAAAAGGCTTTGTCGCGGTTGACTGGGGCACCACATCTTTCCGCGCCTATCTCGTGGACGGGGATGGCCGGATCGCGGACCAGGTGAATGATGGTGGCGGCATTCTCTCTGTTCAGGGTGGTGCCTTCGATTCGGCCCTGGAACAAAAACTGGCCACTTGGGACAAGACGTTGCCGGTGCTCGCGGCGGGCATGATCACATCGCGACAGGGGTGGATTGAACTGCCATAGCTTGATTGTCCGGCGGGTGCCGCCGACATGGCGCAGGGACTGCACCGCCACGCCATGGCATCAGGGCGGATTGTGCATTTCTCGACTGGCCTTCACTACGCCAGCCCCAGCCTCGGCCATGACGTGATGCGCAGCGAGGAGACGCAGGTCTTTGGCGCGCTGGATTCGGGGGCGAAACATTTCATCACGCCGGGCACCCATTCGAAATGGATCGATGTCGAGGCGGGCCGCATCATGCGTTTTGACACCTATGTGACAGGGGAGCTTTATTCCGTTCTCAAGGGTCACAGCATCCTCGGTCGCCTGATGACGGGCGATGGCCAGGACGAAGGATCGTTCCGGACTGGTGTGGAAGCGGCGCTTGGCGATCCAGCAGGTCTCACACATCTGCTGTTCTCGGCCCGCAGTCTTGCTCTCTACGAAGTCTTGCCGGGTGAGGCGGTCGCGTCCTATCTGTCCGGACTCGTGATCGGTGCCGAAGTGGCGCACGCGCTCATGGGGCGTGGTGTGGAGGCTGACTATCTCATTCTTGCCTCGCCAAAAATCGGGGGCGCTTATGCGTCAGCGTTGGAGGTGGCGGGTGCCCGGGCACGCTATGGGGAACCGACAGCCATCGTTGCCGGGCTGCGGATCATCGGCAAGTCCGCCGGGATCATCTGAGCAACAGGAACGCACGCATGAAAGTCGCAGTGATCACCGGGGCAGGGTCGGGCATTGGCAGGGCCTCTGCCATTGCGCTGGCAGGGGCTGGCTATGCGGTTGTCCTCACGGGACGGCGGGCCGAGGCACTGGAGGCGACCAAGGCGAAAATCTCCGGCGATGCCCTCTGCGTCGTGGCGGACGTCACTGATCCCGCAAGCGTGAAGGGGCTTTTTGCCAAGACTGTCGAAACCTTCGGGCGACTGGACCTGCTGTTCAACAATGCCGGAACGGGTGCGCCGGGAACGGTTCTTTTGGAGGACCTGACCTTCGCGCAGTGGACGGCCGTGGTGAACACCAATCTCACCGGCCCCTTCCTGTGCACCCAGGAAGCGTTCAGGATCATGAAGTCGCAGGACCCGATGGGTGGCCGCATCATCAACAACGGCTCCATCTCGGCCCACGCGCCGCGTCCCAATTCCGCGCCTTACACCGCAACCAAACATGCGATCACAGGACTCACCAAGGCGACAGCGCTGGATGGCCGCAAATACAACATCGCCTGTGGCCAGATCGATATCGGCAATGCCGCCACTGACATGACAGAGCGGATGTCGGGGGGCGTGCCGCAGGCTGATGGCAGCATGAAGCCGGAGGCGCGCATGGATGTTGCCCATGTCGCGTCGTCCATTGTCCACATGGCGCAGCTCCCGCTGGAATCCAATGTGCTGTTCATGACTGTCATGGCTACCAAGATGCCCTTTGTCGGCCGTGGCTGAGTCTGAGAAAAAGGCCCATCTCGCCATCTACCTCACATTTGCGGCATTCGGCGCAATTGTGGGGACGCATGTGGGATCATTTCCGGTGCTCGTGGAACGGGCAGGCCTGACGCCCTTCCAGTTCGGAGTTGCAGGCAGCCTTGGCATGCTGATGAACATCGGTTGCATGGGGCTTGGCGGCGTCATCAACCGTTTTGCCAGCCACAGGACTGTTCTTCTGATTGTCATTCCCGCCGCCGCCGTTGCCCTGCTTGGTGCCCTGCTGGCCCAATCGGTCACGGGCTTCTTCGTTTCATTCCTGTTGGTCAATGCTTGCCTCGGAACCATGGACCTTTTCATGAATGCCGAAGCCTCGCTCGTCGAGCATGAACTGGGCAGACCCGTGTTTAGCACCTACCATGGCAGTGCGACCTACACTGTGGCCGTGTTTGCCGTGGTGGGCAGCCTGTGTTCCGTGCTGCTGGCACCATGGTTCGGCATTGTCCTCGTGGCCGTACCGCTGGCCTTGGCCTGGGCTGCGGTTTACAGCCACGTAGCCGACAGGGGAACCGTTGGCCGCAAGGCCGCGCACGGCAAGGCACCGCTTCCCTTCGGCATTCTCACCATCATTGGTCTTGCGGCAGGTTTCAATGTCACCTGCGAGGTGGCGGCGATCCAGTGGTCGGGCCAGCTGCTTGCCAAGATTGCCCCCGATCTCGCGGCAATCTCGGGGCTGGGGCTTGCCTTTTACGGCATCTGCGGGGGCACGATCCGGATGTTTGGCGATGCCCTGCGCGGACGCTTTGGGGATTTCCGCGTGATGCTGACCAGCCTCGTGGTTGCCATCGCCGGATTCACCGGGTTGGGGACAGCACCCGGATTCTGGCTGTCGGCATTCGCCTTTGCAGCTGTCGGCTTCGGGCTTGCCCTCATCTTTCCGTGCCTGTTTGCACTGGCCGGACGGCTCGTGCCGTCAGCGCGGGCAGCTGCCATGAGCTATGCCGCCTTTGTGGGTGGCGTGCCGCGCGTGTTCCTGCCGTGGCTGCTAGGAATGCTTGCCACTGGCCAGTCAGTCAATGCCGTTTTTGGTGCTTGCGCCGTTTTCGCGGCCTGCGGACTGGCGCTGATTGCTTTGGCCTATGGCCGCGCGGGCGCGAACCGGAACGCTGCCGCATAGGAAAAGGGCAGCGCTCGCGCACTGCCCTTCCTGCCTGTCATTCGCCGTCTGATCAGGCGGCCTTGGCCTCGAGGGCCTTCGGCTTTTCTGTGCCGCCGATGGAAATCTGGCGGGGTTTCATGGCTTCTGGCACAACGCGGTTCAGGGCGATGTGCAGAAGGCCGTTGGAAAGGTCAGCGCCTTTTACTTCGACGTAGTCGGCCAGCTGGAAGCGGCGCTCAAAGCTGCGGCCCGCGATGCCCTGATGCAGGACTTCGACGTTCACATCGGCCTTGTCCGCCTTCTTGCCCGACACCGTCAGCGTGTTGCCCTTGGCTTCGATGGCAAGGTCGGCACTGCCGAAACCGGCAACGGCGATGGTAATGCGGTAGTCGTTCTCGCCGAGGCGCTCAATGTTGTAGGGCGGCCAAGCCTGGGTCTCGACGTTTGCGGCTTCGTCGAGCAAACGGAACAGGCGGTCAAAGCCAACGGAAGAACGGTTGAAGGGGGAATAGTCAAACATGTCACACTCTCCTTGAAGCAGTGTCTGGTGGACCCGCCGGAAGGGCCGGGCCGCGGTTGAACGTGGCCCCGAGTGGCAGCCACAGCGCTGAGATGGGAGGCCTGTTTTCCAGTTCAAGGGGGCCGTGCCAAAAAATGAATGGCAGATGAACGGGTGCTTCGGGTGTCGTTCAAGTTGTGTGGCGTAGTTTGCCTCCAACGATGGCCAATCGGGGCCGTCACAGAGTTCATCAGGAGTGACCCAGATGTTGAACAAATCCCTTGTCGCTGCCGCCGCCGTTGCTCTCACGGTTGCCGGTCTTTCCGCCACCTCCGCCCAGGCAGGCACGAAGGTCCACGTTGATGTTGGCCTCGGTCTCTATGGCGTTGGCTACGGCCATGGCTACCCGGTCTATGACGACTATGACTACGGTTACGGCGGCCACCACAGCCATCATGGTGGTGGCGGGTCGTGGGGTGTTTCCTGCGGCGAAGCCAAGTGGGAAGTGAAGAATGCCAACTTCCACAAGGTCAAGACGCTGGATTGCTCGGGCAAGACCTTCACGTTCTCGGGCTGGAAGCACGGCGACAAGTACCGCATCAAGGTCGGCCGCAAGCATGGCCAGATCATCTCGGTGTCCGAGGTTTACTGAGCAAGCCACTGGGCGGGCGTGGCAATTGCCGCGTCCGCCACATTCCTGCCTTGATGCTGAACCGCAGATGAATGGCCCTGTCGGTTAACGTTCAGCAAGTTTCTGCCATTTTCGCCCCCTAGTGATGGACCTGCAGTGCGGGTTCAACCTGTACCGGAGGGCAAACAAATGACCATCAAGACAATTTTCAAGGCGGGGCTTGCGGTGTTGGTGTTCGCAGGCCTTTCCGGCGTTGCCGAAGCCAAGCGGGGGCACCGTCCCTATGTGGAGTTCGAAGACTTCCCGTTTGGCGAGCATTGCATGCGGATCGGCAGCCACCTGCACTGCTCGGGCGCCAATTTTGGGCATCCAGGATTTCGTCACCCGCATGATCCCGGATATGCCTTCACCCACCGCCTGTCGTGTGGAGAGGCGAAGTCGCGGGTACGTGCCCGTGGCTTCAACAAGATCGTGACGAAGGATTGCAGCGGCAAGAGCTACAGTTTTTCCGCCATCAAGAAGGGCAACCGCTATCTCGTCAAGGTCAATGCCCATACCGGGCGCGTCAAGGTTTACGGCCTCTGAGTTGCGTTGAAGGGGAACAGTCATGAAGTTTGTCCGTATCACAGCCATTTCCACCCTTGCCCTTCTGGGCCTGCTGCAAGCAAGCGGTAGTGCTTCTGCCGACCACCGCCTGCGCATGCGGGTGCTGTGGCCGAAGATCTATGCACCGCACATCTCCGGCTATCTCTACCGCAATGATGACGAGGATGCTGATTTCTTCGACCTCGAAGATGAAGAAGAAATGCTGCCGCGCCGCCGCCATCGGGACCGCAATGTCATCCTGCAATATGAAAACGAGGATGAGGACTGGCTTGAACCGCAGTATGATCCACCGGTGAAGAAGAAGGTGAAGCCGAAGGCCAAGAAGAAAGTGGTGGCCAAGAAGCCTGCAGCCAAGAACGCGCAGGCCTCAGCGCTTGTGGTGAAGCCCAAGGTCAAACCAACATCCAAACCGGTTGTGGCGGCAACGCCGGTGAAAGCCGTCAGCCCGGATGTGGCGATGACCGCCAAGACGCCGGCAACCTCTACGGCCGTGAAGGTCAATCCGGTGATCCCGTCTGCGCAGGCGGCTGCTGCAAAACCCGCACCGCAAACAGTGGCGCCAAAGACGCTCGCCTTGCCCGTCAAGACCGCTGCTGCCGTCGCCCCAGCCGCAAAGGCCACTTCACCTGCAGGTTCCATTGCCTGCAGCAAGGGAGCGGAAATCGTGTCGGGCTATGGTTTTACCAGTGTCAAACCGCGTACCTGTACGGGCACCACCTACAGCTTTGACGCGACCCGAGCTGCCAACGCCTATCTGATCAAGGTGGCGGCCGCCAGCGGCGAGATCACGGACGTGCAGAAGCTGAAATAAGCTGATCTTGTTCCATGCCGCAGGCTTGCCTATAGCTGGCCCGGCATGGAGCTTTATCCCACCCTCGAAAACCGCCTGCCACCGCAGGCCGAAGTGATTCCGCTCAAGACGTCGGATGGCTTTGCCTTGCGTGGCATGAAATGCGGCACGGGTGAGCGTGGCACCATCCTGCTGCTCACGGGACGCAGCGACTACATGGAGCGTTACTTCGAGACCATGCGAGAACTGGTGCAGCGCGGCTTCTGTGTTGCGAGTTTTGACTGGCGCGGGCAGGGGGGCTCACAGCGCCTCCTGAAAGACGGCCTGCGTGGTCACATCGGCAATTTCCGGTTCTTTGATGAAGACCTGCGCACCGCCATGAACCAGTTGGTGCGCAGCCACTGTCCCGGGCCCTATTATGCGCTGGCCCACTCCACCGGTGGCCACATCCTGCTGCGGAACATCCTGCGGGAAACCTGGTTCTCGAAGGCCATTCTCACGGCACCGCTCATCGAGCTCAATTACCACCTTTGGCCGCGCTGGATGGCGCGTTTCCTCAGTTACGTCATGGCTCAGGCCCGCTTTTCCTGGATTCTCCTGCCCGGCATGCGGCGCGAGCCCTTCATGGCACGCGACTATTCCGACAACCCCTTGACCCTTTCGGAAAAGCGTTGGGAGCGGGACCAGGCGACGTTGCGGAGCCATCCGTCCTTGGGGCTGGGTGGTGCGACCTTTGGCTGGCTCAATGCCGTCATGGACAGCATCAGTTCCATCCACGGCAGCAAATGGCCCAAGGGGCCGAAGTGCCCGGTGCTGATGGTTCTGGCGGGCCGTGACCGGGTGGTGGACAATGCCGCCGCACAG
Source organism: uncultured Alphaproteobacteria bacterium (assembly GCA_937870685.1). Taxonomy (GTDB): domain Bacteria; phylum Pseudomonadota; class Alphaproteobacteria; order Rhizobiales; family Aestuariivirgaceae; genus Aestuariivirga. The sequence goes on from CALMZX010000084.1 coordinate 22,602, forward strand.
GATTTCGCCCGGCAGGTGCCCGGTGTGTCACTGGTCTACATCCAGGATTCGCTGCATGAAATACTCATGGAGCGTGATGTCATCCGGGAGGAATTCCTCGCCGGCCTTGACAGTTATCTGGGCGTTGCCGACGCTGCCAGCTGATCGTGGGCGATGTTGATGCGGGCCAGCATGGCCGCGGCATAGTCCTTCATTTCCTGCGGCAAGTCGAAGTTTGCCAGCCTGTCGGGGTGGTACATCTTGACGAGGCTGCGATAGGCGGAGCGGATGTCGTCAGCGGTGGCGTCCTTGCTGACGCCGAGCACGGCCCAGGGATTGAAGGCGGCCCGGTCTGAACCACGGCGGTTCAAGTTGAGTTCGGCCTTGGGCGGGTTGGCCGCCGCCACCTGCTGCACCCGGTCCTTGGACAGGAAGAACTGCTCGCCTTCCGGCCCAAGGACGTCAAGATAGCGCTCGGCACTGTTCAGGACATCGGCCAGCTTGCCGGACATGGCCAGCTTCAGGCTGGCCATCACCTTGGAGCCGTCAGACAGGGTGAGAATGACCAAGGTCCGCTGCGGGCCGCTTTTTTCAAACATGGGATATTCTTCCAGCTTTTCGAGGGCCGGGAGGCTAGCCGAGAAAAATTGCCAAAGCCTTGCCGCCTGTGCTATCGCCCGGCCAACTCCCGACAGCCCCTATTGCAGAAAGCCAGGCGCACCCCATGAAACTGCGCAACATCGCCATTATTGCCCACGTCGACCACGGCAAGACCACACTCATCGACCGCCTGCTCACCCAGTCCGGCACCTTCCGCGACAACCAGAAGGTTGCCGAGCGCGTGATGGACTCCAACGATCTCGAAAGGGAGCGGGGCATCACCATTCTTGCCAAGGTGACATCGCTCACCTGGAAGGACACACGCATCAACATCGTGGACACGCCCGGACACGCCGATTTCGGCGGCGAGGTGGAGCGCATCCTCAACATGGTGGATGGTGCCGTGCTGCTGGTGGACGCTGCCGAAGGCCCAATGCCGCAGACCAAGTTCGTTCTGCAGAAGGCCCTCAAGATCGGCCTCAAGCCCATCGTCTGCATCAACAAGATCGACCGTCCGGACGAGCGCCATATCGAGGTGGTGAACGAGGTCTTTGATCTCTTCGCGGCCCTTGACGCGTCGGAGGAGCAACTCGACTTCCCGATCATCTATGGTTCCGCCAAGCATGGCTGGATGGCGGAGAAGCCGGAAGGTCCGCAAGAGAACATGGACGCGTTGTTTGACATGATTGTGCGCCACTTTGCGCCACCGGTTGTGGAAGACGGTGTCTTCCGCATGCTGGCCACGACGCTTGAGGCCAATCCGTTCCTCGGGCGCATTCTCACGGGCCGCATCCGCTCTGGCTCGGTGAAGCCGAACCAGGCCGTGAAAGTTCTGTCGCGTGATGGCTCGGTTGTGGAAACTGGCCGCGTCTCCAAGGTGCTCGCCTTCCGCGGCATTGAACGTGTGCCGGTGGAAGAAGGTGAAGCGGGCGACATCGTTGCCATCGCCGGTCTGGTGAAGGCAACCGTTTCGGACACATTCTGCGATCCTTCCGTGACGGAACCGATTGCCGCAACGCCCATCGATCCGCCGACGCTGGCGATGGCATTCCGCATCAACGACGGTCCGCTGGCGGGACGCGAGGGTGACAAGGTGCAGTCCCGCGTCATCCGCGACCGGCTCATGCGCGAGGCGGAAGGCAACATTGCGCTCCGCGTCACACCATCCGAATCCGAAACGGATGCCTTTGAGGTCGCTGGCCGTGGCGAATTGCAGCTAGGCATTCTCATTGAAACAATGCGCCGCGAAGGCTTCGAACTGACGGTCGGCCGTCCGCGCGTTGTGTTCAAGACCGACGAAGCCACCGGCGAAAAGCTGGAGCCCGTCGAAGAGGTCATCATCGACGTTGATGAAGAATATTCCGGCGTCGTCGTGCAGAAGGTCTCCGAGCGCAAGGGTGAACTGCGCGACATGCGCCCCTCGGGCACGGGCCGCCAGCGGCTTGTATTCCATGCGCCGACGCGCGGCCTGATCGGCTACCAGTCGGAACTCCTGTCAGACACGCGTGGCACGGCGATCATGAACCGGCTGTTCCATGCCTATGCCCCGCACATGGGCGAAATCCCGACGCGGCACACGGGCGCGCTCATCTCCAATGGCGAAGGCGAGGCTGTGACCTATGCCATGTTCAATCTGCAAGACCGCGGACCCATGTTCATCGAGCCGGGTGCCAAGGTCTATGCGGGCATGATCATTGGCGAACACACGCGCGGCAATGACCTTGAACTCAACGTGCTGAAGGAAAAGAAGCTTTCCAACGTGCGTTCCAAGGGCGCAGAGGAAGCGCAGATCCTCACGCCGCCCATCAAGATGTCGCTGGAAAAGGCGCTCGCCTATATCGGCGAAGACGAGTTGGTGGAAATCACGCCCAAGTCGATCCGCCTGCGCAAGGCGGTTCTGGATTCCAACGAACGCAAGAAGATCAGCCGTCAGAAGGAAGCTGCCGCGTAAGGCTTACTCGCGGCAGCCTTCGTTGGCGGCAATGCTGTCGGTTGCGGTTCCCATCCTGGCGATGAAGACCGGCTTGCTGGCGGCACAGGAGAAATTCGCGGCGAAATCGTCGACGAGTTTCTGTGCCGTTTCATTGGCTTTGGGATAGGCGCCTTCCACATAACCCATGTGGCAGGAGTCGCCTTCCTCAAGCTTGGTTACGACCAGCCATTCGCGTGTCTTGCTGGAATCCTCGGAGTCATAAGACACGGTCCAGCGGAGGATGGTCGCGACAGGCTTGCCGTTGTTCAGGCGCCACTCGGTGGTTTCACCGGCACTGTTGAAGCCGCCAAAGGTTTGCGTTCGCGCGCAGTGGTCCGACTCTTCCTTGCCGTATGAAATGTAGCTGCGGAGATCGCCTTCGACAAAGGTCACGACATAATCCGCAAAGCCCTTGCACTCGAAGTGGACGCCGTCGTTGGGTTCGCCTTCAACAGGCGCCGGTGTCAGGTCCATGCAGACCTGGGGGTTCCGGATGTCCAGCTTGGTGTAGGCGCTTTTCTGGTCCGCGAGAGCGGGTGTGGCGGCCAGAAATGCCACAAGCAGGGTGTAACGTCGCATGCGCTCAATCCTCTCCGAGCCCCGTGAGCCAAATCTGGACCGCTTCGGCATGGGAGGCAAGACGGAAGACCTTGTGGCGGTCGGTCTCGCCCGCCACCTGTTCCAGCGCGGATTTGGGAATATGGGCCACCTTGGCGATGAGGGCCACGATCGCCGCATTGGCCTTGCCCTTTTCCGGCACGCTGGTGACCTTGACGGCAAGCGCGGTGCTTCCGTCCACCTGGGGCACGATCCCCGTCACTTCATCGCGTGAGGCCTTGGGTGTGGCCTTGACGTGCAGGAACGTGCCCTTGGGCGTTTGCCGCAGCGGGAGGATCACGCGAACAGGCGGGGCACGTAGTAGACGATGAGGTACTGCAGGAACTGAAGGCCCAGGAGCGCAATGATCGGAGACAGGTCAAGCCCGCCGAGGTCCGGCATGAGACGGCGGATCGGGCCGAGCACGGGTTCCGTGAGCCGGTGGAGGGCGTAGTCGAACTGGCGCACATAGGGGTTCTGCCGGTTCATGATCCCGAAGGCGATCAGCCAACTCATCACCACCGTGGCAAGGATGACCCAGAAGTAGATGTCGAGGAGTGTGAGGACAAGCCAGATGAAGGGGTTCATGATGCACCATTTTTTCCTGATCCCGATGTAGGCGGCCCGCCGTTGCCGCGCAAGATGCCGCGTCTGGCACTGCTGCCGCCGCCTCGCCGCCGCCTTGACGGGGCAGGGAGCCGCTTCTAAAAGCCGATCACCTTCTTGGAAGGGGCGGTAGCTCAGTTGGGAGAGCGCGGCGTTCGCAATGCCGAGGTCAGGGGTTCGATCCCCCTTCGCTCCACCAGGGTACTCCCTTGCATCCCGTGGCGGTCAGCAAGCTGGGTGAAGCTGGCCCTGTATCGCGCGCTTCCGTCGGCCTATACAGCAGGCAACTGCCATTCCTTTGCTGAAGGTTGAGACCATGGAAATTCCGTCGCGGGCCGAAGTCGTGATTGTGGGCGGAGGTGTTGCGGGATGTTCCGTGGCCTATCATCTCGCCAAGATCGGCATCAGCGATGTCGTGCTGTGTGAGCGCAAGCAGTTGACCTGCGGCACAACCTGGCATGCTGCAGGGCTGGTCACGCAATTGCGGGCCACGCAGCGGATGACGGAACTGGCAAAATACACCGGTGAACTCTTTGGCAGGCTCGAGGCGGAAACCGGACAGGCGACGGGCTTCAAGCGCAATGGATCGCTGCGCATCGCCACCCATGCGGCGCGTTACGAGGAACTGGCGCGCGGTGCTTCCATGGCGCGCAGTTTCGGCCTGCCGGTCGAGCCGGTGACGCCCGGCGAGATCAAGGAACGCTGGTCGCCGGTCAATACCGAAGGCATCGTGGGCGGCTTCTGGTTCCCGCATGACGGACAGGTCAATCCGGCTGATGTGACCATGGCCTATGCCAAGGGTGCCCGCAACGGAGGTGCCCGCATCTTTGAAAACCTTGCCGTCACAAAGATCCTGGTGGAGCGCGGCCGTGCCGTGGGTGTGATGACGGAGCAGGGCAAGATCGATGCCCGCACTGTCGTGATCTGCGGGGGCATGTGGTCGCGCGATCTCGCAGCCGAAGCAGGCGTGACCATTCCCCTGCATGCGGCGGAACATTTCTATGTCGTCACGGAAGCGATCCCGGACCTGCCGCGCAATTTGCCCGTGATGTTTCTTGGCGATGAATGGACGTACTACAAGGAGGACGCAGGCAAGCTGCTGGTGGGATTCTTTGAGCCTGTGGCCAAGCCCTGGGGACAGGGCGGCATTTCTAAGGACTTCTGCTTCGATTCGCTGCCGGAAGACATCGACCACATTTCGCCCCATCTTGCCGCTGCCACACACCGTGTGCCGCTGCTGGCGCAGGCGGGCATGCAGCTTTTCTTCAATGGCCCCGAGAGCTTCACGGCGGACGGGCGATATCTCATGGGCGAAACGCCGGAAGTGGCCGGGCTCTATTGTGCCACCGGCTTCAATTCGCTCGGCATCCTGTCCTCGGGCGGTGTCGGCAAGTCGCTGGCGGCGTGGATCCGCGACGGGCGGCCGCCGGTTGAATTGATCGACGTCGATGTCCGCCGCACGCAGAGCTTCCAGCGCAATCGCAAATACCTGGAAGACCGTGTTGCGGAAACGCTGGGCCTGAATTTCGACATGCATTGGCCCAGCCGCCAGTTCACCTCGGCCCGGGGCATCAGGCGGTCTCCGCTGCATGACAAGCTGCTTGCGGCAGGGGCGTTCATGACCGAACTCGCCGGCTGGGAGCGGCCGGGATTCTTCGGAACAGCCCAAGACGTGGCCAACATCGCGTATTCCTACGGTCGTCCGAGCTGGTTTGCCAATGTGGGCCGGGAATGCCGCAACACGGCGGAGAATGTGACGCTCTTCGACCAGACGTGCTTCGTGAAGTACCGGGTTGACGGACCGGATGCGCTTGGCGTGATGAATCGGATTTGTGCCGCGCAATGCGATGTGCCAGTTGGCCGCGTGGTTTACGGGCAATGGCTCAACGAGGCAGGTGGCATTGAAGCTGATGTCACCGTCACGCGGCTGGCGCAGGATTCCTTCATGGTCGTGACGATTGCGGCCTCGCAGCGGCGCGACATGTCCTGGTTCCGGCGGCATGTGCCGGATGGCGCGCGCGTCCACATTGCGGATGTCACCTCCGGCCTCGCCATGCTCTCGCTGATGGGGCCGAAATCCCGCGCCTTGCTGTCGAGGATTTCACCGGACGACCTCGGCCACGAGGCATTCCCGTTTGGCACCAGCCGCGAGATCGATCTCGGTTACGCCCGCGTGCGGGCCAGTCGCCTCACCTTCGTCGGCGAGCTGGGCTTCGAACTGTATGTCGAATCCGAGTTTGCCGCGCATGTCCATGAACAGATAGTGGAAGCAGGCCGTGACTTCGGTCTGACGCACGCCGGTTTCTTTGCTCTCAATTCACTGCGCATGGAGAAGGGCTACCGGCATTGGGGACACGACATCGGCGAGGAAGACACCCCCTACAATGGCGGTGTCGGCTTCGCCGTGGCACTCGACAAGCCTCACGGCTTCATCGGCCGTGAAGCCCTTCTGAAACAGAAGGCAGAAGGCCCGCTGAAGCGTCGCCTCGTTCAGGTCAAGCTCACTGGTGGCAGCGAAATGCCAATGCTTTATCACAACGAGCCGGTCTACCGGAACGGCGGGCACGCGGGACTCATTACGTCCGGCGCCTATGGTCACCGCCTCGGCGCGTCGCTTGGTCTTGCCTACGTCAACAATCCCGCAGGAGTGACGAAGGAGTGGATATCAGAAGGTGAATGGGAAGTGGAGATTGCCCTGAAGCGCTACAAGATCGCACTGCAGTTCGAGCCCTGGTACGATCCCAAGGGGACGCGCATCAAATCATAGCGGCGAAATCACAGCATGGGGCGGCGGCCATCACGGGGTATTGCCGCGTGTGCCGAAGATGACACTCTTTTGCCAGCCGCCTGTCCTTTCGCAGAACCGCCCAATCGTCAGATCATCGCAGGGGTGCAGGCGCACACCACGACGGCAACTGTCTTGCCGATGTTGGTGAGACGATAGGGCTGCCGTCCGATCAGCTGGTATCCGCCGCCTGCGGAGAGCACATTCTTCTTGCCGTCCACTTCCACCTCCACGACACCGCTCACCACGACGGCTGCCGTCTCGCCATCGTGCGAAAGCGGATCGACGCCCGTGCCGGCGCCTGGCTTGTAGCGCTCGATGAAGACTTGAAGTTTCTTGTCACGCCGTTCGCTGCCCAGCACACGGAGATCGGCGGCACCACGCGTGACGACCGCAAGATCCCCGGCCTGGTAGAACAGAGCGTTCTGCTGTGAGACGGGAAGGGCAAAGAAATCAGCAATCGTGATCGGAATGGCCGAAAGGAGCCGGTGCAATGATGCCAGCGAAGGCGCATGGGCCTCCTGTTCGATGAGCGAGACTGTGGCATTTGTCACGCCCGCCTTCCTGGCGAGTTGTCGCTGCGTCATGCCGGCGCTCTCGCGCACGGCACGCAGGCGCGCCCCTACCGCGAGGTTGCTCGCCTGATCCCGCGACGGTGATTTCGGCTTCCTTGCCTTGGGCCTTTTCGCAGGCTTGCCGCGCGTCCGCGTGGCCGGTGTCTTCCCCGTCAATCTCCTGCCTCCCCGATCCATGATTCACAAAGCCTTGCGTTCATTACGGTATCGCGGCGCAACGTCAACCACGGCCGGACCATTGATTGCACCCTTGTCGTGTTAAATCTATTGTGTCATGTTCAAAATAATTTGAACACCTGAGAACCGTAGGAATGCCATGGCCGCGCTGACAGAATTCAAGCGTCTTTCCGGAAAACTGTTCATGGATGGTGCCTTGCGCGCCAGCAGCGCAACAACAATGTTCGACATCATTGAACCAGCGACGGAAGACGTGATCGGCCATGTTGCCGACGCCACGGATGCCGAGGTTGATGAGGCCATCGGGATTGCGGGGCGTGCCCGCAAGACCTGGAACGCCATTGATGCCCGCAGCCGCGCTGTCACGCTGCACGACATCGCCGCAGTCATCCGGCGCGACAAGGCGCTCTATGCGGAATATCTCACCCGCGAGGAGGGCAAGCCCTTCAAGGAAGCGGTGGACGAGGTGTCGTGGTGCGCCACGGCCATCGACTACTATGCGGAGCTGGCCCGCCACGAACAGGGCCGCATTGCGGGCAGCACGGTGCCTGGCCAGTTCCATTTCTCCGTCAAAGAGCCGTTGGGCACGATCGTCATCATCCTGCCTTTCAACTATCCACTGGTGCTGCTGTGCTGGGAAGCCGCAGCCGCACTTGCCGCGGGTAATGCCGTGATCGTGAAGCCGCATGAGCAGACCAGCGTCACAACACTGAAGTTCATGGAGCTTTTCGCCGGGCTTCCCGCGGGGCTTCTGCAGGTCGTCACGGGTGGTGCCCGTGTCGGTCAGCGCCTGATCGCCAGCACCGACACGCATGGCGTGGCCTATACCGGCTCCGTATCCGTGGGGCAGGCCGTGGCCCGCACCTGTGCGGAAAGCTTCAAGCCCTGTCTGATCGAAGCCTCGGGCAATGACCCGTTCATCGTCATGCCCTCGGCGCCGATGGAGCAGGCGGTTCGTGGTGCCGCTTTCGCCGCCTACCTCAACTGCGGCCAGGTGTGCACCTCGGCGGAACGTTTCTACGTGCACCAGGACATCTATGACGAGTTCTCGCGCCGCCTCGCGGAAGAGGCAAAGAAACTCCGAATCGGCAACGGCCTTGATCTGGTTGACATGGGGCCGATGGCAACGCGCAAGCAGCGTGACCGCTTCGAAGGCATGATGGCGAAGGCGCGGCAGCAAGGTGCGAAAGTGGCCGCCGGCGGTGGCAGGCCCGCAGGCCTCAACCGCGGCTGGTTTGTGGAACCCACCGTGCTGACCGATGTGACGCCGGACATGGATATCCTCAACGACGAGCCCTTCGGACCGGTGGCGCCGCTTTGCCGCGTAAGGAATTTCGACGAGGCGATCGAACTCGCCAACCGCTCCCGTTTCGGCCTTGGGGGCAACATCTATACCCTCGACAGCAACGAGATATTCCGGTCGGTGCGCGAGATCCAGTCCGGAATCCTGTGGATCAACGCACCGCTCCTCGACAATGACGCGCTGCCCTTTGGCGGCCGAAAGCTTTCGGGCACGGGACGGCAGCTCGGGCCGGAAGGCTTGGCACAGTTCCAGAACACCAAGTTCGTGATGATTGATCCCAAGGCGGAGAACCAGGACTTCTGGTGGTTCCCTTATGCCAAGGAGGAAAGCTTCAAGGGCTGAATGCACGAGATACAAGCAACAACCGGCCGCAAGAGCCGGACAACCCGTGTGGAGGAAAAGAATGACTGAGAAACTCAATGCCGAACTCGAGAGACGGCTCAAGATCCTCGAGAACCCTGCGGAGCAGGGTGAAGACTACGATGCCGCAAGCTGGACCTGGCTTGTCATCCTGGGTGTCATATTGCCCGCAATCGCACTTGTTTGGGGGTGGCAACTGTGAGCAGCACATCGCAACATCATCATCTTGAAGACCTGCTTGAGGCCGACAAGAACGCCTGGCCGCTGCTGAAAAGCGAGCGCACCTGGGGCAGCTGGAAGCTCGGAATCACGCTGGCCACCGCTGCGGCGGCCACATGGTGCTACATCATCGGCGAGTATGTGGGGTACTACCTCAACTTCGACAAGGGCTTTGCCGCGCTCTTCGCGGGCAGCATGATCGGCATGCTGATCGTGGCGCTGGCGGCAGGCCCCATCTGCCTGCGCTTCGGAGTGGACTCGATTGCTTCGACCAAGCCGACATTCGGCTCCCGGGGCTGGGTCATTCCGGCGGCAATGCAGCAGATTTCGATCATCGGATGGAATTCGCTGCTGCTCATCTTTTTCGCCAAATCGACCACGCAGCTGTTGATCGCGCTCGGCATTATTGCCGAAGGCGGCGGCAAGCTGCTGCTTCCGGCAACAATCCTTCTGGCCTGTTCCCTCGTGTTCATCATCCTGCTCCGCGGATCAAGCGGCGTGGACCGCATCTCGAAAATCCTCGTCGCCCATGTCTTCGTCGGATTCTGGATGCTCTACATCATCATCAGCCAACGCTGGGGTGACCTGACGGCGGCAACACCTGCCTATGCCTCGGCGAGTCCGCTGTGGAACTACACCACGGGTGTTGAAATCGGCATCGTGTCGTTGCTGTCCTGGTGGCCCTATCTGGGCGCCATGATCCGCATGGCACCGAACGGACGCACGGCTGCCGTGCCCATCATGGTGGGCATGGGCGCGCCAGTCCCGCTGCTGTGCCTGATTGGCATTGCCGGCATTCTGGTGCTGCAGGTTTCCGATCCCGCGGAGTGGCTTCGCACCATTGGCGGCCCGACCTACGGCATCATCGCACTTCTCTTCGTGGCGGCGGCAAATCTGGGCACGGCGGTGGCTGGCGTTTACGCCTCGGCCATCGGCCTGCGTCATTTTCCGGCCTTTGAGCGGATGAGCTGGACGACGCTGCTGATGCTGGCCATTGGTCCGGTGGTGCTGGTCGGTCTCGTGATTCCGGAGCTGTTCTTCGCCAACTTCGGCACATTCCTGGCCTTCATCGGGCTTGCCTTTGCGCCACTGTGCGGAATCCAGATCACCGACTACTATTTCCTGCGCAAGCGCAACATCAGCATCCGCTGGATTTTCTCGAACGGTGATCACTCCGGCTACTGGTTCACAGGCGGATTCAACATTGCTGCGGTTGCGGCAATGGTCGCGGGTTGCGGCACTTACCGTTACCTGTTGAATCCAGTCACATATGAGAGCCACTCCCCCTATGAGTATGTCACCGCCTCGCTTCCCGCGGCAGTGGTGGCGGGCATCATCTATGCGCTGGTCACCGTGTTCTTCAACAAACCGGCGAAGAAGGGCGGCTACTAGGACAAGGTGCCAGCAAGAGGCGGCCGCGTGCGTAGCGGAAGTTGTTTCGAGGCAAGACGTTGGAGCGGTGCGGGCGCAGGTATGTGAACCGCGGCCGCTCCAATTGCCTGCCTGGACAGCTTGCCCGGGGAACCGACCCATTCCGGCGCAAGCTGATCGCGTGCCGGGGCGGCGGCGAAGGCCGGCTTTCAGTCCTGTCGCTCAGTTGCCGAGGATTCCCGGCAGCCGGAGGCCTTTTTCGCGGGCGCAGTCGAGGGCGATGTCGTAGCCCGCGTCGGCGTGGCGCATGACACCTGTTGCAGGATCATTCCACAGCACGCGGCCAATGCGGCGGGCGGCATCGTCCGTGCCGTCGCAGCAGATCACCATGCCGGAGTGCTGGGAGTATCCCATGCCGACGCCACCGCCGTGGTGCAGCGACACCCATGTCGCACCGGAGGCGCAGTTGAGCAGGGCATTGAGCAACGGCCAGTCGGAGACGGCATCCGAACCATCCTTCATCGCTTCTGTCTCGCGGTTGGGGGATGCCACCGAACCTGAATCCAGATGGTCGCGGCCGATGACGATCGGGGCTTTCAGTTCGCCCGTGCGAACCATCTCGTTGAAGGCAAGGCCCAGCTTGTGGCGGTCGCCGAGGCCCACCCAGCAGATGCGGGCGGGCAGGCCCTGGAAGGCGATGCGCTCGCGCGCCATGTCGAGCCAGTTGTGCAGGTGTGCATTGTCGGGAAGCAGTTCCTTCACCTTGGCATCGGTGCGGTAGATGTCTTGCGGGTCGCCGGAAAGGGCGGCCCAGCGGAAGGGACCGATGCCACGGCAGAACAGCGGACGGATGTAGGCCGGAACGAAGCCAGGGAAAGCGAAGGCATTCTCCAGCCCTTCATCCTTGGCCACCTGACGGATGTTGTTGCCATAGTCGAGGGTGGGCACACCCATGTTCCAGAAATCCACCATGGCCTTGACGTGGGTCTTCATCGAGGCGCGGGCGGCGTGCTCAACCGCCTTGGGATCACTCTCCTGCCTGCCGCGCCATTCGGCTACGGTCCAGCCCAGCGGCAGGTAGCCATGGATAGGGTCGTGGGCAGAGGTCTGGTCGGTGACGATATCCGGCTTGATGCCGCGCTTCACAAGCTCGGGGAAAACCTCGGCGGCATTGCCCAGCAGGCCGACGGACTTGGCTTCTCCTGCCTTCGTCCATTGTTTGATGAGTGCAAGGGCCTCGTCGAGCGTGTGGGCCTTGGCATCGACGTAGCGGGTGCGCAGGCGGAAATCGATGCGGGTCTCGTCGCATTCGACGGCGAGGCAGCAGGC
>CALMZX010000085.1 GCA_937870685.1 uncultured Alphaproteobacteria bacterium
TCATTGAAACTTATCTCGACTAGGAGGAATCCGATGACAGCCGATCTCATCATCACCAACGCCCGCATCATCACCATGGACAAGGCCAGGCCCTTTGCCGAGGCTATCGCCATTTCCGGCAACCGCATCCTGCGTGTCGGCAGCGCCGCCGATGTGATGGGGCTGCGCACTTCCCGCACCCGCGTGCATGACAACAAGGGCAACACGGTCATCCCCGGCATCATCGAAAGCCATGTCCATCTGTTCATCGGCGCGGTCGAGCTGGACCTCCTGAACATCTACGGAATCAATGACGTAGCCAAGGTTCGTGACTCGGTTTCTCAATACCGCGCGAAGCTGGCAAAGGACGCGGTGGTCATGGCCATCGCCGCCACGCATGAACAGTTCGGCCCTGCCACACCGATCACCCGGCACCTGCTCGATTCCATTGTGAGCGACGTGCCCTTCATCGTCGGCTGCTTTGACCACCACACGGTCTGGGCCAACACAAAGGCCCTTGAGGCGGCAGGCATCCTGAAAGGCCGCGACCTTCCCGTCGGCAATGAAATCGTCATGGGGACCGATGGCCTGGCGACGGGCGAACTGCGCGAACCCGCAGCCTTCATGCCGGTGCTGGCGCTCACGCCCACGGGCGGGCGCGACTATCTCGGCTTCACCACAGGCGGCAATCCGGAACCGCCCGCCACGGCAGAGCAACGGCGCATCGACGAGACCTTCATGAAGCGCGGCATCGCCCATGCCAACGCGCTGGGCATCACCTCCATGCACAACATGGACGGCAACTGGTATCAGCTCGAATTGCTCGACGCCCTGCAGCAGCGTGGCGAATTGAACAGCCGCATGGAAGTGCCCTTCCACCACAAGAACTTTTTCAAGCTCGAACAGGTGGACGAAGCCGCCGCCTTCCACGCCCGCTACAAGGGCGACATGCTGCATTCCGGCCGCGTGAAGATCTTCATGGATGGGGTCATGGAAACGCTGACCGCCCAGATGCTGGATGACTATCCCGGTTACCCCGGCAACAAGGGCGCGCCCCTCTACACCCACGACGAAATGCTGGCGCTGGTCGCGCGCGCCGATGCCCACGGCCTGCAAGTCTCCACCCACGCCATTGGCGACGGCGGTGTGCGCACCACGCTGGATGCCTATGAGAACGCCCAGCGTCTCAACGGCAAACGGGATTCCCGCCACCGCATCGAGCACATCGAACTGATCGACCCCGCTGATATCCCGCGTCTCGCGGCGTTGGGCGTGGTCGCCTCGCTGCAACCCATCGCCGGCGTCGGCGTGCCGGGCTCACCGCCGGAACCCATCCTCAGCCGCGTGGGTGACAAGCTGCCCTACGCCTATGCCTGGCAGACCATCCGCGACACGGGCGCGGCAGTGGCATTCTCCTCCGACTGGCCCGTGGCCCCGCTGGACCCGTTCCTCGGCATGCAGGCCGCGATGACCGTGCGCCCCCTCAAGCCCGGATGCCCCGAGCAGAAGCAAAGCCTGATGGACACCATCCATGGCTTCACCCTGGCCGGTGCCCACATGGAATTCATGGAGGACCGCAAGGGCATGCTCAAGGAAGGCTATCTCGCCGATGTCGCTGTGTTGAATGCAGACATGGAGAAACTGCCCGCAGACCAGATCGCCTCCGTCAAACCTGTGATGACGGTTTGCGATGGTCGCGTGGTGTTTTCGTTAAATTCCCAGAATATGACTTAAATGGTTGACGCAGGATCTTCGCCGTGCTAAGGTGCCGGAATGATGTTTGCTGCCTTGCTGAACCGCCTGACTCCCGCCCAAAAACTCGCCCTCACCACTGTTGCGATTTCTACCTGCCTTGTCAAAGCAGCGTTTGGCTTCACCTTACCCATCACTGAGTTCACCCTCGCAAATGGTCTGCAAGTGATCGTGATTGAGGATCACCGTGCCCCGATTGCCCTCCATGCCATTGGCTACCGCGTTGGCGGTGCGGATGAATCGCCAGGAAAGACCGGCCTTGCCCATTTCTTTGAACATCTGATGTTCAAAGGCACCGCCAAGTACCCCAAGGGCAGCTTTGACCGGCTGATGGACGAGAATGGGGCAGAGCGCAACGCCTTCACCATGCAGGATGTGACGGTGTTCCATGAACGGTCGGACGTGAAGCTGCTCGAACTCATGATGGATCTTGAAGCCGACCGCATGCAGAATCTCGCGCTCACAGATCCCGTGTTCGAAACCGAGCGCAAGGTGGTGCAAGAGGAGCGCCGCCAACAAACCGAGAGCAACCCCTTTGCCGTTGCAAATGAGAAGCTTGATGCAACATTGTTCAAGGTTCACCCCTATGGCCGCCCTGTCGTGGGACTGCCCGCCGACGTTGCCTCGCTCACCCGCGCTGATGCGGAGGCCTTTTATCGCAGCCACTACATGCCCGCCAACGCCATCGTCATGGTGGTGGGAGACGTGCGGCCAGATGACGTGCGAAAGCTCGCAGAGCAATATTACGGCCCATTGAAAAACCCTGGGGACCTGCCGTTGCGCCAGCGACCGGCTGAGCCGCTGCGTGCTTCGGCCGATCGGCTGGAAATGCAGGATGGACGTATCAATGACCCCCTGTTCATCCGCAAGTACATTGTGCCTGCACGTGCCTCATTGGCACCGCGACAAGCTGCTGCCTTTGATGTTCTTTCGGTCATTCTCGGCGGCAACTCAGAAAGCCGACTTGAGAAGCAGCTTGTGGTGGGCAGCCGTGAGGCAGCAGCAGCCGATGCCAACTATGATGGATTGAGCGTTGTTTATGGCACTTACCAGGTTTTCGCGATGCCGTCTGCGGGGGGTGACGTGCTCAAGCTGGAACAGCGCGTCGACAGCATCCTGCAAGAAATCGTGAAGAACGGTGTGACAGAGGACGAACTCACCAGCGCAAAGAACAGTACCCTCGCAAAATATATCTACGCCCTCGACAATCCAACGGGGTTTGCGATGATGATCGGACTTGCCATCGCGATGGGCGAAGAGCGTGGGAACATTTACAACGAAGACGCCGAAATAGCCGCTGTTACCCGTGAAGACGTGCAGAAGGCGGCGGCACTGGTTTTTCAAAACCAGCAACACGTGACCATTGTACTGAGGCCAAAGTCATGATGCCGTGCAGAATCATTCTTGCCTCCATCCTTCTTTGGCTGGGCCTGGCAGCGCCGGGTCTTGCCTTTGAGATTCAGACTGTCACCAGTGCCAAAGGCATCAAGGCATGGCTGGTGGAATCCCACACGGTTCCCATCATCGCCCTGAAATTCTCATTTGACGGCGGCGCAAGTCTGGACCCGCCCGGCAAAGACGGGGCCGCCGACCTGATGGCCGCGATGCTGAGCGAAGGGGCGGGAGAACTCCCCGCCGCGGCTTTCAAAACAGAAGCGACGCGCCTTTCCATGGACCTTCGCTTCGGCACAACTTCGGACATGATCGAGGGCACATTGGTGAGTCTGAGCAAAAACCGCGATGCGAGCTTTGCCTTGCTCAAGCGCGCGGTCACCGCGCCGCGATTCGACCATGACGCCTTTGCCCGCGTGCAGCAGCTCGCTCTGCAGGGCCTCAAACAATTCGAGCTTGACCAGAACAGCATCGCAAACACCACATGGTACGCCCGTGCTTTTCCCGGTCATGTCTATGGCAGGCCAGAGGCAGGCACGTCCGAAACCGTGGGAAACCTCAAGGCCGCCGACCTGTTGGCGCTTTACGGTGCCATGTTCAACCGGCGGACCCTGAAAGTGGCCGCGGTCGGAGATATTGATGCCGCAACATTGGCCCAACTGCTGGATGATGTGTTCGGCGGACTGCCTGATGTTGCGCCAGCGGCCGTGACCAAGGACGTGACTGTGGCCAAGGGACCGGTGCTTGACGTCATTGACTTTGACGGGCCGCAAACCGTGATCTACTTCGGCGTACCCAGCATTGCGGGCGACGGCCGCGACAGCTGGGCCGCCTTTCTTATGTCTGAGATTCTGGCAGGAGGTGCCACCTTCGCCCGCCTCAACCAGTCTCTGCGCGAGACGTCCGGACTGACCTATGGTGTGAGCTACCTTGACGCCAATGCACCCCATGCGTCCTTCCAAATGGGGTCCTTTTCAACCGCCAATGAAACTGCCAAGCAGGCCCTCGAAGTGCTGCGCTCAGAACTTTCCAGAATGGCCCACGAGGGACCAACCGAAGAGGAACTGCAAAAGGCGAAGTCATACATCAAGGGTTCATACCCGCTGCGCTTCACAACGAACATGTCAATCTCGGCCATATTGCTTACAGCCCAACAGCGTGGCCGCAGCACTCGCTTTATGCAGGAACGGCCCGGCAAAGTGGACGCGGTGACATTGGCCGACATCAAAGCCGTCGCAAGCCAGTTGCTGAACACGGAAAACCAGATCATCGTCATGGTGGGCAGGCCAAAACTCTAGCGCAACGGACGATCAAATCGGAACGATTGAGAGTGGAGATTTGCGCCAACCTGTCGATTCATCAGCGGCTCAGCGATGGTCAATGAATCTCTTTGACCATTGACCGCTCCAATGCAACCGGTTCAGTCTGCTCGCGCTTGGCGGGATATCAATCCTCCTCGTCCAACCCGCCATTGTCAGCCATGCCCTCGACACAGAGTCTGGTCTTGGCTGTGCCGATGGCCGTGGCGCGGTAGAGGAAATTGATCTGGGCAATGCGCCGCCGTTCGCCACGCAGGTCGATGGGCCGGGTGACGGCGCCAGAGGGAATGATCTGGCGGATGACGAAATTGTCGCGGCTGCCGTTGCCGTAGATCACCAGCATTTCCAGCATCTCGATGTCATAGCCGGTGGAGCGCAGCCGCAGGGAGCGGAAGCGCTCCTCGGAGGACACCGGCAACTTGTCCCGGTCACCGAGAATGCCGACGCTCTTGCAGCCGAGATCAACCCACTTTGGCGGTGGCGGTTCAGGGCGGCGGGCGTCGGCCTGCAGCACCAGTGTCACAGCGCCCTTGGGCACAAACGAGATTTCGACAGCGCGCACGGGCCGGGGCTCTTCCAGACGGAACAGGGCGGTACGTTCGCCCTCGGCAAGAGTCTGGCGCACCCGCACGCGTTCGCGCGTGCCGTCACCATAGACCAAGGTCACCGAGCGGACTTCGGCGCTGCCGTCCTCCGCCGCAATGCGGAAACCGCGCATGCGCCGGTCTTCCGGTTTCAGCGTGATGGTGCCGGTCTCCGGCTGGGCCGGTTCCGGCTCGAAGGTCACGCTGCCCACGGGGCGCAGGCGTTCCTGCGCCTGAACGGTCACGAATGTTGACGACGCCAGCAGCACTCCGGCCAGGGTGGCGGCCCAGACAAATCCCTTGCGCATGAAATCTCCTCCCACAGGGGGAGAAAACTAGGACAGCCCTTGAGTCGCGTCAAAGGCCCACTGATCAGTGGAGGATCTGCTCCAGGAACAGCTTGGTGCGCGGGCTCTTCGGATTCTTGAAGAACTCGTTGGGCTCGTTTTCCTCGACGATCTGCCCCTGGTCCATGAAGATGACCCGGTTCGCCACCTGCCGGGCGAAGGCCATTTCGTGGGTGACGCACAGCATGGTCATGCCGCCCTGCGCCAGGTCCACCATCACATCCAGCACTTCCTTGATCATCTCGGGGTCGAGCGCCGATGTCGGCTCGTCGAACAGCATGATCTTGGGATTCATGCAAAGCGCGCGCGCAATCGCCACGCGCTGCTGCTGGCCACCGGACAGCTGTCCGGGATATTTGAGGGCCTGCTCGGGGATCTTCACGCGCGTGAGATACTTCATGGCCACCGCCTCGGCCTCGGCCTTCGGCAGCTTGCGCACCCAGATCGGCGCCAGCGTGCAGTTCTCCAGAACCGTCAGGTGCGGGAAGAGGTTGAAGTGCTGGAACACCATGCCCACTTCGCGCCGTACCTCGTCGATGTTCTTGAGGTTGCCTGTGAGCGGAATGCCATCCACCACGATGTCGCCCTGCTGGTGCTCTTCCAGCCGGTTGATGCAGCGGATCATGGTGGACTTGCCCGAGCCCGACGGCCCGCAGATGACGATGCGCTCGCCCTTCTTCACATTGAGGTTGATGTCGCGCAGCACATGGAACTGGCCGTACCACTTGTTCACGGCCTTCAATGTCACGGCAGATTGTTCGGTTGCGGACATGGCTTACCTCTTGTGGCCCGTGGCGAGCTTGCGCTCGATGAATTGCGAGTAGCGCGACATGCCGAAGCAGAACAGCCAATAGACCACCGCCAGCAGGAAATACCCGGTGTTGCCCGTCTGGGCGCTGGCCCACTTCGCGTCATTGAAACTGGATTGCACCACGCCCAGCAGGTCGAGAATGCTCACCACCGTCACCAGGCTCGTGTCCTTGAACAGGCTGATGAAGTGGTTGACGATGGAGGGGATCACGATCTTGATCACCTGCGGCATGACGATGAGGCCCATCATCTTCCAGTAGGAAAGCCCCACCGCCTGCGCACCTTCGTACTGGCCTTTCGGAATGGCCTGGAGTCCGCCGCGGATGATCTCGGCCATGTAGGCGGCGGCAAACAATGCCATGCCGATGATCACGATCAGCAGCTTGTCCGGGTTCACGCCCGGCGGCATGAACAGCGGGAACATGTTCACCGCCATGAACAGCACCAGCACCAGCGGCACGCCGCGCACCACCTCGATGAAAATGGTGGAGAGCAGGCTGACAATCGGCATGGTGGAGCGCCGCCCCAGCGCCAGCAGGATGCCCAGCGGCACCGACGCCACCATGGACGTGACGGAGAGCACCAGTGTCACCATCAGCCCGCCCCATTGTGTGGTCTCGACATAGGTGAGGCCAAACATGCCGCCGACAAAAAGGATACCGGTGAGAACGGGATAGATGACGAAGAAGAAGAGTGCGGAAAGGCCTTTGCGCGGAATGGAAGGGATCAGCAGAGCCGCGAGCGAAAGGGCGCCCAGGAGGAACACGATGTTGACGCGCCAGCGTTCCTCCACCGGATAGAAGCCGTAGATGAACTGGTGGAAGCGGGCGAAGGCATAGGGCCAGCACGCCCCTGCGCCTTCGGCATTGCACAGTTCCCGGTCCGGCGCGGACCAGACGGCGCGGATCACGGCCCAGTCTATGAGCGTCCACACCACCCACGCGACCAGTGCAGCAATGATCACACCGGCGACACTGCTCAACGGCGTGGGGAAGAATTTCTGTTTCGCCGCGGCCCACGCCCCGGTCATGTTGGCGGGCGGTGGGGCAACGGGCGCATCCTGGGTTCGGACAAAAGCCACCATCTCAGCGCTCCACCAGTTTCATGCGCGAATTGAACCAGTTCATGAAAGCCGCCGTGAACAGGCTGGTGGCGAGATAGACGACCAGCACAATGGAAAACACCTCGATGGCCGCGCCAGACTGGTTGTTCACCGTGCCGCCCGCATACATGAGGTCGGGATAGCCGACGGCCACGGCGAGCGAGGAATTCTTGGTGAGGTTCAGGTACTGGCTGGCCAGCGGCGGAATGATCACGCGCATGGCCTGCGGAATCACCACCAGCCGCAGCGTCTTGCTGTTGTCGAGGCCCAGTGCCTGCGAGGCTTCGGTCTGCCCGTGGCTGATGGCGAGGATGCCGGAGCGCACGATTTCGGCGATGAATGAGGCGGTGTAGATGACCAGCGCAAGGAACAGCGCGATGAACTCCGGCACCAGCGTCATGCCGCCCTTGAAATTGAAGCCCGCAAGTTCCGGGAAACTCCAGGTCAGCGGCCAGCCTGCCGCGAGCAGGCCGAGGAGCGGCAGGACAATGAGCAGCGCAAGCGAGGGCCAGAACGTCGGCGTGGCCTTGCCGGTTGCTTCCAGCACCAGCCGCGCCCGGCGGCGCAGGAACCAGATGCCCGTGATGGCGGCGGCAAGTCCCGCAAGGCCCAGCCAGGCGCCCGGGCCAAACTGCGGATGCGGCATCAGCAGTCCGCGGTTGCTCAGGAAGAAACTGTCGCCAAAAAATGTGTAGGCCTGCTTCGTTCCGGGCAGCGGCTTGAGCACCAGCGCGTACCAGACAAAAATCTGCACGAGCAGCGGCACATTGCGCACCAGTTCGACGTAACCCAGCGCGAAGCGCGAGACGATCCAGTTCTTGGAGAGCCGCATCACGCCGATGATGAAGCCGAGAATGGTGGCGAAGACGATGCCCAGCCCCGCCACCAGCGCCGTGTTCCAGAAGCCAACCAGAAGGGCACGTCCATAGGTTGAGGTTGAACTGTAGGGAATGAGGGCCGTCGAAAGGTCAAAGCCCGACTGCTTGCCGAGGAAGTCAAAGCCGAAATTCTTGTTCAGCCGCGCCAGGTTGGCCTGCGTGTTGACAACGATTTCATAGAGCCCCCACAGCAACAGCAGCAGCACCACGATCTGGCTCACCCAGCTGCGGAACTTCGCGCTGTAGAGAAAATCCGTCCAACTCCCGGAAGGCGGGGCGGAGGTGAAGCGCTTGTCGGGTGTGTCGGTCATGCAGAAGAGGCCCCCTCAGTCCTTCGGACAGCTCCCCCAACCAAGTTGGGGGAGCGTGAGTGAAAGTGCACCAACCTCGCTCCACCAGCTATGCTGGGGGAGCTGTCGCGAAGCGACTGAGGGGGAGCCTGTTTGTCAGCGGATCGGCGGGGCGTATTGCAGGCCGCCCTGGTTCCACAGGGCGTTCTTGCCGCGGGCGATCTTCAACTGCGCGAGGTTGCGTTCGAAGACTTCGCTGTAGTTGCCCACACCCTTGACGATGTTGACGGCCCAGTCCGCCCCGAGGCCGATGCCCTTGCCAAAGTCGTTGTCAGCTTCGGTGCCATCAGGATTCTTCACCTTCACACCGAGAAGGCGCTGGATTTCCGGATTGGCCGAACCCTTCATCTCCTCGACATTGGCCTGCGTCACGCCGAGTTCTTCGGCATTGAGCAGCGCGTAGTAGGTCCACTTCACGATGTTGAACCACTGCGCGTCACCCTGGCGCACCACGGGGCCGAGCGGCTCCTTCGAGATGATCTCCGGCAGCACCATGTGGTCTGCGGGGTTCGGGAACTTCAGCACTTCGGCATAGAGGCCCGACTGGTCGGTGGTGAACACGTCGCAGCGGCCTTCCTGGTAGGCCTTGAGAACTTCCTCGTTCTTTTCGAAGGCCACGATCTTGTATTCCATCTTGTTGGCCTTGAAGTAGTCGGCAAGGTTCAACTCGGTGGTCGTACCGGTCTGGGTGCAGACCGATGCGCCTCCCAGTTCAAGGGCCGACTTCACGCCCAGCTTGGTGGGCACCATGAAGCCCTGGCCGTCGTAGTAAGTCACGCCCGCGAAGGAGAGGCCGAGCGTCGTGTCACGGCTCATCGTCCAGGTGGAGTTGCGCGACAGGACGTCGATGGAACCGGACTGCAGCGCGGTGAAGCGCTCCTTGGCATTGAGCGGCGAGAACTTCACCTTGGTGGCATCGCCAAACACGGCGGCGGCAACGGCCTTGCAGAAATCCACGTCAAGGCCGGTCCAGTTGTTCTGGTCGTAGGGGTTCGAGAAGCCGATCAGCCCCTGGCTGACGCCACATTGGACAAAGCCTTTGGCCTTCACGTCGTCCAGTGTGGAGGCGCTGGCCGTTGCCATTGCCGAAAGTCCGAAGACGGAGGCGAGGGCGAGTGTCTTGAAAGTTTTCATTCTTGCGTGCTCCCTGAATTGCGCGCCTTGGCGCGAATGTACGCATTGTATGGCTGGACTGCGCCAACCTCGTCACAGACAAGCGCCATTTGACCGGTTGGTCAAGCAAGTGTCGCGGCGGCTGTTGGCGAGAGAACTTGCGTTCCCATTATGTTCCATGGTATGCGCGGCTCCATGGCCAAACCTGCTTCCGCCTTTGTCTGCCAATCCTGCGGCACCACGCACTCGAAATGGACCGGCCGTTGCGACGGCTGCGGTGCCTGGAACAGCATTGTCGAAGAATCCCGCGAGGCACCCGCGTCCGGGGCAAAAGGGCAGGCCCTGCCCAAGGGCCGCGCCACCCGCCTGCATGCCCTGAAGGGCGACACGGCCAGTCCGCCCCGCATCGAGACCGGCATTTCCGAACTGGACCGGGTGGCAGGCGGCGGCTTTGTGCCGGGCTCTGCGGTGTTAATCGGCGGCGATCCCGGTATCGGCAAATCGACGCTTCTGCTGCAGGCACTGGCCTCCCTCGCACGCAAGGGCGAGCGGGTGATCTATGTCTCGGGCGAAGAGGCCATCGCGCAGGTGAGGCTGCGGGCCCAGCGTCTCGGGCTGGATGATGCGCCGGTGCTGCTGGCTGCCGAGACCAACACGTCTGATATCATCGCCACGCTCAATGAGGATGCCGTGCCTGCGATCGTGGTCATCGACTCGATCCAGACGCTCTGGTCACCGGTGATCGAAGCCGCTCCCGGCACCGTGTCGCAACTCAAGGCGGGTTCGGAAGCACTGGTGCGCTTTGCCAAACAGAAAGGCGCCTGCATCCTGCTCGTCGGCCATGTCACCAAGGATGGGCAGATCGCAGGCCCCAAAGTGGTCGAGCATCTTGTCGACGCCGTTCTCTATTTCGAGGGCGACCGGGGCCACCAGTTCCGCATCCTCCGCGCCGTGAAGAACCGCTTCGGCCCGACGGATGAAATCGGCGTCTTCGAAATGTCCGATGGCGGCCTGCGCGAAGTCACCAATCCCTCGCGCCTGTTCATGGGCTCGTCCGAGCGGCCGTCGCCCGGTACGGCGGTGTTTGCAGGCATGGAGGGAACGCGCCCGCTGCTGGTGGAGGTGCAGGCGCTGGTTTCGCCCTCGCCCCTTGGCACGCCGCGCCGCACTGCGGTCGGCTGGGATTCCAACCGCCTCGCGATGATTCTTGCCGTGCTGGATGCCCGCGCCGGGGTGTCGCTGGCCCAGCATGATGTCTATCTCAATGTCGCGGGCGGTTTGCGCCTCAAGGAACCCGCCGCCGATCTGGCTGTGGCGGCGGCTCTGCTCTCCTCCATGTCGGACACCCTGATTCCCCATGGCACCGTGCTCTTCGGGGAAATCGCGCTCTCCGGCAACATCCGCCCCGTCGGCCAGACCGAGTCCCGCCTCAAGGAAGCCCAGAAACTGGGCCTTGGCGATGCCGTCATTGCCGAACAGGGCGAAACCCCTGTCATCAAGGGCCTCGCAATCCGCCACATGACCACCGTGGCCGACCTTGTGGCTTGGGTTGCTTCCCGCTCCAAGGGACTGCGGAGAATCGCATAGCGCGGCAATCGGTTAGCCCCTATAAGGGGCCCCGATTTCCCACCCTTCAGGAACGCTGGCCCATGCCTTTTCAGGTGCTTGACCTCATTCTTCTCGGAATCATGCTGATCTCGGGCCTTCTTGCCCTGATGCGTGGCTTCACCCGCGAGGTGCTCTCCCTCATTTCCTGGGGCCTTGCCGCCGTTGCCGCCTGGTTTGCTTTCCAGAACAAGCCCGGTTTCGACCTGATCATGCCCTATGTGAACAACGACAAGATCGCCCAGGCGATCATTGCCGCCGTGGCCTTCCTGATCGTCCTGATCATCGTCTCGATCATCAGCGTGAAGATTTCCGACTCGGTGGTGGAAAGCTCCGTCGGCGCTTTCGACCGCACGCTCGGTTTTATCTACGGCATTGGCCGCGGCCTTGTCCTCGTGGCCATTGCCTACATGTTCTATTCCTGGGCCAACCCGCCGGAAAAGCATGAGGAGTGGATCAGAAACGCCCAGACGCTCCCCGTGATCCAGACTGTCAGCAACCTGCTCATCAGCGTCATGCCGCCGGATGTGGCTAACACCCTTTCCAACGCTGCCTTGCCAACCAATCCGGAAGTGCCCATCGCCCCCGAACAGGGTGGCGTGAGCAATGGCCAGCAGCAGGGCCTCGACAACCTGATCGACGGCACCACCACCAACCCGCCCGCCATGGGCGGCAGCGGCACTGACCAGTGAGGCCGCAATCATGATGCCCAACGACGAACTCGACCTCGATGGCGACACCCTGCGTGAGGAATGTGGTGTGTTCGGAATCTTCGGCCACCCGGATGCCGCAGCCCTCACGGCACTTGGCCTCCACGCCCTCCAGCACCGTGGCCAGGAAGCGGCAGGCATTGTCTCCTTTGACGGCAAGCGTTTCCACGCCGAGCGCCGCATGGGCCTCGTCGGCGACCACTTCTCCTCCCAGAAGGTGATCGACCGCCTCAAGGGCTTCGCCGCCGTTGGCCACGTCCGCTATTCCACCACGGGCGAAACCATCCTGCGCAATGTCCAGCCGCTTTTCGCCGAACTGGCGGCGGGAGGCCTCGCAGTCGCCCACAACGGCAATCTCACCAACGGACTGAAACTCCGCCGCGACCTCATCGCGCAAGGTGCCATCTGCCAGTCCACGTCAGACACCGAAGTGATCCTGCATCTCGTGGCGCGCTCGCAGCGCGGCAAGATCATCGAACGCTACATTGACGCCTTGCGCAGCCTCGAAGGGGCCTATGCCCTTGTGTCGCTCACCAACAAGAAGCTCATCGGCGCGCGTGATCCTCTCGGCATCCGTCCGCTGATGCTCGGCGAATTGAATGGTGCCTACATCCTCTGCTCGGAAACCTGCGCGCTCGACATCATCGGCGCGCGCTTCGTGCGCGACGTCGAGAACG
>CALMZX010000086.1 GCA_937870685.1 uncultured Alphaproteobacteria bacterium
GACCGAAAGCAAGGCGCTTGAGGTGCAGCTGGCGCAGAGCCAGAAGATGCAGGCCGTGGGCCAGCTTGCCTCCGGCATTGCCCATGACTTCAACAACGTGCTGACGCCCATCATCGGCTTTGCCGACCTGCTGCTGACCAAAATGCGGCCCACGGATGCGGCCTTCCACGACATCATGAACATCAAGCAGAATGCCAACCGCGCCGCCAACCTGGTGCGGCAGCTGTTGGCCTTCTCGCGCAAGCAGACTCTGCAACCGCGCGTGACCCTGCTGAGCGAAGCCATGTCCGATCTCGGCAACCTGCTGGGCCGCGTACTCGGCGAGAAGATCGGCTTCGACATCAACCATGGCCGCGACCTTGGCTACGTGCTGGTGGACTTCAACCAGTTTGAGCAGGTGGTCATCAATCTCGCCGTCAATGCGCGTGACGCGATGCCCGGTGGCGGACGGCTGTCGGTCAAGACCTACAATTTCTCCAAGGCGGAGTCCCAGTCCGGCCGGCACAAGCTGCCCGAGGCGGAGTATGTTGTCTGCGAAGTGGCCGACACCGGAACAGGCATCCCCAAGGACATTCTGGAAAAGATCTGGGAACCCTTCTTCTCGACCAAGGAAGTGGGCAAGGGCACCGGCCTTGGCCTGTCCATGGTGTATGGAATCGTGAAGCAGACGGGCGGCTTCATCTATTGCGACAGCGAGGAGGGCAAGGGCACCACCTTCACGATCTATCTGCCGCGGCATTATCCGCAAGTTCCGGCTGAACCTGCCGTTCCGGCTGAAAAGGTGGAAGCACCACGCGCCGATCTCACCGGCCGTGGCCGCATCCTTGTCGTGGAAGATGAAGATTCGGTCCGCGCCTTCGCCGTGCGCGCCCTGACGTCGCGTGGCTACACCGTTGTCGAAGCCGACTCGGGCGAGCGCGGTCTCGAAGTAATCGATGAGGACAAGGAAGGTTTCGAAGTCATTCTTTCCGACGTCGTCATGCCGGAAATGGATGGCCCCACCATGCTCTCGGAAATCCGAAAGCGAGGCATCACCAGCAAGTTTATCTTCATGTCGGGCTATGCAGAGGATGCCTTCGAGCGCAATCTCGAGAACCCGGATGACTTTGCCTTCATCCAGAAACCATTCACGCTGAAGCAGCTGGTGGAAAAGATCAAAGAGGTGATGGGATGACACATTCCCGCCATGCCACACTTGCCCAGATCGCGCGGAGCCTTGCGGATGGCAAGGTCACGGCGCGGCAGTTGGCCGAGGAATCGCTCGCCCGCATTGCCGATCCGAAAGGCGAGGGTGCGCGGGCCTTCATCCATGTTGATGCTGCCAAGGTGATGCATGCCGCCGATGAGCAGGACGCCCTGCGCCGCGCCGGGCGCGCGCCGTCGCCGCTTGCTGGCATTCCCTTCGGCGTGAAGGATCTCTTTGACGTCGCGGGCGAAGTGACGGCGGCGGGGTCGAAGCTCCTCGCCAGGGCAAAGCCCGCCGCGGCGGACAGCGATGCCGTGGCCGCCCTGAAGCGTGCCGGGATGGTGGCGCTGGGCCGCACCAACATGACCGAGTTCGCCTATTCCGGTGTCGGCCTCAATCCGCATCACGGCACGCCATTGTCCGTGTACGGACGGACTGAGAGGCGCATTCCCGGCGGCTCGTCTTCCGGCTCCGCCGTGGCGGTGGCGGAAGGCATGTGCCCGGTGGCGCTGGGCACGGACACGGGTGGCTCGTGCCGCATCCCGGCGGCCTTCAACGGCATCGTGGGCTACAAGCCATCGGCCCAGCGGGTGAGCAGGCGGGGCGTCTATCCGCTGTCGGGCAGTTTTGACTCGGTGGGGCCGATTGCCAATTCGGTCGCCTGTTGTGCCACCATCGACGCGCTTCTGGCTGAACAGACCGGTCCATTGCCCCAAGCAAAGTCCGGTGCCCTGCGCCTCGCCGTTCTGGCTGACCATGTCCTTGAAGGCCTCGACCATCATGTGGCGCGGGATTTCGATGCCGTGCTGGCCCGGCTGCGGAAGGCGGGGCACAGCATCAGTGAGCTTCGCATGCCGGAGCTGGCCGAATTGCCTTCGCTTCTGGCCAATGGCGGCATTGTGGCGGCGGAAGCTTGGGTGCACCACGCGCCGATCGTGGCGGCCCATGAGGCGGACTATGATCCGCGGGTCGTCGGCCGCATCCGCTTCGGCGGGAAGATCACCATGGAGGAACTGGAGCACCTGCGGCTTCGGCGCCGTGCCCTGGTGCAGCGCTTTGCCGCCGTGGCCGCTGATCATGATGCCGTCCTGTGTCCGACCGTTCCGGTGATCCCGCCGCGGCTCGACGAACTTGACGCCGAGGCAGATTACCGCCGGATCAATGGGCTTTGCCTCCGCAATACCTATGTCTTCAACTTCCTTGATGCCTGCGCCATCAGCCTGCCCATGCATCCTCAGGGCGAACCTCCGACGGGGCTTATGCTGGCTTTGCCGAACGGGGCTGACCGGTCGCTTCTTGCGATTGCCCAAGGCATTGAGTCTGCTGTTTCTGACTGAAATGATCGTTTGAATTCAACTTAAAGGAGTATTTCTGCGGTTCGCGCAAGAAAACATCAACTGAAGGTAGTTTTTGCTTAACAAATCACCTTTAAGGTGTGTATGTTGGACAAAAGCAACCTTTGAGGGTGTCACATGGGCGGCGGAAAACTTCTGGGGCGACTGCTGACTTCGTCCGCATTGTGGCGTCTTGATGCCGTCATGGGGCCTGATGGCGGTGGCACACCAGGCTCAAGGCCGTTTCACTCCTCCCGGCTGGTGGCACTCGAACCGCGCGTCCTGTTCGACGCGGCCATGGCCGACACTTTCGATCATGCGGTGGATGGATCAGGCCACGGCGATGCCGCGCCTGACACTGGTGAACAGGAGGCGCTGGTCGCGGCCCTGTTGGCCGGGGAGCCTGTTGCTCCAGCCGGTGAGATTCCCGGTCAGGGCACCGAACTGGCTTTCGTTGATACATCCATTGCCGGCTTCGGCGAGATCATTGCCGCGATCGGCCCCGGCGTGGAGGTCCATCTCGTCACGGACGGAAGCGATGGTGTGGCTCAGATGGCGGATGTTCTTGCCGGGCGGAACAATGTGTCTGCCGTGCACATCATCTCGCACGGATCGTCCGGTGCCCTGTCTCTGGGCGCGGCAAGCCTGACGGCAGCCAGCATCCAGGGCACGCATGCGGATGATCTGGCCGCCATTGCCGCCGCGCTGACCGCTGATGCCGACATCCTGATCTACGGCTGCGATTTTGCCTCCGGTGCTGCGGGGCAGGAGGCGGTGGCATTGCTCGCTTCCGCGACAGGTGCCGACGTTGCCGCCTCGACTGACCTGACGGGTGCCGCGGCGCTGGGCGGCGACTGGGTGCTGGAAAGCCTCACGGGGGCAATCGATTCTGAAGTCGTGACGGCCAGTGACTGGGACGGAACTCTCACCAAGACCGTGATCAATCCGGCTGGCGGAACGGCGGCTGACGGCTCCGACGGCATTCGCATCCACGTGATGACCAACGGCCAGTACCAGATCACCTACCATGGCGCGAACCAGTTCTACAATCCGGGCCTGACCGATGCTGCAGTCGGCGTTTTCAACGGCATCTATCTTGCTGTCGGCAGCACCGTCGCGGGGCCTGGAACCACGTCCGGCGGAGCGGAGGCGAACCAGCCGGGCCAGTTCTCCGGCGATGTGACCTTCCGTGAACTGTCACAGACATCTGCCGGCAGCGGCACATCAGCTGATCCGTACCGCGTCACCACCACCATGTTTTACGATGCGAACGGGGATGGCTCCTATCAGGCAGCCAGCGACTTCCAGCTGCAGGTGGTGACGCAGTACGTCTATCCGAATGCCTACATGCAACTGAACGTGACGGTGACACCGCCGCCCACAAACGCGCAGCCCGTCAAGTTCTATCACACCATCGACACTTATCTTGCCGGGGGTGACAACGGACCGGCCTTCTCCCTGCCGCAGAACCTGGCGCAGACCAACAACACGGTCGGCAATCCGTCACTGGTTGCCGTGCGCAAGGACCCCGGCGGCCCGAACGACAGTTTCGTCGGTTTCGCGGAAGTGCAGGGGGGCCGGGAGTTCGACCACTGGTACTCGGCCCTCTACAGCGGCGCAAACCTCTACAGCAGCGGCCTCAACAATGGCGGCGACATTGTCAACACGTGGAACACGAATACTTCCACAGACAATGGCGTGGCCGTGCAATTCACGCTCGGTGCCGCCAACACGCCGCAAAGCTGGAGCTACCTCATCTCGCTCTCCAGCGAAGCGACGATCGACCTTGATGCCGACAATTCCTCCGGTGCCACTGGCAGCGCCTACAGCACCACCTACACCACCGGGTCGGGCGCGACGATTGCGATTGCCGATGCGGATGCGCATATTTCTAACGTCACGGGCGATATCCAGCAGGTGCGCGCCACCCTCGGCAACGCGCAGGCGGGCGACAGCCTGACCGTCAACCCAGGCGCGCTGCCCGCGGGCGTCATCATCCTGTCGCAGACTGCCAGCCAGATTGTTCTCGGTGCGTCGCCGTCACCGCAGACGGAAGCGACGTTCGACCTCGCCCTCCAGGCATTGGGTTTCACGACCACAAGCAGCAGCATTTCGGCGCGTGCGGTCAATTTTGCCGTCACCAATGAACTGGGCATCGAAGGGCTGGCGAGTGCCAGCACCATCGGCATCAACCAGCCGCCCAATGCCCAGGACGACGCCTTCATCGTCGCTGAGGATGGCACGCTTGTTGGCAGCCTCTTTTCAAACAACGGCAACGGTGCGGACTCTGATGCCGAGTCCGATCCTTTCACCGTCACCGCGATCAATGGCGCTGCCTTCACGGTTGGCGTGCCCATCACGCTGGCGAACGGCGTGCTGACCGTCACAAATGCAGCAACCGGCACCTTCAGCTTCGTGCCGAATGCCAATTACAACGGCCCGGCGTCATTTGCCTACACCATCACCGACCCCGATGGTGGCACGGATACGGCGACGGCGAGCATCACGGTTTCGCCCGTGAATGATGCGCCAGTCATCGACCTCGACGGACCGTTGCCTGTTTCCGATGGCACGCTGCCGGCCTCGCCGCCAGACAATGCCTGGCAGGTGGCGCTCTATGGCGGCCATTTCGGTGTGGCGGGATCAATCGATCCCAACTCCACCGCCGAGAGCGGCGCACCCGGCACGCCGACGCTGCACGGTGTCGGCTATGCGCCGCAGGGTTCGATTTTCTTCAACGATCCTGACATCACCATCCTCGAGAACCCGCGGGACAGCCTGACCGCCGCCGGCTTCTCCTATGCCGCCAATCCCGTCAACGGCGACTACGTGCCAAGCAATGGCACGTGGAGCATGGTGATGAGCCGCACGCTTACCGAAGATGCGACGATCACCGTTGGCGCGCCAGGGCAGTATTTCGATGACCATGCCGAGTTGTACATCAACGGAACGCTGGTGGATGCGATCATCGGCTGGTATCCCAGCCTGCCTGGCGGTGAAGTGATCACCTATGCCGCGTCGGCAGGTGACGTGGTGGAAATCCGTCTCACCAATGTTGGCGGTCTTGGCGGCTTCAACGTGTCCCTGAACACGCCTGAACAACCCAATGATCTGGACCATGCCGTGAGTTTCACCGAAGGTGACACGCCGGTTCCGGTGACGCTCCAGACGCGGGCCGATGCCGCGGACGTCGAGAATGACATCACTTCCCTGGTGATTTCGGCTGGTGGCGTGACAGACGGCGCTGCCGAACATGTGGTGATCGCCGGGCAGGATTTTGACCTCGCCACAACCTCGACGCAGACGGCCACGGTGGGAGGCACGACTGTTTCCATCAGCTACAACGCCGGAACCCAGGCTTTCACCGTCACCAACGCGGCCGGCTCTTCCACGCCCATGCCGCAGGCGGACCTTGATGCCCTGTTGCGGGACATCACCTATGAGAACACCTCTCAGGATCCCACCGCAGGGGACCGCACCCTGACATTCGTTGCAACGGATTCAGCCGGGGCCACCTCCGCGCCCGCGCTGTCCACGGTCACCGTCATTCCGGTCAACGATCCTCCCGTGGCCACGGACGACGTGCTCAGCGTTCCGGAGGATGGCACGCTTGCAACCAACATCCTGACCGCCAATGGCATCGACACGGATCCTGACGGCGACACGCTGAGTGTTCTGTCGGCGACAATCGACACGGACGGCGACGGTGACCAGGATCCACTTCCACTCGGGACGGCGACCCCGATCATTGTGGGCGGCAACCCCATCGGCACGCTGACGCTCACGGCAACAGGTGACCTCACTTTCATCCCGGCTGCAAACTACAATGGCCCGGTGCCCACACTTACCTACACCATGAGCGACGGCAGCGCGTTCAATGACACGGCAAGTATTGCCATCTCGGTCACGGCGGTCAACGATCCTCCGGTCATTGACCTGGACAGCGACAATTCCTCCGGCGCCACGGGCGCGGATTTTGTCACCACCTATGTGGAGAACGCACCCGGCGTCACCATTCTCGATCCGGCAGGCTTTGTGCTCAATGACGTTGACAGTGCCATCAGCGAGATTGTTGTCACGCTCACTGACGGGCGCATCGGCGACACCATCAACTTCCCGTCGGTTCTGCCCGGCGGCATTTCCGCGGCCGTCGCACCTCTCGCCACATTGACCGCCCCCGGCGCGATGACGCTGACCCTGACGGGAACCGGTGCCACAACACTGGCGGACTGGCAGAGCGTGCTGGCCTCCATCACCTTCCTCCCCTCGACGAACGACGTGCACAACCCCGATCCGGCGGACCGCCACATCACGGTGCGGGCCTGGGACGACAGCAACGCGGCCTCGAACCTCGCCACAGCCACGATCCAGGTCACGCCGCAGAATGACCCGCCAACGCTTGACCTCGATGACGACAATTCCACAGGGAATTCCGGCAACGCCTATCTCGGCTACACGGAGAATGGCGCGCCGGTGGCCCTGCACAGCAACATCGTCACCACGGACCTTGATGACACCAGCTACGAGTCCGCCACCATCACTCACACGAATCCGCAGCCGGGCGACCAGCTGCTGGTGAATGGCGTGCCCGTTGCGGCAGGCGACAGCGGCAGCGTCAACGGCATTCCCTATGCCGTTTCCACAAACGGCAGCGGCCAGCTTGTGATCAGCTTCAGCGGCAGCGCGGCTGTCGCGGATTATGACGCGGCCTTGCAGAGTGTCTCATTCGCCAGCAGCAGTGAAAATCCGTCCACCGTCCAGCGCGACATTACCTTCCAGTTGAGCGATGGCACGGACAGTTCGCCGCTGCGCCACGCCTATGTCAGTGTCACAGCCGTCAACGATCCGCCCGTGGGGGCGCCCATTCCGCAGCAGGCCGGGCAGGACGCCGCAGCGCTGGCACCGCTTGATGCCAGCAGCTTCTTCACAGACCCGGACAGCAGCACGCTGACCTACAGTCTCGCACCGGGCGCGCCGTCGTGGCTGTCGATCAATCCCGCGACAGGCGTCATCACCGGCACACCGCCACATGACGCAAGCACAACCACGAACGGCGGCACGCCCGGCATCTGGGATGTGACGGTCATCGCCCGGGATGGCGGAACGCCAGACCTCTCCGACAGTGTTTCCTTCACCTATGCCATCAGCAATCCGCCGCCCGTGGCACAGGATGACACGCTGGCCGCCAGCGAGGGCACGGCGCTTGCGGGCCAAAACGTTTTTGCCAACAACGGCAACGGCGCGGACAGCGATCCGGACGGTGACAGCTTCAGCGTGAGCGCTGTTGCCGGCTCTGCCCTCAATGTCGGCGCGGCCACGGCCGGCAGCGCGGGGGGCCTGTTCACAATCGCCCCGGATGGCACTTTCACCTTTGCCGACAATGGCCAGTTCGAGGACCTGGGCGTCGGCGAAACGCGCAATACAAACATCAGCTATCAGATCGCCGACAGCGACGGTGGCACCGCAACGGCAACCGTGACCGTGACGGTGACGGGCACGAACGACGCGCCCGCGGTCACCGCTCCGCTCGCGAACATGTCCGGCAATGACGCGGGCGTGGTGACCGGCATTGATGCGGCAGCAGCCTTTGCTGACGCCGACAGCAGCGACACACTGAGCTATGCCGCATCGGGTCTACCTGCCGGGCTCAGCATCGATCCCAATACCGGCATCATCTCCGGCACGATTGATCCGTCGGCCTCGCAGAATGGCAATACCGGCGCACCGGCCGCGGGTGTCTACACGGTGGTGGTCACCGCCGATGACGGCCATGGGGGCACGGTTTCCGACACATTCACCTATACCGTCAGCAATCCTCCACCAGTGGCGCAGGACGATGACCTGACGGGGAATGAAGACACGCCCGTTGCAGGCCTTGACGTGCTTGCCAACAACGGCAACGGCGCTGACAGCGATCCGGACGGCGATGCGTTGCAGGTCAGCGAAGTGAATGGCCTGCCCGGCAACGTGGGCGTGCCTGTTGCGGGTTCGACTGGCGGGCTCTTCACCCTTGGCGGTGACGGCAGCCTGTCCTTCGATCCCAATGGCGATTTCGGCGACCTTGCGGTTGGCGAGACCCGCGACACCAGCATCACCTACCAGGTGAGTGATGGCGAGGGCGGCATCAGCATGGCAACCGTGACCTTCACGGTCACGGGCCTGAATGACGCTCCTGTGCCGCATGATCCTGGCAATCCCGGCACGCCGCCCGCTGACCCCAACGCATTCATTCCCGTGCAGCCGGGAACGGACAGCGGCGTGGCCGCGCCACTGGATGTCACGCAGTATGCCGCTGATCCCGATGGCAGCGATACGCTGACCTTCACGCTCGATCCGGCTGAACTGCCGCCCGGCCTCACCTTTGACGGTACCACCATTTCAGGCACCTATGATGCCAATGCATCACAAGGCGGTCCGGCAGGGGACGGCGTCTATCCCGTGACCCTGACGGTGAGCGACGGCCATGGCGGCTCGTTCACGACCACCATCACTTTCGACGTCAGCAATCCGCCACCGTCGGCGCAGGATGATGCCGTCACGGCAGATGAGGACAATGCTCTGGGCGGGAACGTCTTTGCCGACAATGGCAACGGTCCGGATTCTGATCCTGACAACGACGCTTTCACGGTGACAGCCGTGGATGGCAGTGCGCCCGCCGTCGGTGCCGCCGTGTCTGGCACGGGAGGCGGCAGCTTCACCATCAACGCAAATGGCAGCTACAGCTTCGATCCGGGCACGGATTTCAATGGCCTTGATGTGGGAGAAACGGCAACCACCAGCATCACATACACGATCACGGATGCCGATGGCGCGAGCGACACAGCCACCATCACCGTCACGGTAGAGGGCCGGAACGATGGTCCTGTTGTGATTGACCCCACTGATCCGGGAACACCGGACAATCCGAACCCGGCAACTGATCCGCTGAACATCATCCCGGATGTCGCATCGACGGATGGCGCGACACCCGCTCCGGTCAACGTAGGCAGCTACATTGTCGATCCGGATGGCGAGCCGCTGACCTTCACGGCTGCTGGCCTGCCGCCGGGGATGGCGATTGATCCCAACACGGGCATCATCAGCGGAACACTGCCGCCCGATGCCTCGCAGGCCGGTCCTTACACGGTGACCGTCACCGCCACTGACCCGGATGGCGCGACGGTGCAGACGACTGTCACCTACACCGTCACGAACCTGCCGCCGGTGGCGGTGGATGACACGGCAACCG
>CALMZX010000087.1 GCA_937870685.1 uncultured Alphaproteobacteria bacterium
CGCCGTTGCCGCCCCAGTCCCCATTTCCGCCTTCACCGCCGCCGTTCTTGCTGTGACCTGAACCACCTTGGCCGCCGCCGTGATTTGCGCTGACGCCATGTGAGCGCCCGTGGCCGCCCTTCTTGCCGGCGTGCACCGGCCCCGTGATGAAGAGCCCCAGCGCAAGCATGGCCGGAAGGACTGCAAGTGTCTTGAATTTCATGACTCAACCCCTTTGTTAACGCGTCCCTGACGGTCTGTGTCATTCCGGCACAGAAAGGCCCGCTTTCCGACGACTTGCCGGGGGAGTTGCAGGAGGCTTGCCAATTCTCGGGGGTGGAGAGTGGATCGCGCCGTTTGGGGCCCTCGACGGCGCAGGGCGCGCACGTTTGCAAGTGGTGGCGCAGCAGGCTATGAGGCCGCATCGGCAACAGGGCTGAATCGCCCGAGTGCCAGCGCCGGCTTAGCTCAGTTGGTAGAGCACCTGATTTGTAATCAGGGGGTCGTAGGTTCGAGTCCTATAGCCGGCACCACTTCACGGGATCAGCCAAAGACGCCTCTCAGGGCATCCATCGCTTCCACCTGCGTGAGATTCATGTGGAGGGGCGTCACGGAAATGCGCTTGCCGAAGACGGCGGCAATGTCGGTTCCGGCGGGTGGGGTGCCACGCTCCTTGGCGGAACCGATCCAGTAATAGTGCCGTCCGCGGGCATCCACGCGCTCATCCACAAACAGGAAGCTCTGGTCGCGTTTGCCCTGGCGGGTGATCTCGATGCCTTGCATTTCGTCCGGGCGGCAGTCCGGGAAATTGACGTTCATGAGAACGCCCGGCCCGAATGACATGGCAGCGAGCTTCTTCACGATGCTTGCGCCGTGGGCGTGTGCCACGGCGAAACTTTCGCCGTTATCGTGAATCCCCGTGACCTGCGACAGGGCGATGGACTTGAGTCCCAGCGCCGTGCCCTCCATGGCTGCTGCGATTGTGCCAGAATAGGTCACGTCATCGGCGATGTTGGCGCCACGGTTGACACCTGACAGCACCAGATCTGGCAATCCCGGCATGATCTTGCGGGCCGCCATGATTACACAATCGGTCGGCGTGCCGGCGACCTCGAAGCGCTTGTCCGCGAGTTTGCGGAAACGCAGCGGGTCCGCAATCGTCAGCGAATGCCCAGCGCCTGACCTTTCGGCGTCAGGCGCCACCACCCAGACGTCATCAGAGAGTGTATGGGCGATGGCTTCGAGGACTTCCAGACCGGGGCCGTGGATGCCGTCGTCATTGGTCACAAGAATACGCATCAGGCCGTGATCCTTTCCTTGCCGCCCATGTAGGGCCGCAGCGCCTCCGGAATGGTGATGCTGCAATCGGGGTTCTGGTAGTTCTCCAGCACCGCCACCAGCGTGCGGCCCACGGCGAGGCCGGAGCCGTTCAGCGTGTGCACGAAACGTGTGCCCTTGCCATCCGCTGGCTTGTAGCGGGCGTCCATGCGGCGGGCCTGGAAGTCGCCGCAAACGGAACAGGACGAGATTTCGCGGAAGGCGTTCTGCCCCGGCAGCCAGACTTCCAGATCATAGGTCATGCGCGAGCCAAAGCCCATGTCGCCGGTGCACAGGCGCATCACACGGTAATGCAAGCCGAGCGCCTGCAGTATGGATTCCGCACAGCCCGTCATGCGCTCCAATTCCTCGCGTGACTGGTCGGGCGTGGTGATGGAGACAAGCTCCACCTTGGAGAACTGGTGCTGGCGGATCATGCCGCGCGTGTCGCGGCCTGCGGCACCCGCTTCAGCGCGGAAGCAGGGTGTGTAGGCGGTGAGGCGCAGCGGCAGCGTCGCTTCATCAAGGATGGATTCGCGCACCGTGTTGGTGAGCGAAACCTCGGCCGTCGGAATGAGCCAGCGGCCATCGGTTGTCTTGAAAAGATCTTCTCCGAACTTGGGCAACTGGCCTGTGCCGTACATGGCGCTGTCGTTCACCATGAAAGGCACGAAGTGCTCGGTGTAGCCGTTCTTCTCGGTCTGGATGTCGAGCATCAGCTGGGCGATGGCGCGCTCCAGGCGGGCCAGTTGTTTCTTCATGACAACGAAGCGCGCGCCGGACATGCGGGCTGCCACTTCGAAATCCATCTGCCCCAGCTTCTCGCCCAGTTCAAAATGCTGCTTGGGATCGTAATTGAAGGCGGGCTTCGCCCCCCAGCGGCGCACCTCAACATTGCCGTGTTCGTCCGCGCCGTCGGGCACGTCGTCCAGCGGGAGGTTGGGAATGATGGCCAGCAGGTCGGTCAGCTTCTGGGTCAGGGTCCGCTCTGAATCCTCACCCTTGGTGATGGTGTCCTTGAGCGCCGCAACTTCCGTCTTGATGGACTCGGCCTTCGCCTTGTCGCCGGACTTCATGGCTTCGCCGACCTGCTTCGAGAGGTCGTTACGGCGGCTCTGTGCGTCCTGCAGCGACTGCAACAGGGTCCGGCGCTCTTCATCCACGGCGAGAAGTGACGAAGATTGGGGCGCAAGGCCGCGGCGCTTCAGGCCGGCGTCGAAGGCAGCGGGATTGTCGCGGATGGCCTTGATGTCATGCATCGGAATCAGAACCTGTGAAAAAAGCGGCGGGATCGGCCCCTCTATAGTGAGGCCCGCCCCTCACCTCAAACAGGTTTTATGTCGGTGCTGTCTGACTCTTTTGCCGCAGCCGAAGCGCGACGCTTCTCCAGCACTGAAACGGCGAAAACCGAGAGTTCGTAGAGAAGGCCAAGCGGGACTGCCATGGAGAGCATGGAGATCGGGTCGGGCGGCGTGATGACGGCCGCCACGGCGCAAACGCCGACGATGGCAAAGCGCCGACCGCTCCTGAGCTGCTGCGAGGTCACGACACCCATCTGACCGAGCAATGTCAGGATGACCGGAAGCTGGAAGGCCAGCCCGAAGGCGAGGATCAGCATCATCACGAAATCGAGATAGGCCTCGACGTCCGGCATGAGGGTGACGAGGTTCTTTTCCCCGCTCTCGACCGTACCCACACCGGCGGCCAAATTGTAGAAGAAGTGAATGGCGACAGGGAGAAGGAAGAAATAGACGAGGCAGGCCCCCATCACAAAGAAGATGGGCGTGGCCACCAGATATGGCGCCAGTGCCTGGCGCTCGTGCTTGTAGAGGCCCGGCGCCATGAACAGGTAAACCTGCGTGGCGATCAGCGGGAAGGCGATGAACATGCCGCCGAACATGGCGATCTTCAGCTTCACGAGAAAAAAGCCAAGGAGCTTGGTGGAGATGAGCCCGACATCCTGCCCGGTGCCCCACTCGAACGGCTTCACGAGAAAATGGAAGATGTCGGACGAGAAATAGAAACTGGCAAGGAAGGTGATGGCAAAGCCGATGACGGATTTCACCAGCCGGGAGCGCAGCTCCAGCAGGTGATCCATCAGGGGGGCTTCGGAGTTGTCGATGTCCTGTTGCGTCATGCGGCGGCCTGGCCCTCTTGCACCAGTTCACCGGCAATGCGTGTTTCACCTGCCTTGGGAGCCGTGCCGAAATAGGCCTCGAAGCTCTTGTCGGACGGGTTGTAGCCCGGGGAGACGACTGGGGGCACGATGTTCGGCGTGTTCATCACCTGGGTTACGGCACCCTTGGCCTTTTCGATATCCTTGCGGATGTCGGCCACGCCAGCGTCCTTCATGGCAGCGTCCACGTGGGACTGGAACTCGCCCGCCATGCGGCGGGCCTTGTTCATGAACTGGCCGAAGGTGCGCAGGACTCGCGGCAGGTCTTTCGGGCCAATGACGATCACCGCCACCAGCGCAAGTACAAACAGTTCGGAATAACCGACGCCGAAATCAAACATGCCCTGTCCTCTGCGCGCAAAACCTTGCGCGGTTCAGGCGCTGCGCTCAGCCCTTGACCTTGTCGGCCGTCTGCTTGGCAGCATCGGCAGCCTGTTCTCCAAGCGCCTTCACGTCGTTGGCGGCGGCATCAGCCGGATCATCGGCGAGCCCCTTCTTGAAGCTCTTGATGCCCTTGGCCACGTCACCCATGAGGTCTGACACCTTGCCCTTGCCACCAAACAGCACGAGCACGACCACCAGCAGGATGACCCAGTGCCACCATGAACCAAAACCCATAACTGCTCACTCCTCAATTCTGCCTTGGCGGGCTGCGGCCCCACCTGTTCTTCGTT
The DNA here is from genome assembly GCA_937870685.1 of uncultured Alphaproteobacteria bacterium. Lineage (GTDB taxonomy): Bacteria > Pseudomonadota > Alphaproteobacteria > Rhizobiales > Aestuariivirgaceae > Aestuariivirga. Next base: position 4,147 of record CALMZX010000087.1, read on the forward strand.
GCTTATCGCAGATCGGCGCGGTTATCGCAATTCCGCCGCGCACCTGCAAGGAAAACGCATATGGCCCTGTTTCAGGGCTTTTTGAAGATGTGAACTGCTCCGGGATCAAGCACAAACCTGTGAGTGCCGCCCTGCGAGACCATGGCGGAGCGTTCCAGCGTTGCCGTCACGGTTTCGTCATGACCGGCCATCGCGAGTGTCAACCGCTGCTCTTCTCCCAGAAACCGCGACTCCCGCACATAGGCTTCCACGCCTTCGTGCCCGGGTGCCAGCATGATTGCAGTCGGCCTGACAAGCACATCAACGTCCGTTCCATCAGCCATTTTCCCGGCAGGCACAGGCCCCAGGGGCGTTTTCACCTGCCCGCCGTGAACCGTGCCCGAAAAGAGGTTGTAGGAGGCAAAAAATTGCGCAGCAGCGCTGTCGACGGGATTGGTGTAAAGTTCCTGCGGCGTGCCCTGCTGGACAATGCCGCCCTGCCGCATGAGATAGATGTAGTCCGCGAATTCGATTGCTTCCAAGGGATCGTGGGTGACGAGAACGGCGGTGGACCTGGTCTCGCGCACTACGGCCAGGGTGTCGGCGCGCACCCGGTCACGCAGGCGCAGGTCAAGGCCGGAAAAGGGCTCGTCCATGAGGATCACCTGCGGGCGGGGCACGATGGCACGCGCCAGCGCCACGCGCTGCTGTTCGCCGCCGGAGAGGCGGTTCGGATAACGGTCGGCGAGGTCGGCGAGGCCGACGCGTTCAAGGGCGTTGAGGGCAGCCTTGCGGGCGTCGTCCGAGGTCAGGGCATAGAGTCCGTACACGACATTCTGCAGTACGGTGAGATGCGGAAAGAGCGCGTAGTCCTGAAACATCAGGCCGACGTTGCGCTGCTCCGGCGGCACGAAGACACCGGGTCCGGCCACTTCCCTGCCCTCCAGCAGGATGCTGCCCGAGGTGGGTCGGGCGACGCCTGCCGCGAGGCGCAGAACAGTTGTCTTGCCGCATCCCGACGGGCCCAGCAGGCAGGTGATGCGACCTGCCGCGAAAGTGAGCGAGATGTTGTGCAGGATGTCGGCACGCGGCGTGTGGAAGCCCACATCGCGGAAGACAATCTCGCCGGCAAATGATGCGCCAGCCCGGCCGTGGCTGCGGCCCGGATGGTCTATTTCCGGCGGTGGGAGGTCATCCAGATCGGACATGGCGCAGGCGATTACACCGGGATGGCGCTTCCGGCAATGCAAAGCGAACTGCCTTGAATGAACTCGTCAGGCGACCAGTCCGGCCTTGATGACGCGGTTTCGGCCTTCGCGCTTGGCGCGATAGAGGGCGCTGTCGGCGCGCTTGAGCAGCTTCTCCAGCGTGTCATCCATGCCCGCGAGTGTGGCGATGCCTGCGGAAATCGTCACCGGCACCAGAGACGGCGTGCCAATGGTGAAGGACTTGGAGGCCACGGCGCGGCGCAGGCGCTCACCGATCTTTTCAGCAGTGAAGGCATCCGTGTTGGGCAGGACAACGATGAACTCCTCGCCGCCGATGCGGCAGCACAGGTCAATGCTGCGGGTATGGTCGCGCAGGCGCTGGGACAGTTCCTGCAGCACCTTGTCACCCGCGTCATGGCCGTGGGTGTCGTTGATCGCCTTGAAGAAGTCCACGTCAACAGCGAGCACCGAGAGAACCTTGCCGCGGTTCACGTAGTGGGCGATCATGTGGTTGAGATGGGTTTCGAGATAGCGGCGGTTGTAGAGGCCGGTGAGCGCGTCGGTGATGGCCATCTCGATCGAGGCCTTGACGCTGTTGCGCAGCTGTTCGGTGTAGCGCCAGCGGCGGACCTGGGTGGCGGCGCGGGCCATCACTTCCTCGCGGTCAATGGGGCGCATGAGGTAGTCATTCACGCCCATGTCGAGGGCGCGGAGCAGCAGTTGCTGTTCATCGGGATTGACGATGATCATCAGCGGCGTCTGCCGCGTTGCATCACCGGAGCGCAACTGTGAACAGAGGCGCAAGCCGTCGAACTGCGACTGGTCAAAGCTGACGACAATCAGTTCAAAAGGGCGTTCGCTCGCGGCAACGGCCTCGAGGGCAGCGGCATGGGTTGCAGCAACCGTGACACGGCACTTGCCGGACATGGCAGCGATGATCCGCTCAGCGGAGGCAGGCTGGCTGTCCACCAGCAGCACATGCCCCGGTTTCTGGTTCAGCTTGTCATCCACATGCAGGTTGGCGGTGCCCTCCGCCGCGGGCGAGCGGACACGTAGTTCGTCGGTCAGCATCTTGAGGCGCACGAGGCTCTTGATGCGGCAGAAAAGTGAAATGTCGTTGACCGGTTTGGTCAGGAAATCGTCGGCGCCGGCTTCCAGCCCCTTCACCCGGTCCTCGGGTTGGTCAAGGGCAGTCACCATGACAACGGGAATGTGCTGGGTGTCCGGGTTGGACTTGATGCGCTTGCAGACTTCAATGCCGTCAATGCCGGGCATCATCACGTCGAGCAGGATGATGTCAGGCTTCGATTTTTGCACCGCATCCAGGGCGTCAAGGCCGTTCATCGCGGTAATGACTTCAAAATACTCCGCCGTCAGCTTCGCTTCGAGAAGCCGTACGTTAGCAATGATATCATCTACGACGAGAACGCGGGCGGTCATGATCGTTTCTTCAGGAAGCCGTCAATGGTCTGCAGGAAACTCACCACCGAGATCGGCTTCGAGATGTAGGCCTCGCAGCCGCCTTCGCGGATCTTCTGTTCGTCACCCTTCATGGCGAAGGCGGTGACGGCGATCACGGGGATGGCGCGCAATTCGTCGTCTTCCTTGAGCCACTTGGTGACCTCGATGCCGGAAACTTCCGGCAACTGGATGTCCATGAGGATGAGATCAGGCATGTGCTTGCGGGCCATGTCGAGTGCCGACAGGCCGTCGCGTGTCTGCACAACCTTGTAGCCATGGGCTTCCAGCAGGTCGTTGAACAGCTTCATGTTGAGCTCGTTGTCTTCGACGACAAGAACCGTCTTCTGCATTTGCGGCATCACTCCCACGGGCTGTTGCCCGGCTTGAGGTGTGCTCTGCGCCTGTTCCATTTCTGCTCCTGCGTCCGCCTTCAGTTCGCCCCCGAACAGTGACGGAATCTCCCCTTTGTCTGGCCTGTTGTTTTGGCCTAGGACCGTAACCAACAGATTAACCCTGCCGCTTATACCGGTGGCTGGTTAACCAACGGAGAATGCATTGCTTAAACAGACGCAACCAAAACGCGAAGACGGTGGAGCGATTGCCCTGAAACTGATGGCCTTTCTGGCCGCTGACAGCGACCAGTTGGGCCGGTTCATGGCGCTTTCGGGATTGTCCCCCGCCGATTTGCGGGCGAATCTCCCGGACCCTGCTTTCCAGGGGGGCGTGCTGGATTTTGCCCTGTCGGATGAGTCTTTGCTTCTAGCCTTTGCCGCCAACGAGGGACTGGACCCTGCCGCGATCATGCGGGCGCGGGCCAGCCTGCCGGGTTTTGCGCAATGATATCAGACTTCACCATCGAACAACTCGCGAAACTCAGCCTCGCCAACCACCGTCCGCTCGTCATTTGCGACGTTGACGAAGTCGTGGTGCATTTCACCCGGGCGCTGGAGGACTACCTCTCGCGGCGGGAGATGCGGCTGGATACGTCGAGTTTCGCCCTGAATGGCAATATCCGCCGCACGGGCACGGACGAACCGGTGGCGAGCGAGGCGGTTGCCGAGATGATTGATGATTTTTTCCACCAGCACACGGCCGAGCTGGACGCCATTGATGGCGCCATTGCTGCCCTGCATGACCTCGCGCGGGATTCCTCGGTTGTCATGCTCACCAACCTGCCCCATCACGCCCGCGACAAGCGCATCGACAACCTGCGCGGCCATGGGCTCGATTTTCCGGTGGTGACAAACTCCGGGCCGAAAGGGCCGGCCATCCGCCACCTCGCCGACCAGACGCGGGAGACAGTTGTCTTTGTGGACGACAGCCCCGGTTTCATTGCATCGGCCCGCCAGCATGCACCGGACGTGCACCTCATCCACTTCCTGCATGACGAGCGCTTCGCCCGCCACATAGAACCCTTCGATTTCGTGTCGCTGCGCACCGCAAGCTGGGACGAGGCGCTGCCCCACATCAAGCGGCTGATCGGCGCATAGCTCTCTCGCCAGACGGGGCAATCCGTTCTATCTTGGTTCCGTGGCTGATTTTCCCAAACCTGTGCCCGGCTTTTGCCGCGATTGCCTCGCCGACACCGTTTCGGAAGAGCGGCGCTGCCATGCCTGTCATTCGCCGCGGCTGGTGCGGCACACCGAAATCAACACCCTCTCCATTGCCCATATCGATTGCGACGCCTTCTACGCCGCGGTGGAAAAGCGGGATGATCCGGCTCTCGCCGACAAGCCGGTCATTGTCGGCGGCGGCACGCGCGGTGTTGTCTCCACCTGCTGTTACATTGCCCGCATCCGCGGCGTGCGCTCGGCCATGCCCATGTTCAAGGCGCTGAAGCTCGCGCCTGATGCCGTTGTCATCAGGCCCAACATGGCGAAATACGCGGAGGTGGGCCGCGAGGTGCGCGAGATGATGCTGCGCGTCACGCCGCTCGTCGAACCCCTGTCCATCGACGAGGCCTTCCTCGACCTCTCCGGCACGGCGCGGCTGCATGGCCGCCCTCCAGCCAAGACGCTGGCGGCGCTGATTGGCGACATCGAAACCCAGGTCGGCATCTCGGCATCGGTGGGCCTGACGCCCAACAAGTTCCTTGCCAAGGTTGCATCAGACCTGGAGAAGCCGCGCGGCTTCTCGGTCATCGGCAAGGTTGAGGCGCTCTCTTTTCTCGCGGCCAGGCCCGTCAGCCTGATCTGGGGCGTGGGCAAGGCCATGCAGGAGACGTTGGCCAAGGACGGCATCAGCGGCATCGGCCAGTTGCAAAAGATGGAGAAGAATGACCTGCTGCGCCGCTACGGCAGCATGGGGGCCCGGCTCTACCATCTCTCACGCGGCGAGGACATGCGCACGGTTTCCACTGATAATTCATCAAAGAGCATCGGGGCGGAAACCACCCTGAACCATGACGTGTCAGATGCCGGTGAACTGGAAGCGTTGCTTTGGGCCATGGCGCAGAAGGTGTCGCGCCGGGCCAAGGCGCAAGACCATGGCGGCCACACGGTGACACTCAAACTCAAGACTGCCGACTTCAAGCAGCGCACGCGGGCCGTGACGCTGGAGGACGCCACACAGCTGGCGCACCGCATGTTCGACGCGGCAAAGCCCCTGCTCCTCAAGGAAGCCACCGGCACGAAGTTCCGGCTGATCGGCATAGCCCTGTCGCATCTCACCGAAATGGCGGGCGGCGAAGAGGCGACGCTCGACCCGCGCCTCGAAGCCAGCAGCAAGGCCGAGAAAGCCATTGACCGCATCCGGGAGAAGTTCGGAAAGGATGCGGTGGACCGTGGCCTGGCGTTGAAGGCGAAGGACTAGGCCTTCTTCAGGAACTCGGTGCGCAGCACGAGACCCTTGACCTTCTCGTGGCGGCAATCCACTTCATCCGCATTGCCCGTCAGGCGGATGCCCTTGATCATGGTGCCGCGCTTCAGCGTGACGTTTGCACCCTTCACCTTGAGGTCCTTGATCAGGGTGACGTTGTCGCCATCCTTCAGTTCATTGCCGTTGCTGTCGCGCACGATATCCATGTGAGTCTCCGATCTGTCCCGGCTTGCCCGGCTCCATGGCCGATTGCAACGGCGCATTCCGCCAAGTTGCACTGAATTCTTGCCTTTTTCCCTGCCAAACTGCATGTTTAACAGTGGAAATTCCTGCGAGCGAGAGAGAACATGGCGGAACTTGACAGCATTGACCTGAGCATTCTCTCGCAACTGCAGCAGGACGCGCGTCTGTCCATCACCGACCTGTCGCGACGGGTGAATTTGTCGGCCACGCCCTGCACTTTGCGGATGCGGCGGCTGGAACGAGAGCGGATTGTCCTTGGCTATCACGCGCGCGTTGCGCCCGCTGCCCTGCAAGCCGCGCTGCTGGTCTTTGTCACAGTAAAACTGAAGGCCACCGATGAAGCGACGCTGGCTGCCTTCAATGCCGCGGTGAAGCCGGTGAGGCAGATACTTGAATGCCACATGACGGGTGGCGGTTTTGACTACCTCCTGAAGATCAGGGTCCGGGACATGAGCGAGTACCGCGAGATCCTCAGCGGTGTGATCGGGCAGTTGCCGATGGTGGAAAGCACGCATACCTATTTCGTCATGGAAGAGGTCAAGGAAACCTCCGTTCTGCCGGTTCCCTCCCGCCCGCGCGAGGCCTGAGCCATGATCATTGCCCGCACGCTCTCCGATCTGCGCGATGTTGTGAATGCCTGGCGCGGGGAAGATTTTTCCCATGCCGTCGTTCCCACCATGGGCGCGCTTCATGAAGGACACCTGATGCTGGTGGCAGCCGCACGCGAAAAGACAGACCGGGTGATTGCGACGATCTTCGTCAACCCGAAACAGTTTGCCGCAAATGAAGACCTCTCCCGTTATCCGCGCGACGAGGAAGGCGATCTTGCAAAACTCGAAGCCGCGGGATGCGACCTCGCCTATCTTCCTGCGCCGGATGAAATCTATCCACCGGGCTTCGTCACCAGCATCAGCCTTGGGGGGCCCGCGAAGGCCGGCCTTGAGGACAAGTTCCGCCCGCATTTTTTTGACGGCGTGGCAACGGTGGTGGCAAAGCTCTTCATTCACACCGCCGCTGACGTCGCGATTTTTGGCGAGAAGGACTACCAGCAACTCCTGGTGGTGACCCAAATGGCGCGCGATCTCGATCTCGGCGTCGAGGTGGTCGGCATTCCCACCATCCGCGAAGAGGATGGTCTCGCGAAGTCGTCACGCAACCGCTACCTCAGCAAACACGAACGGCATCAGGCCACGGCCATCATCCGGGCACTGGAACAGGCTGCGGAAAAGATCCGCGGTGGCGGAGATCCGCAGACGGCCACCAAGGCGGCGGCCCGTTCGCTCACGACACTTGGCTTCGAGGTGGACTACGTTTCGGCGCGCAATGCCGAAACCCTTGCCGTGCCAGTGTCTGCGGACGAACCCCTGCGCCTGCTCGCCGCGGCGCGTCTGGGCAAGACACGGCTGATCGACAACATTCCGGTCTAGGCGGTCACAACAGGCCCAGTTCGGCCAATTCGCGGCGCATTTTTTCGGAAAGCCCTGCCCCGCCTTCACGCTTCGGCATGTCGGGCGGCGCGTCGTCTTGCTCCAGATAGCGCCAGCCCTGAAAGGCCCGGCGCGGCGTTGGCCGGACCAGAACCACCTGCGGCTTGAAAACAATCCGGCAACGGTTGATGCCGTCCGCACCGGTCACTTCTTCCAGGTCGGCAATGGGCTGGCGGCAGAGGACCATGCCGCGGATCACCCAATAGAGTGAGCCACCCGGCAGGATGTCCTCCTTGCGGCGGGGAAACATGCGTGTGGTGTGATCCAGCGTGTCACGTCCTGCCTTGCAGTCGGCGATCCAGCTTTCGAGGTCTTCGACGCTTCCGGCGCCGACGCAGAGTTTGATCAGATTGAGGGGCATGGCATAGTGCTTCTGGTGCCCCGGTTTAGCCTTGGCCTGCGGCACAGGCAAAGCGCCACATGCGGGGTGTGCATAACCAGGGAGACTGCCATGAACGCTGTTGCCAAAGTCATCGAACTCACATCCTCGTCCAGCAAATCGATCGAAGATGCCGTCGAGTCGGGCATCGCGCGCGCCGATTCCACCCTCGACAATGTCGAAGGCGCATGGGTTCAGGACATCAAGTGCGTGGTCAAGAATGGCAAGGTCGCTGAGTGGCGCGTCAACATGAAGGTCACGTTCCTGCTCAAGGATTGAACAGGCGGAGCGCCCTCAGACAGGCGCTCCCGCCACCGGGCGGAAGTAGGTGCTTTCCAGTTCCTTGAACTGATAGGTCTCACGCACCCTTACACCGATGTTGTGGCGGATCATGATGTCCGCCAACTGGACTCCGTTGACCAGCACGACGCGGCGTGACACAGCGCCGACAAATTCGTGAGCGGCATGGGAAAACTGGGCTGTCGTGACGAAAATGCCCTTGCTGGCGCGGCGGGCTTCCAAGCTGCCGGCAAAGTCTCGGACGTGTGAAACGGGAACCGTCGTGCCGGGGCGGAGGCGCTTGGCCTGTACGAGAATGACATCCAGACCCAATTCATCCAGCGCGATGATGCCATCAATGCCACCGTCGCCACTGCGCCCAAGATGCCGCGCCAGGTCGCGGCGGCGGCCCGCGTAGCCCATGCGCAAGAGCACGTCGATGATCAGTGTCTCGAAGAACTGGTGGGAGTTCACATAGATGCGGGCGAGAATGTCGGAGCGGAGTTGCCGCGTTTCCAGATAGTGCGCGGTCATGACGGCACTGGCTGGCTGCCGGGGCACAGCGCTCACGAAATCGGCACCGATGTCTTCCGTGCTGTCCGGGAGGTGGTGCTGCGGCGGGGAAAACCGCTCATAGGCGGGCTTCATCACGTCCCGGTCAATCTCATCCGTCATGCGCTCAATCTCTCCCATCTGTCCTTTAGGACGTGCAATTTAAGGCTGCGTATGATGCGTGCGCCTTATTTTACCGGTTGCATTAAGGACAACACAAAGAAGAGGCCCCCGGGATCGCGCCGGAGGCCTCTTTCATGGAGATTGGGTTGTGAGCGGGATCAGGACTTCGAGACGAAGCAGTTCACGCCCGCCGACTTCAGCTTGCCGCAGGCAGCCTTGGCGCCGCCCTGATCCTCAAATCCGTGCAGGCGGACGCGGTAGAACACGCCCTTGGTACCGAGGTCAGCCTTGACGACGATTGGCTTGAGGTTCTTCAGCGCCTTGTTGCGGCCCTGCATCTTCTTCCAGGTGGACCAGGCGGCATCCTCGCTCGCGGCCGATGCGATCTGCACCATGTAGCCTGACGGCTTGTCGGCCTCTTCCGTCGTTGCAGGCGCAGCATCCGTTTCCGCTGCTGCCGTTTCTGTCGGGGCGGCTGGTGATTCCGCAACCGGTGCAGATTCAGCCGAAGCAGCTTCCGGAGCCGGGATGGCCGGAACTTCTTCCAGCATCACGCCCTTCCCGCTGTCGGGAGTTGCGATTGCAACATCGGCCGAATAGCTGGCGTTCTCCGCCAACGGCACACGGTCAATGATCTTCTTCTGCTTCTGCGTCTTCGTGCTGGCGGTGGCGGACTGCATCTCAACCGGCAGATCCACGGCCTTTGGCATGGCGGGTTTTGTCACGGAGGTTCCGCCGCTGATGGCTGCAACAGACCCAGTCTGGATCGGATCGGCATCACGGTCGTCGAGCTGGGCATTCTCCGAGGTGTTGAGACGGGCCATTTCCGCCAACGCACCTTCATGATCGGGTTTGACTTCAAGCACGGCCGCAAGCGCCTTGCGGGCGTCCGCCGGACGGCGCAGGGCAACAAAGGTCACGGCAAGGCCATAGTTCACCTTGGCGATGTCGGGGTGGTGATGCGCCAGCGCGCGCTCATAGTCGGACAAGGCGAAGAGCAGCTGGCCACTTTCACGCAGTGTCGTGGCGCGGCCATAATAGGCATGGGCGAACTGAGGGTTGAGAAGGAGCGACGCAGTGAAGTCCTCCACCGCGCCGGGGAGGTTGCTGGTCTTCTGGCGCGACAGTCCGCGGTTATACAAGGCGGTGGCGCGCAGGGAGGGCGACATGGCATCCAGCGCCAGCGCCTGGGTGTAGTCGGCGATGGCTTCCGCGTCGGCGGACTTCTGCTGATAAGCCAGCGCGCGGTTCAGAAGCGCGTTCGCCAGCACCTCGCTCTCGAGTTTGCGGGAATTGATGGCCTTCGTATAGGACGCGATCGCGGTATCCGCATCGCCCGCCTGAAGGGCCTGATAGGCGTCGCGCGTCAGGCTGACCTGGGCGGACGAAGAATTGGCGAGAGCAGGACTGCCATTCGTGGCAAACGCGGCAAGAAACGCAGCACTGACAAACGCAAACGATACGCGACGAACTTTCATGGTCCGTCATCATGGTCTGTTAGGGTTAAAAGAGCGTTGCCCGCCGGGCTGATTTTGGTGAAGAAAGGCTTAAGCCCTGTGCCAAATCAGGTCTCGCGCCAGGCGTGGGTGACCTGATCCCAGAGAGGCTTCACCAGATAGGTCAGCGGAGACCGCGCTTCCGTCTGAATGAAGGCTTCCGCCAGCATGCCGGGCTTCAGTTTCTGGTTGCCGAGCTGCTGCAACTCCTTGGCCGGGATTGTCAATCGCACAGAATAGAACGGCGGGGCGTTGGCATCGACGCGGGTGACGTCGGCAGCAACCTGCGTGACCTCTGCAGCCACTTCAGGGGTCACACGCGCGTTGAAGCCGGGAAAGCGCACTTGCGCCGACTGGCCTGCCACCACCTGGTCAATGTCGTTGGGCGAGACCTTCGCCTCCAGGACAAGATCGTCGCCTTCCGGCACAATGAGCATCAAGGTGTCGCCGGGGCCGATCACGCCACCCTCGGTGTGGACCGCAAGCTGGTAGATCGTTCCGGTGATTGGTGCCTTGATGCTGGTGCGGGACAGGCGCGCGGATGAAGTGACCCGCTTTTCCTGCAACTCGGCAATGCGGCTTTCCGTTTCTCGCAAATCCGCCAGCGCCTCGGTGCGGCGGTCTTCCTTGATCTGGATGATGCGCAGCTTGACCTCGCCGATCTTCGACTCGGCTGCGGCATGACTGGATTGGAGTTCCGCCTTGACGCCCTTCAACCGGGCGGCCTCACGTTCCACCGAAAGCACCCGGCTGTTCGGCACAAGGCCCTTCGACTGCAGGGTTTTCAGATTGGCAAGTTCCTCCGCGATGAGACTGGATTGCGTTGTCTGCGAGGCGATCTGCGCCTTTATGCCGTCAATCTGTTCGGCAAGCTGCAGCACCTGCTGATCCAGCTGCTCCACCTTGCCCTTGTCGGATTCCGTCGCGGATGAAAGCAGCTTTTGCTGCCCCGCGATGATCGAGGCCAAGGCCGGTTCGGCCGCGCGGCCAGCAACTTCCTTCGGGACAGCAAGTTCCGCGAGGCCGTCACGCTGTGCCTCAAGGCGGGCGCGCTTGATCAGCAGTTCGTCGAGGAGACCTTCGAGAATGGCCAGTTCGGATTTCGTATCCGTGGTATCGAGGAGCAGCAGGTCCTGCCCGCCTTCCACCCGGTCACCATCTTTCACGAGAATGCGCGAGACGATGCCGCCTTCGCGATGCTGGACCTTCTTGGAGTAACTCTCCACCACGAGGGTGGCGGGCGCAATGACCGCGCCATTGATGTTGGCGGTATAGGCCCAGCCGCCAAGAATGCCGATCATCACGACGACAGACAGGTGACCGGCGACCAGGAGATTGCGAGTCGAAAGAGTGGTATCCATCGCGGTCAGCCTTGCGGTTCGGGAACAACGAGAGCGGGCGTGGCGGACACGCGCTGCGGGCCATCGGCACTTGCAACGGTGCGGGGCCGCGTCACCTGCCTCAACACGTCCTCCCGCTTGCCGTAGGCCGCCTGTTTGCCTTCGGCCAACACCAGCACGTCATGCACGGCCTGAAGGGCGCTGGGGCGATGGGCGACGATGACCAGCGCGGCGCCGCGCTGCAGCGACGCGCGAATGGCCGCATCAAGCGCCGCTTCGCCTTCGGCATCAAGATTAGAGTTGGGTTCGTCCATGACAATCAGCGCGGGATTGCCATAGAGCGCGCGGGCCAGGGCAAGACGCTGGCGCTGGCCCGCGGAGAGGCGCGCGCCCTGCTCACCCAGCTTGGTGTCATAGCCCTGCGGCAAGCGCATGATCATGTTGTGGACATTTGCCAACTGCGCCGCATCGACCACGGCCTTCGCATCGGGCTCGCGGGAGAAGCGCGAGATATTCTGCGCCACCGTGCCGTCGAACAACTGCACGTCCTGCGGGAGATATCCGACGTGGCGGCCACGGTCCTCCTCGCTGCGCTGGTCCAGTGTTGCGCCATCAAGGCGGACACTGCCGCGCGCCGGCTCGACAACGCCGACCAGCACGCGTGACAAGGTGGACTTGCCTGCCCCGGTCGGGCCGATAACGCCGAGCCCTGTGCCCGGTGGAACCTTGAAGTTCAGGCCTTGCAGCAACGGCTTTTCGTTGCCCTGCACCATCACGGTCAGGTTCTCCACTTCGAGAAGCCCTTTGGGTGCGGGAAGCGGCATTGGATCCTTGACCGGAGGCACTGCGGCAAGCACGGCATTGAGGCGTGCCACGGCCTTGCGGAACCCGAGGAACTGCTGCCAGTTGCCGACTGCCTGCTCGATGGGCGCAAGACCGCGCGACATGATGATGGACGACGCGATGATGGTGCCGGGGGTGATTTCGTGCTGCAGCGCCAGATAGGCACCCAGCGCCAACATACCCGACTGCACAAGCAGCCGCAGGACACGTGAAGACGTACCGAAGATGCCGCCGCGGTCGCTGGCGAGCGTGCTCGCGTCCAGCGCCACCTGCTGTTCCCTGGCCCAGCGGGCGCGGAGCACTTCCTTCATGCCAAGGGCGTGCATGGCTTCGGTGTTGCGGCGCGACTCCTCGTTCATGGCGGCGGCGGCGATGGCTGCCGTCGTTGCTTCGGCAACGGGCCGACGGGTTGTCCGCTCGGTCAGGAGCGCGAAGATGAAAATGAGCATGGCCGCAGCCACCCCCGCGATTCCCAGCCACGGATGGAGGCCAAAAACGACGCCGAGGTAGATGATCACCCACGGCATGTCGAGGAAGGCCAGCGGCCCCTGCCCCGCCAGAAATTGCCGGATGGTGGTCATGTCCTGCACCGGCTGGCCGCCAGCGGCAGGCGTGCGGCGCAGCGCCAGCATGGAGACGGCGTCAAACACCCGGTTGCGCAGGGTTTCCTCGAAATTCCGACCGATGCGTAGCAGCAGTCGGGCGCGGACAGCCTCCAGAAACCCGTAGTAGAGGTAGAGTACAACGACGATCGCCGACAGGGCAATGAGTGTGGGGACACTGCCGGAGGTCAACACCCGGTCATAGACCTGCATCATGAAGATCGAGCCGGTCAGCATCAAGATATTGACAATGCAAGAAAAAACAAGAACAGACGCCCACACGCGCTTGTTAGACCAGAGCTGCGAACTAACTTCGTGGCCTGCTTTTTGGGGTGCCGCTGACATGTATCCCACCGGTTGTTCCGTGTTGAGATAGCTTCTCTCACATGCGCCGTATAGCGGTAGTTAATGTGCAGGTGCCGTTTTGCGGTCCGGGAGTGACGGGAAACGGGTTGACGGCCCGGGTGCGCTCGGGCATTCGTGGAGCATCCGGTGCTTCACATGGCCCCCAGGGCCGGAAGCTCAAAAGGGAACACGGTGCGGACGACCCAATCGGGGCCAAAACCGTGACTGCCCCCGCAACTGTAAGCGGCGAGGATGTGGCATATGTCACTGGTGTTCTTGCACCGGGAAGGCGCCTCATCCGTCCGAGCCGCAAGTCAGGAGACCTGCCGGATGAGACGCCGGGCGAAAGCCCAAAATTCATTGGTCGCACGGAGGGTGACATGACCACCGCAACTCAGACTCTTTCCCTTTCCTTTTCGCAGCGCATTGCCATCGGCATGTCGGCCCTTTTCCTGGGGTCCTTCCTGGTGTTCGGCGTTGGCCTTGCCAACGACGCGCGCCTGCACAATGCCGCGCACGACACGCGCCACGCTGTCGGCTTTCCCTGCCACTAAGCCACCGGCTGAACAGACATGACGGGGCGGGTTCTGCTCGCCGCAATCCTCGCGGGGCTTGCGGCTGGTTTTGTCATGGGTGTGATCCAGCATGTGCGGCTCACACCTCTGATCATCGCGGCTGAGCGTTTCGAAGTGGCTTCGGCAACGGCGCATTCCCATGCGGACAGTTCCGCATCCGAACCGGCGCCACTTGAGCCGGAGACGGCGCCTCAGGGGCACACCCATGCACCGGAAGCACCGGCAGCAGGCGGGCATGAGCATCCGGCGGATGCATGGGCACCTGGCGACGGCTGGGAGCGCACCGCCTACACGACACTCACCGCCATGCTCACGGCGGCGGGCTTCGCCCTGATCCTCACGGGCCTCTCCTACCTGACCGGACTCCCCGTCACCCGTAACAACGGACTGGTCTGGGGTGTGTGTGGTTTCATCGCGGTTTCACTCGCGCCTGCGGCCGGGCTGCCCCCGGAACTGCCTGGAACCGAAGCGGCGGGGTTGTTCGGTCGCCAAGCCTGGTGGCGGGGGACGATCAGCTGCACCAGCCTGGCCATCTGGCTGGCCGCGTCGGCGCGGCGCTGGTGGTGGTTCCCGGCTGCCGCCGTGATCGCGGCCTTCCCCCACGTGGTGGGGGCACCACGCATGCCGCCGGAAGACACGCCACTGCCGGCATCACTCGCCGCGGAGTTTGTTTCATCCAGCCTCGCCTCAAACCTGGTGATGTGGCTGCTGATCGGCTTCTTCCTTTCAATTTTCCTCAACCGTGTGCAGGAGCAGAAAACTTGAACAGCAAGATCCCCGCGACTGTGATCACCGGCTTCCTGGGCGCCGGCAAAACGACGCTGATCCGCCACATGCTGGCCAATGCCAAGGGCCGCAAGCTCGCCCTCATCATCAACGAATTCGGTGATGTCGGCGTGGACGGTGACATCCTGAAAGCCTGCGGCAACGAGGCCTGCGGCGAGGACGACATCATCGAGCTGGCCAATGGCTGCATCTGCTGCACGGTGGCGGACGACTTTGTGCCGACCATGAACAAGCTGCTGTCGCGCGGACAGCGGCCGGACCACATCATCATCGAAACGTCGGGCCTTGCCTTGCCGCAGCCCCTGGTGCGGGCCTTCAACTGGCCCGAAATCAAGTCGCAGGTGACGGTCGATGGCGTGCTGACCGTTGTGGACGGCAAGGCGCTTGCCGAGGGGCGGTTTGCCGATGACGAAGAGGCTCTCGCGGCCCAGCGCGCGCAAGACCCGAACCTCGACCACGAGAACCCTGTCGAAGAGTTGTTCGAGGACCAGTTGAATGCCGCCGACATGGTCATTCTCAACAAGTCAGACCTGCTGAGTGAAGCCGAACGGCAAGCCACGGCCGCGGAGCTGAAGCAGAAGCTGCGCCCGGCGACGCGGCTGGTGCCCGCCCAGAATGGCGCGCTCGACCTTTCCATCCTTCTAGGGCTGAACGGACAGGCCGAGGACGACCTGCACAACCGCCTTTCGCACCACGAGATGGAAGGTGAAGAGCAGCACGACCATGATGACTTCGTGACCTTCATCGTTGCGTTGCCGCCGCAGAAGGACCGGGCAACGCTGCTGAAGACGATTGAAAAGACCATCGCGGCCCATGACATTCTGCGCATCAAGGGCTTTGCCGATGTGGCAGGCTCGGATTCGCGGCTGCTGATCCAGGCCGTGGGTCCGCGCCTGAACAGCTACTTCGACCGTGCATGGCAGGCCGGGGAAGCACGGCAGACGCGGCTCGTGGTGATTGGCGAGAAGCACATGGACCGCTCCGCAATCGAGGCGTCGCTGAAAGGCTGATGCATCTCATCGCCACCACGACAGGGGTGATCGACGGGGCCGCCGAGGCGGTGGACCTCAAGCAGTCACCGGGCGAGATCGTCATCCTGTCGGCGGCGGACAGCGAACTGGCAAACCTGGCCCGTGCGATCGACGCGCTGGGCGGGGGTATTCCGGCCGTACGGCTCACCAACCTGATGCTGTTGCAGCACAACTACTCGGTTGACCTCTACTGCGAGACGACACTGGCAAAGGCCAAGCTGATTGTGGTGCGCTTGCTGGGTGGCGAGAGTTATTGGCCCTATGGCGTCGCCTCGCTGCGCGCGCTTGCCGGGCAAACCGGCGCGCGGCTGGCCATTCTTCCCGGTGGCAGCGAGCCCGACCCGCAGACCTCTTCGCTCTCCACGCTTTCACTCGCGGAAACAGAACGCCTGCGGCAGTATTTCGCCCATGGCGGTCCGGCCAATGCCATCGAGGCGCTGCGTTATTGCGCGCTGCTTGTGGGGCACACTGGAACGTCTGCCCTGCCCGCGCCATTCCGAGGTGCTGCCCGATACCGTGAGACCACCGCAACAGCACCGAAGGCGGGCATCGTGTTCTACCGCTCGGTGATTGAGGGTGGACAGACGGCTCCCATCGATGCGCTGTGCGATGCGCTGGCGGCCCGTGGCATGTCCGTGTCGGCCCTCTACATCGCCAGCCTGAAGGACAAGGCGAGCCGGGAGCAGATCACCACGGCGTGGCGAGACCAGCCACCGGACGTGATCATCAATGCAACCTCATTCGCAGTCGGCGATGAAGCACAGGATCCGTTGGCAGGGTTTGATTGCCCCGTCCTGCAGGTCACCCTCGCCGGTAGTGGCGAAGTGGATTGGCGGCAATCGACGCGCGGCCTTGGGGCCAAGGACCTCGCCATGTCCACGGTGCTTCCGGAACTGGATGGCCGCATCGCGACACGCGCCATTTCCTTCAAGACTGACGCCCTGTGGCACGCGGCCAGTGAATGCCGCATCGTGACCTACAAGCCTGTGGCGGACCGGATCGAATTCGTCGCCGACCTGGCCGCCAACTGGGCGGGCTTGCGCCACACGCCGCGGCAAGCGCAGCGCAGCGCCATCATCCTCGCCAACTATCCCAACAAGGATGGGCGGATTGCCAATGGCGTCGGCTATGACACGCCCGCGAGCACCATCGCCATCCTGCAGGCCTTGTCTGCAGCGGGCCATGACGTGCAGGACATTCCTGCCTCAGGGAATGCGCTGATCGAATTGCTGCAAGCGGGCGTGACCAATGCGGTAAGTGACAAGGCCTCCGCCATCACGCTCGGTGTTTCAGAATACGAGAGTCATTACAATGCCTTGCCGACGGAAGCGCGTGCGGCACTGGAAGCGCGCTGGGGTGCGCCATCGCGCGATCCGTTTGTGCGCGGCGATGCCTTCCACCTGCCGCTGGTGCAATTCGGCAAGGTGGTCGTGGGCATCCAGCCGGCGCGCGGATACAACATCGACCCGAAGTCCACCTATCACGACCCGGCGCTGGTGCCGCCCCACGGCTATCTCGCCACCTATTTCTGGCTCCGCCATCACTTCGGCGCACAGGCTGTCATCCACAACGGCAAGCATGGCAACCTGGAATGGCTTCCCGGCAAGGCGACAGCGCTCTCGTCCGCGTGCTGGCCGGAGATCGCGATGGGGCCCGTGCCGCAATTCTATCCCTTCATCGTCAATGATCCGGGCGAAGGCACGCAGGCCAAGCGGCGCACGTCAGCCGTGATCATCGACCACCTGACGCCACCGCTGACACGAGCCGAGACTTACGGACCGCTCAAGGACCTGGAAGCGCTGGTGGACGAATATTATCTCGCCTCCGGGCTGGACCGCCGCCGCCTGCTGGCGCTGAAAGAGAACATTCTCGACCTGACACGGCAGCACAGACTCGACCGGGATGCCGGGTTTACCGGGGATGATGACGGCGACCTGCAGAAACTCGATGCCTATCTCTGCGATCTGAAGGAGGCGCAGATCAGGGACGGCCTGCACGTTCTCGGTACCGCGCCCCAAGGGCAGCAGGAAACGGACCTCCTGGTGGCGCTCACCCGTGTGGCGCGGGGTGATGGTTCTGGCGGAAACCAGTCCCTGTTGCGGGCGCTGGCCCATGATCTGGCGTTGGCGGGGTTCGATCCGTTGTCCTGCACGATGGCTGATTCATGGCAGGGCGAACGGCCTGAAGCACTGCGCTCCGTCTCAGATGATACATGGCGGACACAGGGCGACACCGTGGAACGTCTTGAACTGCTGGCCCTCCGCCTTGTGACCGGTGTCGCCCCGCCACCGGGGGAGATGACGCGCGCCGTTCTCAGCACCATCACCAGCACCTTGCGCCCTGCCCTCGCTGCATCCGCGCACAATGAAATCGCCAATCTGATGCGCGGGCTGGACGGGCGGCGGGTGCAGGCCGGTCCATCAGGCGCACCGACGCGCGGGCGGCTGGATGTGTTGCCGACAGGACGGAACTTCTATTCACTCGACAACCGGACGCTGCCGACGCCTGCCGCCTGGAACCTGGGCCGCAGGTCGGCCGAAGCGCTGCTCACACGGCACTTTCAGGACACGGGTCAACACCTTGTTTCAGTAGCACTTTCCGCCTGGGGAACGGCCAACATGCGGACCGGTGGTGACGACATCGCGCAGGCGCTGGCCCTGATCGGCGTGAAACCGGTGTGGGACCCTTCGAGCTGGCGTGTCACGGGTTTTGAAACGATTGCCCCTGCCGTGCTGGGCCGCCCGCGCGTGGATGTGACCTTGCGCATCTCCGGCCTGTTCCGTGATGCCTTCCCGTCGCAGATCGAACTGCTCGACAAGGCGATCCAGGCTGTTGCAGACCTTGACGAGCCAGACAGTGACAACCCGATTGCCGCCCGCATGCGCCGCGAAACGCTGACACTTGCCAGTGCCGGACTTGCAGAAGACGAGGCGCGTGGCCTTTCCCGGCAAAGGATATTCGGGGCAAAGCCCGGTGCCTATGGGGCCGGACTGCAGGCCCTCATTGATGAAGGCATCTGGGAGTCGCGCGCTGATCTTGCGGCGGCTTTCGTCACGTGGGGGGCATTTGCCTATGGCGCACGGACGGACGGTGTGGGCATGGAAGAAACGTTCCGGCGCCGTCTTGCTGGCGTTGAAGCGGTGATCCACAACCAGGACAACCGCGAGCACGACCTTCTGGATTCCGACGACTACTACCAGTTTGAAGGGGGCTTGAGTGCGGCGGTGGAGACTGAGTCTGGGCGCAAGCCAGCTGTCTACCACAATGATCATTCCCGCCCGGAACGGCCTGTGGTGCGCACACTTGATGAAGAAGTGGCGCGGGTGGTGCGCTCGCGCGTTGTCAACCCGAAGTGGATCGCAGGCGTGAAGCGCCACGGCTACAAGGGTGCTTTCGAGATTGCCGCAACTGTCGATTACATGTTCGCCTTTGCCGCCACGGCGGACGCGGTAAAATCGCATCATTTCGATCTCGCCTTCGATGCCTACATCGGTGATGATGACACGCGGGCGTTCATTGCCGAGAACAACCCCCATGCGCTGAAGGAGATCGCGGCGAGGCTTGATGAAGCCATCGCCCGCGGCCTTTGGCAGCCGCGCCTCAATTCCACCTATGACCGCCTGAGAGAGTTGCAGACATGAGCGAAGACAACGACCACGACCTCGCCCGCCACCACGACAAGATGGCCAAGAAGAAAGCGGCCCGCGACAAGATCATGGCGGGCAAGACCATCGAGCGGGGCTTGCTGATCGTCCACACCGGAAAGGGAAAGGGCAAGTCCACAGCCGCCTTCGGCATGGTGTTCCGCTGCATCGGCCACGGCTTCAAGTCCGGCGTCATCCAGTTCATCAAGGGAGCTTGGGATACGGGCGAGCGGACGGTGCTGGAGAATTTCCCTGATCTCGTCACCATCAAGGCCGCAGGTGAAGGTTTCACCTGGGAAACCCAGGACCGGGCGCGCGACATGGCCCATGCCCGGGAGGGCTGGGAGGAAGCCAAGCGGCTGATCGCCGATCCCTCCTACAAGATGGTGCTGCTGGACGAACTCAACATCGTGCTGCGCTACGACTACCTGCCGATGGATGAGGTGCTTGACGTGTTGCGCAACCGCCCGATGGACAAGCATATCGTCATCACCGGACGCAATGCCCGCGACGAATTGATCGAAATCGCCGATCTGGTGACCGAGATGGAGCAGGTGAAGCATCCTTTCCGCAGCGGCGTGAAGGCACAGGCCGGGATTGAGTTTTGATGTGACGTTTGCGGCCTTGTGGCCCTGCCCCTACCCGCCTAAGAGCACAGGAAGCAGCGCCCCGGCTGGATGGGGCTGAGAGCCACTCCGGTGCGGCCGACCCAAGCGGGGCCCAGTCCGGATGCTGCCTTTCCCCCGCGGTTACCGCGGCGCTGCGATGTGGAAAGGCGCAAGACATGTCGGAAAAACTGGGTGTGATGCTGTGCGGGCACGGTAGCCGCGACAAGGACGCGGTGAAGGAATTCGCCGTGCTGGCGGAGCACCTGAAAAAGCGCCTGCCGCAATATCCCGTGGAGTTCGGCTACCTCGAATTTGCGACGCCGATCATCCGGGACGGGCTCGACAAGCTTCGGGCCAGCGGCGTGACCCGGGTTCTTGCGGTGCCGGGCATGCTGTTTGCCGCTGGACATGCCAAGAACGACATTCCCTCCGTTCTCAACACCTACGCCGCCCAGAACGGCGTCACCATCAACTACGGCAAGGAACTGGGCATTGACCCCAAGATGCTGCGCGCTGCCGGAGACCGCATCGAGCAGGCTTTGAAGGCGGCTGGTGATCAAGTCTCCCGGCATGACACCTTGCTGGTGGTGGTGGGGCGCGGTGCGTCTGATCCCGATGCCAACTCCAATGTCTCCAAGGTCATGCGCATGTTGTGGGAGGGCTTTGGCTTCGGCTGGGGCGAAGTGGCCTATTCGGGCGTCACCTTCCCGCTGGTGGAACCGGGCCTCGAACATTGTGTACGGTTGGGCTTCAAGCGCATCGTGGTGTTCCCGTATTTCCTGTTCACCGGCATTCTGGTGGACCGCATCTATGATGCGACGGACGTGGTTGCCGCACGGCACCCGGACATCGAGTTCATCAAGGCGCCCTATCTCAACGACCATCCCGCCGTCATCGACACGTTTGTGGAGCGGCTGGAGCAGATCATTTCCGGCGACATCGCCATGAACTGCCAGCTGTGCAAGTACCGCACGCAGGTGCTGGGTTTCGAGGCTGACGTGGGTGCCGTGCAGGAGAGCCACCACCACCACGTGGAAGGCATCGGCACCAGCGATGACTGCCCGCATTGCAATGGCGGACCCTGCACCAATGCCTGCAAGGCGACCGCCAGCGGCCCATTTGAATTGACCTCCCGGCCCGAGCACACCCATGATCATCATCATGGTCATGGTCATGGGCATCACCATGACCACGGCCATTCGCATGACCATGGCCACACCCATGCGCCCTATCCCCATGCGGACCATCCACTTGGCCCGCGCACGCTGAAACCGGGAACGTGATGAGCGACTACCTGAAAAATCCGGACGCGATCTATTCGCTGTCCTTTGCCACGATTGATGCAGAGGCGGACCTGTCGCTCATTCCCGCCAATGCCCGTGCGGTGGCTCGCCGCGTCATCCACGCCTGTGGAATGACGGATATTGCGCGCAATCTCATCATTTCGCAGGACTTTGTGACGGCAGCCGAAGTGGCGCTGATGGCGGGTGGCAAGATCCTGGTTGATGCCGAGATGGTGCGGCACGGGATCATCGCAAGGCTCTTTCCTGACCGCGAGCGCATCATCTGCACCCTCAACGATCCGCGCACCAAAGAGGTTGCCACCGAAATCGGCAACACGCGCTCCGCGGCTGCCGTTGAACTGTGGCGGCCATACCTCGCGGGGTCCATCGCCGTAATCGGCAATGCGCCGACTGCCCTCTTCCACCTGTTGGACATGATTGATGCCGGAGCACCGCGTCCTGCCGCGATTGTGGGTCTGCCAGTGGGGTTTGTCGGTGCTGCGGAAAGCAAGGAACAGCTGATCGCCAACCCGCGTGGCACTCCGTTTGTGGCCCTGCGCGGGCGTCAGGGCGGCTCTGCGATGGCCGCTGCTGTCATCAACGCACTGCTGGGAGGTGCCGAATGAGTGTTTGGCTCAGCATCATCGGGATCGGAGAGGACGGATTTGAAGGGCTTGGCGCAAGGGCGCGCCACGCCTTGTCTGCCGCAAACCATGTAATTGGATCGGAACGCACACTGGCCATGCTGCCTCCCTCCGTCGCACAGCGCTACGAATGGCCGCAGCCTTTTGCTGCCGTTGTGGAACAGGTCAAGGCCCGGCGCGGTCAATCGACAGCCATTCTTGCCACGGGCGACCCGATGAATTTTGGCGTGGCGCGCAAGATCCTCACCTTCATTCCGAAAAACGAAGTACTGATCATTCCGCATCTCTCGGCATTCTCACTTGCGGCGTCACGCCTCGGCTGGTCCATTCCCGATTGCGACTGCTTCACCATCCATGGCCGTCCGGCTGCGAATGTGGAAACGTTCATCCAGCCCGACGCACGGCTGCTGATCCTGACAGAAGATGAAACGTCGGTTGCCGAAGTGTGCCGCCGTCTCGTGGCGCGCGGGTTCGGCGAAAGCCGCGTGACAGTTCTGGAAAACATGGGGGGAGATGCTGAAGCCGCCACCACCTTCTCCGCAGATTCCCCGCCTGCGAAGACCTGGTCGCCACTCAACACGCTGGCCGTGCACTGCATCGCCGGTACTGGTGCCAGAATCTGGTCCCGTCTTGCAGGCTTGCCAGATGACGCCTTCAACCATGACGGCAAGATCACCAAACGCGAAATCCGCGCCATGACGCTCGCGGCACTGACCCCTGCTCCTGATCAGTTGCTGTGGGATGTGGGGGCGGGTTCAGGTTCCGTAGGCATCGAATGGATGCGCTCCACGCGGGGCTGCGAGGCGATTGCCATCGAGCCGGATGCCGAGCGGCGCGCCATGATTGCCGCAAACGCCGACCAGCTCGGCGCGCCCCGCCTCAAGGTCATCGCGTCGGCAGCACCGATTGCCTATGATGGACTGCCCGATCCGCATGCGGTTTTCATCGGTGGTGGCATCTCCGAACCCGGCACATTTGAACGCGCATGGGAGCGCCTGCGCCGCGGCGGCCGCATGGCCGCCAACGTCGTGACACTGGAGGGCGAGATGCACCTCTATGACTTGCAGGAAAAACATGGTGGCGAGTTGGTGCGCATGGATGTTTCCACACTCACACGTGTGGGCAACCTGCGCGCCATGCGGCCTCGCATGGCGGTGACACAATGGCGGGTGACAAAACCATGAGCGGAACCCTGTATGGTGTGGGCGTCGGTCCGGGCGACCCGGAACTGATGACGGTGAAGGCGTGGCGTCTCATCTCAACAGCAAAGGTCATCGCCTATCTTGCGGCCCACGGCAGTGACTCCACGGCCCGGGCCATCGCCAAGCCCTTCCTGCCAGATGATGCCCGGGAAATCGCCATCGACATGCCGATGCGCACCGAGCGCGAACCGGCCCAGGCGGCCTATGATGCCGGTGCGGTGGAGATCGCCAGCCATCTCGCAAAGGGCGACGATGTTGTCATGCTGTGTGAAGGTGACCCCTTCTTCTACGGCAGTTTCATGTATGTGTTTGAGCGGCTTTCCGCGCAGTTTTCCTGCGTCGTCGTGCCCGGCGTGGTGTCGCCGGTGGCGTGCGCCGCCGAACTTGGCCAGCCCCTGTGCAAACGCGATGATGTGCTGAAAGTCCTGCCTGCGACGCTGGATGCGGGTCGGCTGCGCGATGAACTCATGACCTGCCAGGCCGCCGCCATCATCAAGGTGGGGCGGCACTTCGGCAAGGTGAAGCAAGTGCTGTCTGCCCTTGATCTCATCACGCGGGCAACGGCGGTGACCAAGGCCACGCAGGCGGAACAATCCATCCAGCCTGTTGAAGACATCGCGGATGACGCCCTGCCCTATTTCACGACCATCATTGTAAGGACCTGAGATGGCCCAGCGCCAAATCGCCATTTTTGTTCTCGGGCCATCTGCCCTGTCCACCGCCCGCAAGATCAAGGAGACTGTAGGCGGGTTGATCCATGGGCCGGAGGGGCTTGCGGGCGCGGATGTGCATTTCGAGAAGGCGACACACGCAATAGCGAAAGCCTTCGTCTTGGCACAGGCAGTCATTGGTGTCTGTGCCTCGGGGATTCTCGTCCGATCTGTGGCCAGTCGGCTGGAGCTGAAACACCGTGAACCGCCTGTTGTGGCGGTCGCCGAGGATGGGTCAAGCGTTGTTCCACTCATCGGTGGACATCACGGCGCAAATGACCTCGCAAAGCAGATTTCGGTTGCAATAGGTGGTCATGCGGCAATCACCACAGCAAGTGACGTTCGCTTTGGCGAAGCGTTGGACGAACCCGGAGAAGGTCTCGCTCTCTCTAATCCCGAGGACGCGAAATCGGCAGCAGCAGCCCGACTGCGCGGCGAGGAAATTGTCCAAGAAGTCACAATCTATCGAAAGCGCGGTGGCCCCAAACATCTCGTGTATCATCCCCGAGTCCTGACTGTCGGAATTGGTTGCGAGCGCGGCACAGACCCGATGGAAGTGCGGCAACTGATTTCAGATACTCTCCTCAAACACAATATCGCAGAAAAATCCGTGTTGCGACATGCATCCATTGACCTGAAAGAAGATGAACCGGCGATCAACCAATTCGATCCGGTGATGTATTTTTCTGCTGAAGAGCTCAAGGCAGAAGAGCATCGCATTAAGTCCCCCTCCTCCGTCGTTGAGAAAGAAGTTGGCACACCGAGTGTTGCCGAGGCTGCTGCTCTTGCATTGATTGGCGAAGGTGCCGAACTGATCGTGCCCAAAACAAAGAGTAAGCGAGCGACCATAGCAATAGCGAAGTCTCCCGAAGCCTATTTTATTCCAAACGGAAGGATTAGAGGTTCCGTTTCCGTTGTCGGCATTGGGCCTGGTGAACATCGGCTCATGAGTCAGGAGGTCGAGTTCAAACTCTGGGACGCTTCAGAATGGGTTGGATATTCACTGTATCTCGACCTTGTTGAAAGCCTTCGCAACGGCCAAACCCGTCACGACTTTCCGCTCGGTGATGAAGAGAAGCGCTGCCGCCACGCCATTGAGCTTGCCAAGCAGGGCAAGCGGGTGGCGCTGGTGTGTTCGGGTGATCCCGCAATTTTCGCCATGGCGGCGCTGGTCTATGAATTGATTGACCGGGAACCCTGCCGCATCGCTGTTGAGGTTCATCCCGGCATTTCGGCCTTTCAGTTGGCGAGTGCGCGGGCTGGCGCGCTGATCGGCCATGACTTCTGCTGCATCTCGCTCTCTGACCTGTTGACCCCGTGGGAGACCATTGTGAAGCGGGTGACAGCGGCGGCGGAAGGAGATTTCGTGATCTCCTTCTACAATCCCCGCTCCCTCAAGCGCACAGACCAGATTGTCAAGGCCTTTGACATCCTGCGCCCGCACCGCAGACCCGACACGCCCGTTGTTCTTGCCTCCAGCCTCGGCCGGCCAGAAGAAAACGTGCGCATCATCCGCTTTGCCGACTTCCGCGCCGAAGATGTCGACATGCTCACGCTGGTCATGGTCGGATCATCGCAATCGCGTGCCATCACACGCGGTGACGGCAAGACCTACGCCTACACGCCCCGCGGCTATGCCAAGAAGATGGAACCCCGATGACTGTTCATTTTGTCGGCGCCGGTCCCGGTGCTCCTGACCTCATTACCGTCCGTGGACTGAAGATCATCCAGTCCTGCCCGGTGTGCCTTTACGCGGGCTCGCTGGTGCCGGAGGAGATTGTGAAGGCAGCACCCGCCGGTGCCCTTGTGCTGGACACGGCCCCCATGCATCTCGACGAGATCATCGGCCACATCAGAACCGCGCATGACGCGGGGCAAGATGTGGCGCGTGTCCATTCGGGCGATCCCTCCCTCTATGGTGCCATCGCCGAACAGATGCGCAGGCTCGACGCCCTCGGCATCGACTATGACGTGACGCCGGGCGTGCCTGCCTTCGCGGCAGCCGCCGCCGCCTTGAAAACAGAATTCACGCTGCCGGAAGTGGCGCAGACGGTGATCCTCACGCGCACGTCCATGCAATCCTCGGCCATGCCGCCTGGCGAAGAACTGGAAAAGCTGGGGGCATCGCGGGCGACGCTGGCCATTCATCTCTCGGTTCGCAATCTGCCCTACATTCAGCGTGCCCTGACACCACACTATGGGGAGGATTGCCCGGTCGTCGTGGCGTTCCGTGTGGGCTGGCCGGACCAGCAGTTCATCCATGGCAGCCTCGGCGACATCGCGAAGAAGGTGCGGGCCGAAAAGTTGACGCGCACGGCGCTGGTACTTGTCGGACACGTCCTGGGGCACCGGACGTTCAAGGACTCGGCATTGTATGATGCGGCGCACGAGCATGTGCTGCGCAACCGCAAGACGGCAGCCAAGGCGTCCGCAAAGCTGACCAAGGCCTGAAAACGAAAAGGCCGGACGGTCGTCCGGCCCCTGTGGAGTTGGTGGGGGAGGAGGATCAGTCCTCCATGTCTTCCATGCAGGATTCATAGGCGTTGGCGTAATACATGTCCCACTTGCTGGCGCCGTCGATCATGCCGAGGGCTGCACCGCCCGCGGCAAATCCGACCGTCGTCTTCTTGCCACCGAGAGCGTTGCCCAGGAGGCCTCCCATGACGCCACCGGCCACCATGTGGGTGAACACCTTCTTGTCCGTCTTCTTGCTGGCATACTTCTTCGCCACCTTGCTGCAATACTTGTGGGCGGACATGGCGCTGGCTTCGCTGGCGAGGCCCATGGGCAGCATGAGGCCGAGGGTCAGGATGGCGGCGGTGAATGATTTGCTGATGGTCTTCATGATGTTCTCCAGTCCTCGTAGAGGCGGTTGCCCCGTGTTGATGGAGAACGGTTTAGTGCTGCCAGACTGAACACCTGCGGAACCCGACGTTCATTTTCGCTTCATGTCCAGCTTATGCAGGCAATCCAGTGCGGCCCATCGGGCCGTTGCCATGCAGGCCTGCAACAGGTAGCCGCCGGTTGGCGCATCCCAATCCAGCATCTCGCCTGCCACCCACGTGCCGGGTTGCTTCAAAAGCCGGAAGTGGCTGTCCACCTCATGGCGCGCCACGCCACCTGCCGTCGATATGGCGCGGCGGATGTCCACCGGCCCCTGAACGGACAGCATCACCTGCTTGGGGTTTTCGCCCCCTGTCTCCCGCATCAGGGCAATGGCTGCGGGGGAGAGGTTGAGGGTCTTGCGCAAGTAGGTGCTGCGCGAATCCTTGCCGCGTGGACGAGAAAGGCGTTCCGCCACCTGCTGGGCCGAAAGATCGGGTTTCAGGTCGATCTGCAGACTGGTGCCCGGTGCGCGCAGGTGGCGCGCCATGGCATAGACGGCGCCACCCTCAATGCCATCCTCCGCGATCAGCAGCTCACCCCGGACGGGCGCGCCGCCAGCCACCGAGACTGCAACGTTCTTGACGGGCTGTCCGGCAAAGCGTCCCGTGAACTCCCTGCTCCAGGCAACGCGTTGGCGGCTGTTGGAGGCGGACATTGGGGTAACGTCAATGCCAGCGTCATTGAAGAGCCTGACCCACGCGGCATCTGAACCAAGCTCCGGCCAACTGGCACCGCCCATGGCCAGGATGGTCGGTACGTCATCGAATCCTGTCCAGGCCTGCGGTGTCTTGCGGGTGACGCCCAGTCCTTCCAGACGCCGCAACCAGGCCCGAAGGAGTGGCGAAGCCTTCATGCCGTCCGGGAAGATGCGGCCCGACGAACCCACAAAAGTCTCGATTCCCAGCCCGCCACACCAGAGGCGCAATGCCTCCGGTGGAAAGGCGCGAATGGCGGGCTCCAGGAAGGCGCGCGCGTCGCCATAACGATTCAGAAGCTGTTCCAGGGGTTCAGAGTGGGTGATGTTCAAGCCGCCGCGGCCTGCCAGCAGAAACTTGCGTGCGGGCTGACGATGGTGGTCGATGATCTGGACGCGAAGCCCACCCGTGGCCAGCACTTCTGCCGCCATCAGTCCCGCCGGACCAGCCCCCACCACCCGAACATCAATGCCGTCTCCCGCCATGACTGCGGCTTAACCGCTTCATACGGAGATGACCAGTGTCAGTCCGTGACGAGACATTTCCGCTCCACCCCCTTGAAGGAGGTGTAGGTGCCTGAGGCGCGGTTGAAGGAGGCATATTTGCGTTCGCAATAGTCAAGCCAGGCTTGCGAGAAAGGCTCCGGCTTCCCGTTGCTGGCCGGCTCGGTGCCGGCCTTCGGCTTGAAGAACCGCGACAACAGGGTGTTGCGCTTTGCTTGCGGGGCCGTTGCGATTTTCTTTGCGGGTTTTGCAGGCGGTTCGATGTCAGGTGCCACGATGACGGCTGGCTCCGGCAATGGCTCCGCGATTTCCGGCTCTGGCGCGGGTTCTTCCCTTGCCTTCACCGGCTTGGCCTTGGCGACTTTCTTCACTGCCTTGGGCTGGGCAGCGGGCGCTTGCGGCTCACTTTTCACAGGCTGAAACTGCAGCAGGCAGTCGGTGAGAGCATTCTTCTGGCGGGCTGCCCACACC
The DNA here is from genome assembly GCA_937870685.1 of uncultured Alphaproteobacteria bacterium. Taxonomy (GTDB): domain Bacteria; phylum Pseudomonadota; class Alphaproteobacteria; order Rhizobiales; family Aestuariivirgaceae; genus Aestuariivirga. The sequence continues at coordinate 32,339 of CALMZX010000087.1, forward strand.
GTATCGTCGCGCGGGCCACGGTCGGCAAAATCCCGGGCATAGGCTTCACAGTAGTCCTTCGGAGTAGCCTGAGCAAAGCCGACGAACAGCAGACAGAATGCCAACGCGGCAACTGGCTTGCGCAAGACCTTGAGTTGCTCTGGATGGCACGACATGGCCGCAATTCTTCTTCCGGGAATGAGGCCAACGCGGGGCGATGGCCGGGAATCAATATGGCAAATCGAAATAGCCCGAATCGGTCATGCGGTAGATGGCGACGCGCTCGAACCGTCCCTGCCCCACGGGATATTCCGCCTGCGAGCCCTGCTCGCCCATGCCGATTCGCCGCGCAACTGTGAGGGAGGCACCGTTGGGCACCATGATCTTGCACCATACGGACTTCGCCTTCAGGTGTTCGAAGCCGATGGCGAGAAGTGCCCTGCCGATCTCGCTCCCAAGCCCCATCGACCACATGGCCGGGTGAACGCCCCAGCCCACTTCGTAGTCGCCCGCGCCATGGGTGATGATGAATCCTTCACCGACCACGTCACCACTCAGCTTCTCCTCCGCCGCAAGGTGGAATATCTGGCGGCGGCGGTCACCCTGTACCGCCACCTGGCGGCGGACGAAATCCGCAACGGCTGCTTCATCGCGGAGCCTGTGGGCGATATGGCGCTGATAGCGCGGCTGGGTCATGAATGCCGACAATTGTGCAACGTCACGCGACCGGATTTCTCGCAAGAGCAGCGAGGGGGTTTCCAGAACGGGCAAGGCGACAATGGCGGTCATGGTCGAAGCATAGCCGCTGAGCATGGCCGTTGAAAAGCGGGGGTGGCGGAAATCCTGTCAAGCGTGCTGAACGGACATTCCCTGAAGATGGTGAAGCCCCGGGGTGGCGTACCCAACGGGGCTTCTGTCATGGCCGTCTGGCCAACTTGATGCTTCAAATGGAAATCAAACTGCGCGCACCGGAATCGCCGATGCAACACGCTTTGCCTGATTGTCTGGGTCTGACGACCTATGCAGGTGGTGTCATTTTCCGAGACCTCTCTGCTTCTCAGTTGCAGGATAACCAATCCGCCACGACTGACAAATCAACTTGTAGGGCAATCTTGCGGACCTATCAGCGCCCTGACAGCGCCGACCGCTGAGGCGATGATGAACGGCCACAGCCGCACCAGCGCCCAGATGGCAATTTGACTCTTTGGGCGGAAATCCCTATTGGCGCAGGCAGAGTCAGGCGCTTTGGTCCGGCGAGCCGCCCCGCCCTGTTTTTCCTCTCGCCCAGGTATTTTCTGAACACATGAGTTTTGCAACGCTCGGATTGAGCCCCAAAGTCCTCGAAGCCGTCTCTGCGGCAGGTTATACGTCTCCCACCGCCATCCAGGCAGAAGCCATTCCCCACGCCCTCGCGCGCCGCGACGTGCTGGGCCTCGCCCAGACGGGTTCCGGCAAGACGGCGGCATTTGTGTTGCCGATGCTGACGCTGCTGGAAAAGGGCCGCGCCCGCGCCCGCATGCCGCGCACGCTCATTCTGGAGCCGACACGTGAACTGGCGATGCAGGTGCAGGAGGCTTTTGAAGCCCTCGGCCGCATGCACAATCTTTCGGTGGCGACACTGATCGGTGGCGTGGCCTTCGAACCGCAGGCCGCCAAGATCGACCGTGGTGCTGATGTCGTGATCGCCACGCCGGGCCGCCTGCTCGACCATTTCGAACGCGGCAAGCTGCTGCTGACCGGCGTTGAATTGCTGGTGATCGACGAAGCGGACCGCATGCTCGACATGGGATTTATTCCCGACATTGAGCGCATCTGCAAGCTGCTGCCCTTCACGCGGCAGACACTTTTCTTCTCGGCAACAATGCCGCCGGAAATCCAGCGTTTGACCGCGCAATTCCTGCACAATCCGGTGCAGGTGGAAACAGCCGCCGTCTCCTCCACCGCTGCCACCATCTCGCAGTTCGCGGTGAAGTGCCCATCCGATCCCAAGGCGAAGAGGGATGCGCTTCGCACGCTCATCCGCTCGCAGGGTGACATCAAGAACGCCATTGTCTTTGCCAACCGCAAGACAACCGTGGCCCTGCTTGAAAAGTCTTTGCGCAAGCATGGCTTCAATGCCGCCGCGCTGCATGGCGACATGGACCAGTCTGCCCGCTTGCGGACGCTTGCGGCATTCCGCGCACAGGAAGTCACCTTCCTCATCGCCTCTGACGTGGCGGCCCGTGGCCTCGACATTCCGGAAGTGAGCCACGTCTTCAATTTCGACGTGCCCATCCACTCTGAAGACTATGTGCACCGCATTGGCCGCACTGGACGTGCTGGCCGCGAGGGCCACGCCTACATGCTGGTGACCAGCCACGACAGCAAGCACTTCAAGGCCATTGAAGACCTGATCAAGAAGTCGGTGGATTGGTTCGACATTGGCGTACCGGTGTCTGAAAGCGAAGACTCATCTGCGGAAGGTTCCCGCGGCAGAGACCGCCGGGGCGGACGCGGCCAATCCCGCGAGGGCCAGCGTGCCGAAGGCCGGGATCGCAAGCCCCGTGGCACACGGCAAAGCGAAACATCGGTTGAGCAGCAGCCTGAAATCGCAAGACAAGGTGAACGCGCGGTGAAGGCCGAGCCAGCCCAACGGACCCGCCACACCGAGCGTCCCGCCCAGTCCGCGCGGCCTCCGCAGCAGCAGCCACGCCGCGAAAACCGCCGTGAAACCGCTGATGACGGCCCGGATTTCCGTGGTTTTGACCAGGGCAACATGCCGGCCTTTCTCACCCGGACAACCCGCGCCTGATCGCATGTGTGCGGGATTTTCCCACATCTGTTCATTTCACCGCCCTTAAGGTTTCGGCATTAAGGTTACGCCTCATGACTGAGGCTTTAACCACTGCTGACATGCCGGAAACCGAGGCTGCTCCCGCCGAGCACCGCCGGGCGCGGCGGCAGCGTGTGCTGAAGTCCGCCAAAATCGTGCTGGACGACTGGCGTGCCATCGACTGCACGGTGCGGGACATGTCCGAAACCGGGGCCAAGATCCAGGTGGGCGGTGCGCATGTGTTGCCGCACAAGTTCAGGCTGCTCATGATCTCGGACAACTCGATCCGCCCTGTGCAAATCGCCTGGAAACATAATGACACGATCGGCGTTGCCTTTCGCGGTCCGGCCGAGAAGGCGCCCATCCGCAAATTCGTGACGGGAATGTGCTGAGGCCTACTGGCCCAGCGGGGCCGGCTGCAACTGCACGCTTTCACCACAGCCGCAGGCGGACGTCTGGTTGGGATTGTTGAACACAAAGCCCGATTTCAGCACACCTGTCTGGTAGTCCATTTCGGTGCCGAGAAGGAACATCAGCGCTTTTGCGTCAATCAAAACACGCGCGCCCTTGTCTTCGACCACTTCGTCAAAGGGTTTCTGATCCTTGGCCCATTCCATGGTGTATTCCATGCCGGCACAGCCGCCGTTTTTCACGCCGACACGAAGACCGACGCCTTCGCCCCTCGACATGAGATCGCGGATGCGGGTCGCGGCTGCATCTGTCAGCTTCATCACTTGCGGGCGTGCTGCCTGGGCCATTGTCATCCTCACCACATATTGAGTGCCATGCGGGCTTCCTCGCTCATGCGCGAGTGGTCCCATGGCGGATCAAAAACGATCTTTGCCTTCACCGATTGGACACCGGCCACGGAGCCCACGGCATTCTCGACCCAGCCCGGCATATCGCCCGCAACGGGACAGCCGGGAGCCGTCAGGGTCATGTCGATGGCGACGTTGCGGTCATCATCGATATCGACCTTGTAGATCAGCCCGAGCTCATAAATGTCCACGGGAATCTCCGGGTCATAGACTGTCTTCAGTGCCGTGATGATGTCGTCGGTCAGGCGCGCCAGTTCGTCCGCCGGGATGGCGGAGGGGTTGGGCAGGTTGTCAGGCGCATGCCCTGTCGTTCCGGGTGCGGCATCCATCATCCGAATATCCTCCGGGCAGAGATAAGGGCCTCTGCGAGTTTATCAACCTCTTCACGGGTGTTGTACATGGCGAATGAGGCGCGGCAGGTGGCGGTGACGCCGAAGCGCTGAAGCAATGGTTGTGTGCAATGGGTCCCCGCACGCACGGCAACGCCCTGGCGATCAATCACGGTGGCCACATCATGGGCGTGGGCACCGTCCATGGTGAAGGAGATGATTGGCCCCTTTTCCCGGGCCTGGCCATAGATGCGCAAGGCATTGATGCCGGACAGACGCTCCATCGCGTAGTCGTGCAGGGCCTTCTCATGTGCCGCAATGGCCTCAAGACCAACGCCCCGCATGTAGTCCAGTGCAGCGCCAAGGCCGATGGCCTCGACAATCGCAGGTGTTCCCGCCTCGAAGCGGTGCGGCGGGTCGTTGTAGCTTATGCTGTCTACAGTGACTTCCGAGATCATCTCGCCACCGCCTTGATATGGCGGCATTTTCCGCAAGTGCTCTGCCTTGCCATAAAGGACGCCAATGCCGGTTGGGCCATAGGTCTTGTGGCCAGTGAAGACGAGAAAATCGGCGTCCAGCGCCTGCACATCAACATGGCCATGGACCGCCCCCTGGCTCGCATCAACCAATACGGGAATCCCCTTGGCATGGGCCAGCCGGATGACTTCGCCAACAGGAACGACCGTTCCCAAGGCATTGGACATCATGGTCACCGCGACCATCCTGGTGCGCGGTCCCAGAAGTCTGGCAAATTCGTCGAGCAGGAAATTGCCCTCGTCATCCACTGGCACCCATTTGAGCACAGCGCCGCGCCGTTCCCGGTGGAAGTGCCACGGAACGATGTTGGAATGGTGCTCCATGATCGAAAGAACGATGTCGTCGCCCTCTCCGATGACCAAGCCGCCAAAACTCTGCGCCACAAGATTGATCGCTTCGGTGGCGTTGCGGGTGAAAATGATCTGGTCTTTCGACGGCGCATTCAGAAAGCGGCGCACGCTTTCCCTTGCATCCTCGAAGGCCTGTGTTGCCGCGTTGGAGAGGAAATGCAGCCCACGGTGCACGTTGGCGTATTCCGCCGTCATGCTATGCATCATTGCGTCAATCACGGCCTTCGGCTTCTGCGCCGAGGCGGCGTTGTCGAGATAGACCAGCGGCTTGCCGTAGACCTCACGGGAGAGGATGGGGAAGTCGTTGCGAATGGCGGTAACGTCAAACATCAGCGGCGCGCAAGCCAGCCCTCCGCATAGGCCGAGAGGCATTCACGGATGCCCTCGTGCTCAATCGTTTCAAAGGCTTCACCTGCGAAGGCCGCAATCAGCAGCGACTTTGCGTCCGGTTCCGGAATGCCGCGCGACTTGAGATAGAACATGTGGTCGTGGTTCAGGTCGCCCGCCGTGGCGCCATGGCCACAAACCACGTCGTCGGCGTAGATCTCCAGTTCGGGCTTGGCATCGAACTCTGCCGCTTCCGACAACAGCAGCGCGTGCGAGGACTGCTTGCCATCGGTCTTCTGGGCGTCCGGCCTGACGATGACCTTGCCCTGGAAAATCCCACGTGCGTTATCGTCCATCACGCACTTGAAGAGTTCGCGAGACGTGCAATGCGGGACGGCGTGATCGACAACGAGACGGGTGTCGGCATGCTGCCTGCCCTTCAGAAGATAGGTTCCGGCAATCTGGGCATCGGCATTTTCGCCGAGGAAGGTCAGGGTTCCGTTCTGGCGGTTCAACGCGGCACCGGAGGTGAGCGTGAAGTCGCGCAACATGGCGGTGGCCGCGAGTGTCGCAATGACATGGGACAGGTGTGTCGCTTCAGGTGATTCCACCTCGGCCTTGATACGGTCAACCCGCGCGCCCTCGGCAAGGCTGATTTCCGTCACCGTATTGCAGAGGTAGTCGCCTTCACCCACGAATGTCTCAATCACGGTCGCAGCCGCGTTTGCCGCAACAGAGATCGTGTGGCGCACGCCGATGGCCTGCTGTGCCGCCCCGGTGGCCACATGGACAATCTCGACCGGAAGGTCCGCATTGCCGTCAAATACAAGTGACACGCCGGACGCCTCAAGTTTGCTGCCAATGCCGACAATCACGTCGTCTGCCAGCGGCACCACAGCATTGATTTCACCCCGGGGCAGTTGCGAGCGTTTCGCGTCATAAACGCCATTGACGATGATGATGCGCTTGGCCTTGACACTGGCAAAGGGCGACGACGCCACCAGACGGTCAATATCGGCATCGCGGGCCGCCACTATCTTGCGGGCATAGGGAGCCGTCACCAGCCGCCGGAGATCGGTCCACTTCCACTCCTCGCTGCGCCGGTTCGGCAGGGAGACGCCCAGGGAGTCCTCTGCCGCTGTCCTGGGAAGAAGCGCACTCATGCCGCTTTCACCACGTAGTCGGCATAACCCTTTTCCTCAAGTTCGAGGGCCAGTTCCTTGCCGCCGGTCCTAACGATTTTGCCATCGGACAGCACGTGAACCTTGTCCGGGACGATATAGTCCAGCAGGCGCTGGTAATGCGTGATGACGATCATGGCACGGTCCGGCGAACGCAATGCATTCACGCCTTCCGCAACCACGCGCAAAGCGTCGATGTCGAGGCCGGAGTCGGTTTCGTCGAGCACGCAGAGTGACGGTTCCAGCACCGCCATCTGAAGGATTTCCGCCCTCTTCTTCTCGCCGCCGGAAAAGCCGACATTGACGGGCCGACGCAGCATGTCCTGCGACACATTCAGGCGCGCTGCCCGGTCTTTCACGTGACGCATGAAGTCCGGCGCACTCATTTCCTTTTGTCCCCGCGCCTTGCGTTGGGCATTGAGTGCCACCTTGAGGAACTGCATTGTGGCCACGCCGGGGATTTCGATCGGATACTGGAACGCCAGGAACACGCCTTTGGCGGCACGCTGGTCTGGTTCCAGTGCCAGTAGGTCTTCGCCCTTGAAGGTGACCGAGCCTTCCGTCACCTCATAGCCTTCGCGCCCGGAGAGAACATAGGACAGGGTGGACTTGCCGGAACCGTTCGGCCCCATGATGGCGTGCACTTCGCCCGGCTTCACCGAGAGCGTGAGCCCTTTCAGGATCTCACGGGATTCGTCTTCGAGCTTGACGTGGAGGTTGTTGATTTCGAGCATGGTTGATCCGGGTCAGGTGGTCGGGATGAATGTTGTTGCAGTGGTGTCTGGAATGATGCCGGGGAGTACGAAGGTCATCCCACGCTTCCTTCCAGTGAAATGCCAATGAGCTTCTGTGTTTCCGCCATGAACTCCATGGGCAGTTGCTGGAGCACGTCACGCACGAAGCCATTGACGATCAGTGCCACGGCCTCTTCTTCGGACAGGCCGCGTGACATACAGTAGAACATCTGGTCGTCGCTGATCTTCGAGGTGGTGGCCTCGTGTTCAAACTGCGCGGTCGAGGTCTTGCTCTCGATATAAGGCACGGTGTGCGCCCCGCACTTGTCGCCGATCAGCAGCGAGTCGCACTGGGTGAAGTTGCGGGCGTTGAGGGCCTTGCGGTGGGCTGATACCAGCCCGCGATAGGTGTTGTCGCTGCGGCCTGCGGCAATCCCCTTTGAAATGATGCGGCTCGAGGTGTTCTTGCCGAGATGGATCATCTTGGTGCCACTGTCCACCTGCTGGCGGCCGTTTGAAATGGCGATCGAATAGAACTCGCCGCGCGAATGGTCGCCGCGCAGGATGCAGCTCGGATACTTCCATGTGATGGCAGAACCGGTTTCGACCTGCGTCCACGAAATCTTGGAGTGCGCGCCCCGGCAATCGCCGCGCTTGGTGACGAAATTGTAGATGCCGCCCTTGCCTTCCGCGTCGCCGGGATACCAGTTCTGCACCGTCGAATACTTGATCTCGGCATCTTCCAGCGCAATCAGTTCAACCACGGCGGCGTGAAGCTGGCTCTCGTCACGGGTGGGCGCGGTGCAGCCTTCCAGATAGGAGACGTAAGACCCTTTGTCGGCAATGATGAGGGTTCGCTCGAACTGCCCGGTGTTCTTGGCGTTCATGCGGAAATAGGTGGAGAGTTCCATGGGGCAGCGCACCCCCGGCGGCACATAGACAAAGGACCCGTCAGAGAAGACGGCAGCGTTGAGTGCCGCATAGAAGTTGTCGCCTTGCGGCACTACCGATCCGAGATGCTGTTTCACCAGTTCCGGGTGTTCACGCAGGGCCTCTGAAATCGAACAGAAAATGACGCCGTGCTTCTTCAACTCGTCCTTGAAGGTTGTGACAACCGAAACGGAATCGAACACGGCATCAACGGCCACCTTGCCGCTGGCGTATTCACCGCCCGACTCGCCATCAAGTTCGCTCTTCTCGCCCTGCTTCCTCACCCCGGCGAGGATTTCCTGTTCCTTCAGGGGAATGCCGAGCTTGGCATAGGTTTCCAGCAGCTTGGGATCGACTTCATCGAGCGACTTGGGAGCAGGCGTGGATTTTGGCGCCGCGTAATAGTGCAGGTCCTGGAAATCGATCTTGGGATAGCTGACCTTGGCCCAGGTTGGTTCTTCCATGTTCTGCCAGACGCGGAACGCTTCCAGACGCCAGTCCAGCATCCACTGCGGCTCGTTCTTTTTGGCGGAAATGTAGCGGACGATGTCTTCGCTCAGGCCCTTCGGCGCGAGTTCGGACTCGATGTCGGTCTCGAAGCCGTACTTGTACTTGTCGACGTCGATGTCCTTGACCAGTTCGATGGTTTCAAGATCGGCCATGACTCTTTCCTCAGGCAGCCCGCCGCGCCCGGTGCCGGGCGACAAGCTGTTTCCAAACGGTGATGAAGAGCTGCACATCGGCAGCCGTTGAGTTCCACCCCAGGCTTACGCGCAATGCGGCAGAGGAGATTTCAGGTGCCACGCCCATCGCATCCAGAACGTGGGACCGACCGACCTTGCCGGATGAACAGGCCGAACCTGACGATACGGCAACGCCCGCGAGATCGAAGTTCATCAGCAGGGTTTCCGCCCTGAAGCCCGGCACGGCAAAACAGGTTGTGTTGGGCAGGCGTTCCGCTTCACTCGCAAAGATGACAGCCCCTTCAAGTGCTGATTCCAGCTCAGCCCGCAAGGCTTTGATATTCAATGACATTTCCTGCGCGACAGCAGCAAACCCGGCAATCGCCGTCAGATTCTCCGTGCCGGCCCTGCGGCGCAATTCCTGGCCACCGCCCACCAGCAGGGGATCAACGACAAGGCCATCCCGGATGACCAGCGCGCCAACGCCCACCGGCCCGCCGACCTTGTGGGCAGCGACGGTCATCAGGTCACAGCCAAGCAGCCCGAAGTTCACCGGCATCTTTCCGAAGCCCTGAACGGCATCCACATGCACCAGTGCACCCGCCTTGCGGGCAAGTGCGACGACATCCGCAATCGGCTGGACAACACCCGTTTCGTTGTTGGCCAGCATGACACTGACCAACACATTGGGACCCTTGAGAAGGACTTCCAGCGCCGCGAGGTCCACCCGGCCCTGGCTATCAACCGGGATCACGTCCACTTGCTTGCCGCTCACCCGCGCCGCAGCGAGAACACTCGGATGTTCCACTGCAGACACCAGAATGCGTTCGGCGCCTGCGCCTCGCAGGGCCATGTTGTTCGCCTCGGTGCCGGACGCGGTGAAGGTGATCATCTGCGGCAGGCAGCCCAGCGAAAAGGCCAATGCCTCGCGGCAATCATCCAGGAGCTTGCGCGCGGCGCGGCCTTCCGCATGCACGGACGAGGCGTTGCCACCCACTTCCCAGGCCGAAAGCATGGCCGCCCTCACCGAGGGGCGCAGCGGGCTTGTGGCGTTATGGTCGAGGTATGTCCTCAATTGACGGCTCCCGCGGGCGCGCGGTCCTTGGCCTGCTTGATGGAGGCCGCCAGCGCGAGGTTGCGCTTCTGAATCACATCCTCAAGGGTAACGCTTTCGAGGAAATACATCATCTGGCGCCCAAGCGAGGACCACAGGTCGTGGGCGCAGCAGCGGTCTCCGCGAACGCAGCCTTCAACAGCATCGCCTTCACAGCGGGTCACGCGCAGGGGTTCGTCCACGGCAAGGATCACGTCCGCCATGGCAATTTCTCCGGCGGGGCGGGCCAGGGAATAGCCGCCAGCCGCGCCACGGGCGCTGACCACAAGACCAGCCCGGCGCAGCTTGCCGAACAGCTGTTCCAGGTATTCCTGGCTGATGTCCTGCCGTTCAGCGATTTCCCCCAGCGAAACCGGACGGGAAACACCGGAAATGCCGCCGTTGCTGCCGATGTCGATCATCGCCATGACGGCGTAGCGGCCCTTGGTGCTCATTTTCATTGCGGCAGTCCCTTCAACCGTCACGAAAGTCTTGCTTTTTGCCCCTGCCCCCGTGCTAAAGCCCGCACGCACAAACAAGGACCGGAAGGCGGAAAAATCGCCATTCCTGGAATTGTTCTAACGGATTTATATAACCCGACTACGGGAGTCAAGTTTCGGATGCGCGGCATTCCTTGATCCCTGTTCGGGTCTGAAACAAGGTGTCCCATGCCAGAAGTGATTTTCAACGGCCCAGCAGGCAGAATCGAAGGCCGTTACCACCAGGCAAAAGCTACAGGGGCTCCCATCGCAATCCTGCTTCATCCGCACCCCACCTTTGGCGGCACCATGAACAACCCGATTGTGCACAGCCTCTATGGCCTGTTCCAGAGTCGCGGGTTCTCGGTGCTGCGCTTCAACTTCAGGGGCGTCGGCCGCAGCCAGGGCCTGTTTGACAATGGTGCGGGCGAACTTCCCGACGCGGCCTCGGCGCTGGACTGGCTGCAGTCCTTTAACCGCGAGGCCAAGATCTGCTGGATCGCGGGCATCTCGTTCGGCGCATGGATTTCCATGCAGTTGCTCATGCGCCGACCGGAGATTTCGGGTTTCATCTCGGTGGCGCCGTTGGCCAAGCACTATGACTTCTCGTTCCTCGCGCCCTGCCCGGCGTCCGGCCTTTTCGTGAACGGCGAGAAGGACACGGTAACAGCCCCTGAAGCGGTCCACAGCCTCGTCTCGAAGCTCAAGACCCAAAAGGGCATCGCCATCGAGCACAAGG
>CALMZX010000088.1 GCA_937870685.1 uncultured Alphaproteobacteria bacterium
TGGTGGAGCCAGGCGGAATCGAACCGCCGACCTCTTGCATGCCATGCAAGCGCTCTCCCAACTGAGCTATGACCCCTTTTCCGGTCCATCCGGCTGAAGGCAGGACATGGGTGCCTGCCGCCGTTGCAGTCAGGCCACCCGAAGGTGGCCGTTGCGGGCCTTGCCATAGTTGGCCTTCGCCCGCTGATCAAGCAAAACTTTCGCGCCCGGAAAGGGCGCGAAGTTCTTACGACTCTTCCTCGTCTTCCTTGCCCCCGCCTTCGATGAGGCCGTCCATGTTGCCGCCTTCCTCTTCTTCTTCGACCAGGAAGGTATCGTCCTCTTCGGCATCGTCCTCACCGGCTTCTTCGCCGAGATCCACGTCCTCGATGCCTGCGGTTTCGTCGTCGTCCTTGTTGTCCTCCTCGACTTCCTCGAGGCTCACAAGCTCAACGTCGCCGGTATCGGTATCCTCCGTCTCATCCTTCTCGCGCGGCTTGGGAGCTGCAACAGGTGCCACACCCGGGAAATCACCCTTGGAGGGCAGGATGGCCTGGGCGATGAAGGAGGTGCCGCATTTCGGGCAGGTGATCGGCTCCTTCAGGAGATCGTAAAAGCGGGCGGCACAGGAAGGGCAGGTGCGCTTGGTGCCAAGTTCGGCGTTGACCACGTATGTGTCCTCTTCAGAGCAAATCTCGTTGGGAAATCGGCGGGCCTCATGCCATGGGCGGCGGCAATTGTCAAAAGCCGAAGATCGGGCCGTTTCCGACCTTTCGCGGCGCGTGACAGGGCCGTGGCACCCGTGTAGGACACGCCCCGGATTTCCACCTTTTTCGCATTGGCCTCGATATGTCCCACTCCGCTGCACCGCTCCCGCTCCTCTCGCGCAAGTCGCAAGGCCTGAAGGGCCGGGTGCGCGTGCCGGGCGACAAGTCCATGTCGCACCGCTCGCTCATGTTCGGTGCGGTGGCCCGCGGCGAGACGGTGATCTCCGGCCTGCTGGAGGCCGAGGACGTGGTCAACACCGCCAAGGCCATGAAGGCGCTGGGTGCGGATGTGGAGCGGGACGGCAAGGGTGTCTGGCATGTGAAGGGCGTTGGCATCGGTGGCCTGACATCGCCCGCAACGGATCTCGATTTCGGCAATTCCGGCACGGGCGTGCGCCTTGCCATGGGGCTGATGGCCTCGACACCGCTCAGCGCCCGCTGCGTGGGCGATGCCTCGCTCTCCAAGCGCCCCATGGGCCGCGTGACCAAGCCGCTGGCGCAGTTCGGCACCCGCTTCGACACCAGCGAGGGCGACCGCCTGCCGCTCACGCTCCACGGTGCGGCGGACGCGAGGCCCGTGACCTACACGCTTCCCGTGGCCTCGGCCCAGGTGAAGTCGGCGGTGCTTCTGGCCGGACTGAACACCCCCGGTGTCACCACGGTGATCGAACCTGTGGCCACCCGTGACCACACCGAACGCATGCTCGCCTCCTTCGGCGCGAAAATTGCCGTGGTGGAGAGGGATGGCGCGCGCCACATCACCATCGAAGGCCGCCACGAGTTGAAGGCGCAGACCCTCGACATTCCGGGCGATCCGTCCTCGGCCGCTTTCCCCATGGTGGCGGCCCTGATCACGCCGGGCTCCGAGATCGTGATCGAGAACATCATGCTCAATCCCACGCGCACCGGGCTTTTCGTGACGCTGGCTGAAATGGGGGCTGACATCGCCTACGAGAACCGCCGCAGTGCCGGCGGCGAGGACGTGGCCGACATTCGCGTCAAGTCCTCCAACCTCAAGGGCGTGCGCGTGCCGCCCGGGCGCGCGCCGTCGATGATCGACGAATACCCCATTCTCTCGGTTGCCGCCTCTTTCGCCGAAGGCACGACGCGCATGGAGGGGCTTGAGGAGTTGCGCGTGAAGGAATCCGACCGCCTCGCCGCGGTGGAGGCAGGGCTTCAGGCCAATGGCGTGATGACCCATTCGGGACGCGACTGGCTGGAGGTGCATGGCGGCGGCGCGCCCGGTGGTGGCACCGTGGTGACACATATGGATCATCGCATTGCCATGTCCTTCCTCGTCATGGGGCTGGCGGCGCGCATCCACACCAGCGTTGATGACTCGCGGTTCATCGCAACCAGCTTCCCCGGATTCACGGAACTCATGAACGGCATGGGCGCGCGGATCGAGGCGAAATGATCATCGCTGTTGATGGCCCGTCGGCGGCGGGCAAGGGCACGCTGGCGCGCGGACTGGCGAAGGCGCTGGGCTATCACTTCCTCGACACGGGCTCGCTCTACCGCGCCGTCGGCCTGATGATGCTGCGCCATGGCAAGGTGCTGGATGATGCCGGGGCAGCGGCACAATTTGCCGCTACGCTTGACCTCACGTCGATTGCCGATGGCGATCTGCGCAACGAGGACGTGGCCCATGCGGCCTCGCGCATTTCGGTCTATCCGGCGGTGCGGGCCAATCTCTTGCAGTTCCAGCGCGACTTTGCCCGGCGCAAGCCGGGTGCGGTGCTTGATGGCCGCGACATCGGCACAGTCGTCTGTCCCGATGCCGACCTGAAATTTTTTGTGACGGCGGCAACGGATGTGCGGGCGAGAAGGCGCTTTGACGAGTTGAAGGGGCAGGGCGGCGATGTCACCTATGAGGCCGTGCTGGACGACGTCATGGCCCGCGACGAACGCGATGCCAGCCGTGCCACGGCGCCGACAGCCATGGCCGATGATGCGATCATGATCGACACGTCTGAACTCACAGCCGATGAAGTGCTGAAGGCCGTGCTGGACGTGGTGCGCGAACACGCCAAGGGCTGAGGCCCTTCGGCCATCGCCAGAAACCGCCCTCACCTGGCGCGTTCCGCGCCGTCCTCTCCCGCATGCGGGAGAGGTGAAGGGGGAAGCATGCGTCCTTCACTTCTCCCGCAAGCGGGAGAAGGTGGATCGGCCCCGGCATCAGCCGGGGACGAGACGGATGAGGGTGGTGGATCACAATTCACGGCGGCATGTCGCGCTCGGGGAAAAATGGAGGGACTGTTCCCGTACGGGCCTGTCGCCTGCATGCA
>CALMZX010000089.1 GCA_937870685.1 uncultured Alphaproteobacteria bacterium
ATTGGGCGAGCGAGGAGGATGCCGGTTTGGGGAGCGGAGGATAACGGTTTGGGGGGTGGAGGATGACGGGGAGAGGCGGTGTGGTGGATGGTGGCTTGCGGTGGGCGTTGTGCCCGTCCGCATGCGAAAGGGCCGCCTTGCGGCGGCCCTTCCCTGGTTCGGATGATTTGCCTCAGGCGGCCTTGGCGATGTTCCTGAGCACGTAGTGCAGGATGCCGCCGTTCCTGTAGTAGTCGATCTCGTCCAGCGTATCGATGCGGCAGAGCACGTTGAAGGTGGTCTTGCTGCCATCGGCGCGGGTGACGTCCACGGTCATGGTTTCGCGCGGCTTGAGGCCATCAGCGAGGCCCTTGATGCTGATCTGCTCGTCGCCGCGCAGGCCGAGGGTCTGCCAGCTCTGGCCCTCCTGGAACTGCAGAGGGAGCACGCCCATGCCCACCAGGTTGGAGCGGTGAATGCGCTCGAAGCTCTGGGCAATGACGGCACGCACGCCCAGCAGGTTGGTGCCCTTGGCGGCCCAGTCACGCGACGAGCCGTTGCCGTATTCCACACCGGCCAGCACCACGAGCGGCACCTCTTCCTTCTGGTAGAGCATGGCGGCGTCGTAGATCGGCATTTCCTCGTTGGAGGGATAGTGGATGGTGAGGCCACCTTCCTTCACGTTGCCATCCGGGCCCTTCACCATGTGGTTCTTGATGCGGATGTTGGCGAAGGTGCCGCGCATCATCACCTCATGGTTGCCACGGCGCGTGCCGTACTGGTTGAAGTCAATGGGCTTCACGCCATTGGCGGTGAGATACTTGCCTGCCGGAGAGGCCGCCTTGATGGAGCCTGCGGGCGAGATGTGATCCGTGGTGATCTTGTCGCCGAAGAGGCCAAGCACGCGGGCGCTGACGATGTCGGTCACCGGCTTCGGGGTCTTGGTCATGCCCTGGAAATAGGGCGGGTTCTGCACATAGGTGCTCGTGTTGTCCCAGCCATAGGTTTCGCCCTTGCCGGACTTCACGGCGCGCCAGTTCCTGTCACCCTTGAAGACGTCGGCGTAGCGCTTCTTGAACATCGACGGCGCGATGTTCTTGCGCACGAAGGTTTCAACCTCCTTGTTGGTGGGCCAGATGTCCTTCAGGTAGACAGGCTTGCCCTTCTTGTCGGTGCCGAGCGGTTCTGTGGTGATGTCGATCTGGGTGGAACCGGCGAGCGCATAGGCGACGACCAGCGGCGGCGAGGCGAGATAGGCGGCCTGCACGTCCGGCGAGACGCGGCCTTCAAAGTTGCGGTTGCCGGAGATGACGGCGGAGGCCACGATGCCGTTGTCATTGATGGCCTTGGAGAGTGCGGGGTCCAGCGGGCCGGAGTTGCCGATGCAGGTGGTGCAGCCATAGCCCACGAGATAGAAGCCGACCTTGTCCAGTTCCTTCTGCAGGCCGGACTTGGCGAGATATTCGCTGACCACCTGTGAGCCCGGCGCGATGGAGGTCTTCACCCAGGGCTTGGCGGTGAGGCCAAGTGCAGCCGCCTTCTTGGCGAGAAGGCCGGCGCCGATCAACACCGAGGGGTTGGAGGTGTTGGTGCAGGAGGTGATGGCGGCGATCACGACGTCGCCGTGGCCGATGTCATAGTTTTTGCCTTCCACGCTCACACGCTTGCCCTGCTCACCTGGCTTGGCGAAGCCTGCCTTGTCCTTGGGCGTTTCCAGCGCCGAAAGGAAGCCGGACTTGATGGTGTCGAGGGGGGCGAATTTCTCCGGGCGGTTGGGGCCGGCCATGGCGGGCACGACGGAGGAGAGGTCCAGCTCCAGCGTATCGGTGAAGACGGGCTCGGCGTTCTTTGCTGTCAGGAACATGTCCTGCGCCTTGGCGTATTTCTCGACGAGCGCGATGCGGTCGTTCTTGCGGCCGGAGAACTTGAGGTAATCGATGGTGACAGCATCGACAGGGAAGAAGCCGCAGGTGGCACCATATTCCGGGGCCATGTTGGCGATGGTGGCACGGTCGGCAAGCGTGAGGGCCTGCAGGCCGGGGCCGAAGAATTCCACAAACTTGTTCACGACACCCTTCTTGCGCAGCATCTGGGTGACCAGCAGCACGAGATCGGTGGCGGTGACGCCTTCACGCAGCCGCCCCGTGAGCTTGAAGCCGATCACCTCCGGCAGCAGCATGGACTGCGGCTGGCCGAGCATGGCGGCTTCCGCCTCAATGCCACCCACGCCCCAGCCGAGAACGCCGAGGCCATTGACCATGGTGGTGTGGCTGTCAGTGCCAACAAGCGTGTCCGGATAGGCCACGGTGACCTTGAGCTTGGCCTTGCCCTTCACCACTGTTTCGGTTTTCGTCCAGACGGTCTGGGCGAGATATTCGAGGTTGACCTGGTGGCAGATGCCGGTGCCCGGCGGCACGACGCGGAAATCCTGGAAGGCGCCCTGCCCCCACTTGAGGAACTTGTAGCGCTCCTCGTTCTGCTCGTACTCGCGCTTGACGTTGGCGGCGAGCGCCTTGGCATTGCCGAAGTTGTCGACGACGACGGAGTGGTCGATCACGAGGTCAACGGGCACCAGCGGGTTGATCTTCTGGGCGTCGCCCTTGAGCAGCTTCATGCCGTCGCGCATGGCGGCGAGGTCAACGACGGCGGGAACGCCGGTGAAGTCCTGCATCAGCACGCGGGCCGGGCGGAAGCCGATTTCCGCCTCTCCCTTGCCGCGGTTGTCCAGCCAGGCGACGAAGGCTTCGATGTCAGGCTTGCGCACCGAGCGGCCGTCCTCGTTGCGCAGCAGGTTCTCCAGCAGCACCTTCATGGAATAGGGCAGCTTCGAGATGCCGGGCAGGCCGTTCTTCTCCGCCGCCTTGAGGCTGAAATAGGTGTAGGTCTTGGACCCCACCTTGAGCGTCTTGCGGGACTTGAAACTGTCGAGCGACATGGGATCTGGCCTCTTTCTGAGCGGGAAATTTCGCGCCGCGTATAAACCATGTTGCGTCGCAAAACAATTCAATCGAAAGGCCAATCAGGAGGTTTCCGCTGGCTTGCCATGGTTAGCCAGCGGTTAGCGCAATCGCACGCATTTGAAGCCCGCCGCTCACGGGATGCCAAGGTCTTTGGCCTATGCAGGGGATCACGTCCGGGTGGGTCCGGGCGTGGGGAGACGACACAGATGACACATTCTCTGATGAAATGGATTGGCCTTGGCACCGCGGCCCTGATGCTGGCCGCCTGCGGCAGCAACGAGGAAGAAATCCTGGCCATCGCCAAGGCGCAGAAGATGAGCAAGCAGCAGACCGCAGCCTTCAAGGCCTGTGCCGGTGACATGCGTGGCCGCCAGCCGATCTTCATTGATGGGAAGACGGCCGTGCAGCTGGTCAAGGTGCCGCTGGAAGTGTGCGCCTGCCACAGCAAATCCATGGTGAAACTGTTCAAGGACGACAAGCTGATCGCCCACCAGCGCTTTGCCGCCTACATCGCCAAGGCCAAGCGCAAGCCGGAACTGAAGCTCTCCCGCCGCGACCTGAAGACCGGATCGGACCCGATCAAGGGTGGTGCGCTGATGGTGGAGTCCTTCCGCACCTGCGCCAACGACTATGTGAGCAAGAACGCCGAACTGGGCGCAGGGCTGATCGTGCCGTTCGAACTGCCGAAGCCCAAGGAAAAAAAGAAACCGGAAGGCGAGGAAGCAGCCCCGGCTGAAGGCGAACAGCAGGCCAGCAAGTCGTAACCGGCGCAACTTTGCACCCGCAACCGCTTGCGCACTTGCGGGTTCGTGGCGCTAGAC
>CALMZX010000090.1 GCA_937870685.1 uncultured Alphaproteobacteria bacterium
AATGTCCTCGACCGCCTCCAGTGCCGCGTCAACGTTGCGCACGATGGTCCTGTCGGCGGTCTGCTGGCCCTCCACCAGCGTGCTGGTGAACAGGCGCGCCGCATTGAGCGGTTGCAGGATGTCGTGGCTCGCGGCGGCGAAGAAGCGCGTCTTGCCCTGGTTGGCCGCATCGGCCTCGGCCTTCGCCTTGGCCAGTTCGCCGTTGAGCTTGGTCAGTTCCGCCGTGCGCTCGGCGACGCGCAGTTCCAGCGTCTCGTTGGCCAGCATCAGGGCATCGGCGGCGGCGACGGTTTCGGTGACATCAGAGAAGGAAACAACGATGCCGCCATCGGGCAGTTTGCCGCTGTGGATGTCCACCACGCAGAGCGGTTCGACAAGACGCTGCCGCCAGTGCCCTTCGCCCGCGAAAAGCCTGCTGCGCCGTGCCGCAATGGCGCTCGTCCGGCGCGCCTCCGGCTCAAGTGTCCGCGTGCCCACATAGACGAGAAACTCGTCGATGCGCGTGCCCACCTTGAGCATCGCGGCGGGCAGCGCCAGAACATCCTTCACGGCGGCGTTCCACGACACCAGCGCGCCCGCCTGGTCGAACACGACGATACCCTGCGGCACGTTGTCGATCGCCGATTGCAGCACGCTGCGGCTGTGTTCGATGGCGCTGGAGGCGTCATCCAGAAGCTGGATGGCATCGCGTGAGCCCTTGGCGTGGCGCTCCAGCAGCAGCGCCATGACGAGGCGCGACGAGGCAGGCCCGATGGCCGAGGCCAGCAGGTGTTCGCCGAAATTGAGAATGCCCACGTCGGCCTCGATGGCGGGATCATCGGCGAGGCCGCGCATCCTGATCATCCCATCAAAGGCTTCGCGGGTTTTTTCGGCACCGAGATAGCGCGCCACCGTGTCCTCGACCTGGCCCAGCGTGACGCTGGAACGCCACAGGCGGAACCCGGTGAGGCCGGAGCCGGCGCGGCTGTCCGGCAGGAAGGCCTCCGCCTGCAGCGCCTCGATGCGGTTGGGCGGACGCAGCGCCGAAACACCGGCATAGCCCGCGATATTGGCGAGGAGGCTCCACAGCACGCCATGGGTGAGAGGGTCGAACTCGATGCCCAGCAACTGCCGCGGCTTGAGGGCGGCGATGCCGAAGGGGCCATCCTGCAACAGCCCGGTTCCCAGCCAGCCGGAGTCGATGAAGCTCGGAATGAGCAGCGTGTAGGCCCACACCGCAAAGCCTGCGATGATCCCGGCGGCGGCACCCCTTGCCGTGCCGTTGCGCCAATACAGTCCACCGAAGAATGACGGCGCGAACTGGGCGATGGCGGCGAAGGAGATGAGCCCCGTCTGGGCCAGTGCCGCCGCATTGCCAGCCAACCAGTAGTAAAGATAGGCGAGGAACAGGATGAGGCAGATCGACATCCGCCTGATCTTGACCAGCGCGGTGCTGCGCGATTCGCCTTCGCGCTGCTGGAACATGTTGTTCTCGCCCTGCCGCAACAGCACCAGCGGCACCACGATGTTGTTGGAGATCATGATGGCGAGCGCGATGGTTTCCACGATCACCATGGCCGTCGCCGCCGAGACGCCGCCGACAAAGGCCACGATGGTGAAGAAGTGCGACTGTGCCGCCACAGGCAGGGCCAGCACATAGGTGTCCGGGTCGGCACCCGGCAGCATCTGCAGGCCGACGATGGCGATGGGCGCCACGAAGAGGTTGATCAGCACGAGGTAGAGCGGGAACAGCCAGGCCGCGCGCCGCACATCGCTGCCGTGGGCATTCTCCACCACCGTCACGTGGAATTGCCGGGGCAGCAGCAGCACGGCGATGGCCGAGACCAGCGTGACGCTGAGCCAGCGGCCGCCATCGGGTGCATGATTGAAGACGTTGTGGATGGCGGCGTCTTTCTGCACGGTCTCGAACAGGCCCGAAACCCCGCCCGCCAGCGCATAGGTGACAAACAGGCCGACCGCCACGAAGGCCACGACCTTCACCACCGATTCCACCGCGATGGCGAGGATCATGCCGTCCTGGTGTTCCGTGGTGTCGATGTGGCGGGTGCCGAAGAGAATGGCGAAGACAGCCATCGCCAGCGTGACGAAGAGGGCAATGTCGCCCGTCAGCGGCAGCGGGAAGGAACCGAAGCCGCTCCATGTGCTGTTCTGCATGATCGTCTGCAGCGAGAAGGACAGCGCCTTCAGCTGGATCGAGATGTAGGGAACGATGCCCACGACGGCGATCAATGCCACCAGCGCGCCCAGCGCCTCGTTCTTGCCGTAGCGCGCCGAAATGAAATCGGCGATGGAGGCGATGTTCTGCGTCTTGGCGATCATCACGATGCGGCTGATCAGCGGATAGGCGAGCGCAAAGACAAGGATCGGTCCGAGGTAAACGGGGATGAAGTCATAGCCGGTGCGCGACGAGATGCCGACGCTGCCGAAATAGGTCCATGAGGTGCAATAGACGCCGAGCGACAGGGCATAGATCAGGGGCCGGGGGCGGCGCTGGTTCTTGCGCCGGCCCGCGAGCTTGTCTCCCCATGTGGCGACGGCAAAAAGCAGGCCCACATAGCAGAAGCCCACCACCACCGCTGTCCACGACTGAAAGACCATTTCCCCTCCGGTCGCCATCATGGCCAAGGTTGTGCGGGCAGTGCAAGCCCGCCAGCGGCTGCGCCGGATTTTCCGCTTTTTTCGCCTTTCGTCTTACTCTAAACAGTCCCCGGGATTGCAGGGGAGCCCTCCTGCAACCAAAGGGAACCAACAACCATTGGGGGACTAAAACATGTGGAATGAATTCAAGAATTTCGCTTTCAAGGGCAATGCCTTTGATCTCGCCGTAGGCGTGATCATGGGCGGCGCCTTCGGCAAGATCGTCGACTCCGTCGTCAACGACCTCATCATGCCGATCGTCGGTGCTGCCACGGGCGGCGCTGACTTCAGCAACTACTTCCTCGGCCTCAACTCTGCTGTCACGGCCCCGACGCTGGCCGCCGCCAAGGAACAGGGTGCGACGCTGGCCTACGGCAACTTCATCACCATCCTCATCAACTTCCTGATCCTCGCCTTCATCCTCTTCCAGCTGGTGAAGGTGTCGAACCGCATGAAGAAGGCCGAACCGCCGCCGCCGCCGGCAGCTCCGTCGGCCACCGAGACGCTGCTCGCCGAGATCCGCGACTCGCTCAAGAAGAAGTAAGCCTTTCCCGCAAGGGAGGCATGAAGCCCGGGTGCTGGACACCCGGGCTTTTTCTTTGCATGGGAGAGGCATGACCCCGGACATGCTTCTTTCCCGCCTCACCCGCCCCGCCCAGACCGAACCCGACAGCGGCATCGTCAACGTCGCCATGTACGGCATGGGCCGGCCCGGCATGATCGCCTTCTGGGCCGGTGAGGGCAACCTGCCGACACCACGGGAATTCTGTGAGCCCGCCGTTGAAAGTCTGCTCAAGGGCGAAACCTTCTACACCTGGCAGCGCGGCATCCCGGAACTGCGCCAGTCGCTGGCCGACTATCACACCCGTCACTACGGCCAGACCTTCAGTAGCGAGAACTTCTTCGTCACCGGCGGCGGCATGCAGGCCATCCAGAACGCCATCCAGATGGTGGCGGGTGATGCTGATGACGTGCTGATCCCCACCCCTGCCTGGCCCAACTATGCAGGCCCCTTGCGCCTGCAGGGCACCCGTCCGGTTGAAGTGCCGATGAACTTTGCCAACGGCGCATGGTCGCTCGATCTCGACAGGCTCTTTGCCGCCGTGACACCGCGCACCAGGGCCATCCTCATCAACTCGCCCTCCAACCCGCTGGGCTGGACGGCCTCCAAGGCGGACCTGACGGCGATCCGCGACTTTGCCCGCAAGCATGGCATCTGGATCATCGCCGACGAAGTTTACGGCCGCTTCTATTTCGGCAAGGACGGCGCCTCCCGCGCCCCGTCCTTCCTCGACGTCTGCGACACGGAAGAGCAACTCATCCTCTGCAACACCTTTTCCAAGAACTGGGCTATGACCGGCTGGCGCCAGGGCTGGGTGCAGGCACCCAAGGCGCTGGGCCCGGTGTTCGAGCGCTTCATCCAGTACAACACCTCCGGCAGCCCGGTCTTCCTGCAGAAGGGCTGCGCCGCCGCCCTCGACCTGGGCGACAGTTTTGTCGACAGCCAGGTGGCCACCGCCCGCCGCAACCGCGACATCGTCATCGCCGCCCTGCGCAGGCACGGCAACATCCGCTTCCAGGTTCCGGATGGCGCCTTCTACTTCTTCTTCGCCATCGACGGCATGCGCGACTCACTCACCACGGCACGGCGCATCGTCGATGAAGCCAATGTCGGCTTTGCCCCGGGGGCCGCATTCGGCGCTGCGGGCGAAGGCTTCCTGCGCATGTGCTACCTCAAGGACGAGGCCAAGCTGCACGAGGGGCTGGCCCGGTTCAGCGCCTGGTTGGAAAATCACCAGCCCAGCTGACTGCTGCCTTTTTCGGCGCGTGCGGTGCACAATCCCGCGCCAATCTGCCCTCTGACAGATCCGGAGCGCCTCGAGGAGAAACCCACAACTCTCTGAATTTGAAGGATTATATTTTTTCTTCAGGCCGTTTCTGAAGGTGGCATTTCACTTGCGAGGGAGGGTGCATCGCAAGACCGTCTCGGATCCTCCCATTTTCGTGCATCGTCTTTCGCGGTTGCCGGCAGTGTCCGGCAGACTTGGGGACGGCAGGGCAATTGCCCTTCCGTCCCTCTTTTTTTGACAACATTCCCGCCCCACTTCTGCCACCGGATGGGTCAAGTTTTCCTGCCAAGGCGGCGTCGGCATCAACAATGGAAATAATCAGCACACGGATGATATCCGTGAGCGTGTCGCGCGGGGTTACGCCATGGACCATTCTCATATCTTCACAGTCGCACAGATTGCCGGTCTCGGCCTCATCGGCGGCTCTGCCGTGGCGCTGCTGCGCCTCATGCTCATCCACTATGTCCAGCGTGACTGGACAAGCGAACAGGCCCGCTCGCTTCGGGGTCTCACGGCAACGCAATCCGCGGGGCTGCTCTTCCTGGCCTTTTCAGGCGGTGGACTGCTCGCCGCGCGCTTCATATCGACCAGCGATCTTCCGCCCCTGACCACATTCATGGTTCAGGCGGTGCTGCTTCTGGTCATGGCCGCTGCCGTTGTCTTCCTGCATGTGGTGGCGCGGCCATGGCTGGCCGGCGAGGCCCGGACGCCTGAAGCGGCACGGCCCCTCGTTATGGATGTCTCCGCCCACCGGTCTCTCGCGGTGACGCTTGCGCTGGCCGCGCTTGCCTCCGCCTGGACCCTGTGGCTGGTGCAGGCCGGAGCCGCACCTGATGTGCCGCCGCTCTCCGCCATGCTGGCTTCGCTGGCGCTGCTGACCCTTGTCATCTGGATGGTGCTGGCCGTTCCGTCGCTCGTGCTGCGCGCCCTCGCCGTACATGAATTGCGCGCTGACGCACCTTTGCAGGAAGCGCCGCTGCGCATGGCACCGCTGATGCCGGACGTGCCGCAGCACCGGCCCGTCCATATTCCGGCACCCCGCGCCCCGCGCCCGCGCCTGATGGTGGGCGGCGATGGCTTCAGCGGGTGAGGGCCAGAACGCCGTCGATGATGAACTGGACGGCGAGCGCTGCCAGGATGATGCCGAGGAGGCGGGTGATCACGGCGCGTCCCGTGATGCCAAGGGTCTTTGAAATCGGCACGGCAATGCGGAAGCACAGGTAGCAGGCCAGCATCACGCAGGCGGCCACGCCATAAAGCGCGCCGAGCTTTGACCAGTCATCCCCGGCGCGGCCTGCCAGCAGGATCATGGCGGTGATGGCGCCGGGCCCCGCCATCAGCGGAATGGCCAGCGGGAATGCGGCGATGTTGCGCACATGATCTACCGTGATTGCAGTCTTGGCCATGTCCTGCTGCCGCTGCGCCCGCCGGTCGAACACCATTTCCGCCGCCGACGAGAGCAGCAGCAGCCCGCCCGCGATGCGGAAGGCCGAGAGCGAGATGCCGAGGAGGTCAAGCAATCTGGCCCCGCCGAGTCCGGCCACGAACAGGATGCAGAAGGCGATGACGGCACCGCGCAAGGCAACCTCGCGTCGCTGCGCGTCGCTCATGTCGGCGGTGAGGCCGAGGAACAGCGCGCTCAGGAAAATGGGGTCCGCAACAACCAGAAGCGTCGCCAGGGCCGAGGTAATGAAGTCGGTCATGCCATTGCTTAGCGTAACAGCGCGTCAGACATCAATGAGCCGCAAGCCGACCCTCACCACATCGCCGTGACCGATGGCTTCCGCCTTGCGCACTTCCGCCTTCACCGCCAGCAGGAAAGATCCGGATTTTGAATCCGGGAAGACCGACGTCTTCCATGTGCTGGCCCCGATTTCGGCGGTCACGGCCACCGGCATGAAACCTTTGCTTGGCCGGAAGAAGCGGATGGCATCCGCCACGCCGGCGGGCAGGGTCACGAAATGCCATGCCCCCTTGCCGGAATAGCGCCAGAGGGTTCCCGTGAAGGTGAAAGTCTCCATGCTCCACCCTATCACAGCCGCACCACACAATTGTCAGCAGCATGTATCTCCAAAGAAAAAAGGCCCGCAGCATCGCTGCGGGCCTTTGTGGCTGGCGTTCTGGTGCGATCAGCCTCGCCGGTTCTGGCGGTTCTCGATCAGGTCGTCCACAACTGTCGGATCGGCCAGCGTCGAGGTGTCGCCCAGCGAACCGAAATCGTCCTCGGCGATCTTGCGCAGGATGCGGCGCATGATTTTGCCGGAGCGCGTCTTGGGCAGGCCCGGCGCGAACTGGATCTTGTCGGGTGTCGCCAGCGGGCCGATTTCCTTGCGGACATGGGCCACGAGTTCCTTGCGCAGGTCGTCGTCGCCGTTTTCGTCCTTCATCAAGGTCACATAGCAGTAGATGCCCTGGCCCTTGATGTCGTGCGGGTAGCCCACCACGGCGGCTTCCGAGACCTTGGCATGGGAGACAAGCGCCGATTCCACTTCCGCCGTGCCGAGGCGGTGGCCGGAGACGTTGATCACGTCATCGACGCGCCCCGTGATCCAGTAGTAGCCGTCGCCATCGCGGCGGCAGCCGTCGCCGGTGAAATACATGTTCTTGTAGGTGGAGAAATAGGTCTGCACGAAGCGGTCATGGTCACCATAAATGGTGCGCGCCTGGCCGGGCCACGAATCCATGATGACGAGGTTGCCGGAGGTGTCGCCCTCCAGCAGCATGCCCTTGTCATCGACCAGCGCCGGCTGGCAGCCGAAAAACGGCTTGGTGGCCGAGCCGGGTTTCAGCTTGGTGGCACCGGGCAGCGGCGTGATCAGGATGCCGCCCGTTTCCGTCTGCCACCATGTATCGACGATCGGGCAGCGCTCGTCACCGACCACGCGGTAGTACCACTCCCAGGCTTCCGGATTGATCGGCTCGCCGACGGAGCCGAGCAGGCGCAACGACTTGCGTGAAGTATGTGTGACCGAGTCATCGCCCAGCTGCATGAGCGCGCGGATGGCGGTCGGCGCGGTGTAGAGAATGTTGACCTGGTGCTTGTCCACCACATCCCAGAAGCGCGAGGCCGAGGGGAAGTTGGGAACGCCTTCGAACATCAGCGTCGTGGCGCCGTTGGCCAGCGGGCCATAGACGATATAGCTGTGGCCCGTGACCCAGCCCACATCCGCCGTGCACCAGTAGATGTCGCCGTCATGGTAGTCGAAGACATACTGGTGGGTCATCGCCGCATAGACGAGATAACCACCCGTGGTGTGCAGCACGCCCTTGGGCTTGCCGGTGGAACCGGAGGTGTAGAGAATGAACAGCGGGTCTT
>CALMZX010000091.1 GCA_937870685.1 uncultured Alphaproteobacteria bacterium
CAAGGCAGGCGAGATCGCACCTGACCGCCATGGTCGCCGTCAGCGTGCGCAGGCTTGCCGCTTCTCTGGGGATCACCGCACCGGGTTTGCGCTCAGGCATGGTCACAGCGTCCGCAATGTTCCGTCCTGCAGGTGCAGCACGGGGGCTTTCACCTGCTTGAACAGGCCCTGGTCATGGGTGGCGAGCAGCACGGTCGTGCCCAGCCGGTTCAACTCGGCAAAGAGGTGGATCAGCCGCCGCGCCAGCACCGGATCGACGTTGCCGGTGGGCTCGTCGGCGAGCAGCAGTTCCGGCTTGGCGATGACGGCCCGGGCGATTGCCGCGCGCTGCTTTTCACCGCCGGACAGCACAGGCGGAAAGGCATGGGCCTGCTTTTTCAGTCCCACCCAGTCCAGCAGGTCCATCACGTCACGGGCATAGGCAGACGGCGCTTGCCCCATCACCCGCAGCGGCAGGGCCACATTGTCGAAGGTGGAGAGATGATCAAGCAGGCGGAACTCCTGGAACACCACCCCCACACGGCGGCGGACTGGCGGCAGGGCGGAGCGCGGCAACCGCGTCACATCCTGCCCGAACAGCCGGATGCGTCCGTGGCTCGGCCGCAACGCCAGGAAGAGGAGGCGCAGCAGTGTGGTCTTGCCGGCTCCGGAAGGCCCGGTCAGGAAGGAGAAGGCCCCGCGCTGCAGGCGGAAGCTCACCCCGTGCAGGATGTCCTGCCCCCTGGCATAGCGAAAGCCCACATCGTCCAGTTCCAACATGAACGTTCTTTTGCCAGCCCGCTGCTTAACCACGCGTTAACCGTAAGCGCAGGATATGGAGGCGCACATCATGATGGTCCATTGCCCCAGCTGCGCCACGCGCCATGTCATGCCGGAAGCCCGCCTTGCGTCGGGTTCGCTGGCCATCACCTGCAAGGCCTGCGGCCATCGCTGGACTGAAGTCGAGACCATCGACGTGATTGAGGTGCCCCAGCGCAACCTGCCGCGCGTCATTGACCACGATGACGCGCCAGAACTGGAGGCCCGCCGCCTCGCCCAAATCGCCCGCGAGGCAGAACGCCGCTACCGTGAATCCCGCTCCCGTCGCCAGCGCAGCCTGCGCAATTGGGCCGCCTATGGCGTCTTCCTGCTCGCCCCTGTCGTGGCACTCGCGCTTTTCCCGGAACAGGTCGTCTCCGCCGCACCCGTCACCATCAGGGCCTATGAGAAACTGGGCTACGACATCAACATCTACGGTCTCGACGTCCGCCGCGTCGAACGCCAGCATGCCATCGTCAACGGCACCCGCGTCCTCTCGGTCAAGGGCGACATCGTCAACATCAGCGACGATCAGCGCAAGCTGCCCTGGCTGCGCTTTGCCCTGGAGGATGACAGCGGCAAGGAACTTTACAGCTGGACGCTGGACACCGCCGCAAGGCCCCTGCGCCCGGGCGAATCCACCGCTTTCACCACCCGCGTGCAGGCTCCGCCGGAAACATCCACACACCTCAAAATCCGTTTTGCAAAGGCTGATGAAATCGGCTCAAATGGCGGATCATGAGCTTGACCATCGACGGGCATCGCATTGATGTCCTTTTTTCTGAAACCGAGATCCGCGCCCGCATCAACGAACTGGCGGGGGAAATCGCTGCCCGCAATCCGCACCGCCTGCTGGTGGTGCCGGTACTCAAGGGCAGCTTCATTTTTGCCGCCGACCTGATCCGCGCCATGCACCATGCAGGGCTTTCGCCCGAAGTGGATTTCATGATTCTCGCCAGCTACCGCGAGGGCACCCGCTCGTCCGGCAAGGTGGACGTTCTGCGGGACATCGAATCGGTGGTGAAGGACCGCGACGTGCTGCTGGTCGACGACATCCTCGAATCCGGCCGCACCCTTGCCTTCGCCAAGGACCTGCTCGCCGCCCGTGGCGCGCGCCATGTCATGAGCTGCGTCCTCTTGGACAAGCCCGGCCATCTCGCCGCCAACATCAAGTCCGACTTCAAGGGCTTCGACTGCCCCGACCGCTTCGTCGTCGGCTACGGCATGGACATGGCCCACCAGTTCCGCGAACTCCCCTTCGTCGGCCACGTGGTGAGCTGACCCCCTTCACCTCTCCCGCCAGCGGGAGAGGACGATGCACCCGCAGGGCGCATCAGGTGAGGGAAGAGCAATCACCTGTGAGTGGCATGAACGTTGTCATCGCTGCCGACACTCCCTCCCCCCTGTGGGGAGGGTTGGGGTGGGGGTCGGGTGATGCTTCAGAAGGATCGCCCATCAGATGATGGGTTCAGCGCGACCCTCACTGCGTCCTTCGGTCCGCGCAGATTTCTCGACGCATCTACTCAATACAGACCTCTGAGCAACCGCTCGATGTAGCTCCGCTCGCTGTCGGTCAGTCCTTGCTCATTCGATTTTGCCCGCAGGGTCTCAAGGATTTCCCGCGCCCGCTTCATCGCCTGTTCGGTGGGCAGGATGTTGTCGTCCGGGCCATCATCGGGATTGCGCGTGGCGCGCGGGCGGCCCAGCGGATCATCCTTGCCACCCCGGCCCTCGCCGTCGCGGGCGTCACTCTCGGCCTGGCCCTGTCCGTTCTCGCGCATCTGCTCGGCGAGCTTGCCCGCACCCTTGCGCAGTTGTTCAAGCGCCTCGCCCTGGTCCCGCAAGGCGCCATCCTTGTCGCCATTGCGCAGTGATTCCTCGGCACCGCGCATGGCCCGGTTGGCCTCGCCCAGTTCGCCGGGCATCTGACCCTGGCCTTGCCCCAGCAAATCATCCAGCATCTGTTGCAGGCTGCGCTGGCGGTCAGCCAATCCGCCCATGCCATTGCCGGGGGCTTTGCCGCGGTTGCCTTCTTCGCCCTGCTCACCCTGTTCGCCCGTGTCACCGTCTTCGCCTTGCGAACCGGGCTGGCGTTGCGTCTCGTCCATCAGGCCTTGCTGGCGCTTCATCATGTCGCCGAGCTTGTCCATCATTTCGCCCATGCCGTTGTCGCCCTGGGCCTGGTCGCTCATGCCGGGCTGCATGTTCTGCAGCAGGCGGTCCAGTTCATTGAGCAGCTGTTCGGCCATCTCGCGCGAGCCACCCTTGGCCAGGTCTTCCAGCGCATCCATCATCTTCTGCAGGTCTTCCGGCGTGATGGCCCGGCCCTGCTGGCTCTGCTGGCGTGGCAGTGAACCGTCCTTCATCCGGCGTTCGGCTTCTTCGCGCATGGCCTGCATGAACTTGTCCATGGCCTCGCGCATCTTGTCCATGAGTTCGGCAATGCGCTCCGGCGGCGCGCCATCCTGCAGCGCCTTTTCCAGTTCCTTCTTCAGCGCCTGCAATTCGCCCTTGATGTTTTCGAGCGAGCCTTCCTCGATCGAAACAGCAAGATCCCACAGTCCCGCCACCACCGCCTTCACGTCGTCATAGCCCGTGGCGTTGCGCAGCCGCGAGGCCAGCATGGAGGCCGCCACCACATGGCCGCTCCGCTCCACCAGTCCTGACGGATAGAGCATGAGTGTATCGATCACATCGCCGATCTCGCGCGCCTGCTCCGGGAACAGGATCAACTGCTTGCGCTGCTCGATGAGCGCCTGCGCCATGGGCCGGATGAACTGGCGCTCCGGCAGCACGAAACTTGCCACCGCGCTCTTGCCCTCCTGGCCTGCGCCATCCTTCACGCTGAGCGTGAGATTGACGGTCAGCCCCGCCCACGGGTGAGAGGCGAGGTCATGGGTGGTCTTGCCCTGCTCTTCCTTGGCGTTGGGCTTGCGCAGCGAAAACTTGAGTTCCGGCGGATCAAACAGGAACACGCCATTGCTTTCAAAGCCGATGCCGCCCTGCTGTTCGTCAGCGAGTTCGATTTCCCCGGATACTGACTTGAGGCCATAGTCGTCCTTGGCCAGCCATTCCGTCACCAGCGCGCCACGCGACTCGCCTTCCGGCGGCTTGCTCAGGGCAATGGTTGGGGCGGTATCGGGAATGACCGACAGCGGATAGCGTGCCAGTTCTGCTTCGCCATCGCGCACAACAAGGGTCACGGGCCGCGTCAGCTTGTATTCCGCCGAGAGCACGCCGTCCTGCGGCTGCGAGGTCTTGAGAGTTTCTGCGTCGGCGCCCGAAAGAGGCCGCGCCGTGCTATCGAGCAGAAGCAAATCGGGTTCGGAGGCACCGGCGACCCGCAGGGTGAACAGCGACTGGTCCGGCACTGCAAGGTCCTCTCCCCGCGCCAGCCGCTCCTGCATGGAGGGGGCCGACAGCAGCAGCGGCGGCTTTCCCGTGTAGCCCGGTGGCTTCAGCCAGGCATCCAGGGTCAGCGGCAGGGGTGCTGCGGGCGGGGTGAGTTGCGCGGCCTCGCGCAGGTTCGAGGTCAGGGTGCCGGGGCCAAGCAGGAGGGCGCTCAGTGCGGCAAGAAACACCGGAACCTTGAGGGCCCGTGGATCAAAGCTCATCCACGATGACCGGGGCGGTGACAGCTTCACCCTGTCGAGCGCCAGCAATTGGCGGCGCTGGTGTTCTTCCCAGACGGCATCACACAGGGGATCGAGATATTCAACCGCAAGGCGGTCATCGGAAGCCGAGAGCGGGCGGTGTGATACGGACGATTCGCGTTCCATGCGCCGCATCGCCTCGCGGCGGCTGGGCCAGATCAGGCCGAACAGCCCGCGCATGGACAGGAGGAAGCCAACGGCCAGCAGGCCCAGAAGCCCGGCGCGCACCAGGAACGGCAGGGAGGCGAGAAGGCCGGAGGCCACAAGGGCAAGCGCCACGCCTGCGGCCAGAAGAGGCTCATGCAGGGCCGTCCACAGCCGTTCCCACAGCATTGCCAGCCGTTGCAGGGCAATCTTGCGGGAGAGGCGGTTCAGACGGGTCTGGTTGGTCTCGGCCATGAACCTCGCCTACTAGCACAGAACGGCGGAATTGTGTCTAAAAGGAAATTAATCTCACGTCTGCCACGGCGCCAGCCGGTCCAGCCCGATCAATTCTTCGTAACTTTGCCGCGGCCGGATCACCGCCCAGCGCCCACCGTTCACCATGACCTCCGGCACCAGTGGCCGCGAGTTGTAGGTACCTGCCTGCACCGCACCATAGGCACCTGCCGTCATGATGGCCATCAGGTCACCCGGCTGGAACAGCGGAAGCCTGCGCTGCTTGGCGAAATAGTCGCCCGATTCGCAAATGCCACCCACCACATCCGCTTCCGCCAATTCGCCTTGCGCCAGCTTCTCGTCGACCGGCAGGATGTCGTGATGGGCGTCGTAGAGCGTGGGGCGGATCAGGTCGTTCATCGCCCCGTCCTGGATGATGAAGGCCCGCGCCTCCGTCTCCTTGCGGTAGATGACCCGTGTGACCAGAATGCCGGCGTTGCCCACGAACATCCGCCCCGGTTCCAGCACCAGCTTGAGGCCGAGCGGTCCCAGCACGCGCTTGCACATCGCGCCATATTCGTCCGGGTGCGGAGGAATGTCATTGTCACCCCGGTACGGCACGCCAAGCCCGCCGCCGAGGTCGAGATGCCGGATGGCATGCCCTTCCGACAGCAGCTGCCGAGTCAGGTCGGCCATCAGCGTGTAGGCCTTCTCGTAGGGCGCCAGCTCGGTGATCTGGCTGCCGATGTGCATGTCGATCCCCGCCACATCAATCGCGGGAAGCGCTGCCGCCCGGGCATAGACCTCAGAGGCCCTCAGGTAGGAAATGCCGAACTTGTTATCCGCCTTGCCGGTGGTGATCTTGGCGTGGGTCTTTGCGTCCACATCCGGATTGACCCTAATCGACACACTGGCCCGCTGCCCCACCCGGTTGGCAACCGCCGAGAGCAGTTCCAGTTCAGGCTCCGATTCGACATTGAAGCAGGCAATGCCTTCCTTGAGAGCCAGAGCCATTTCCCGCGCCGTCTTGGCCACGCCGGAGAAGACGATCTTGCGGGCGGGAACCCCGGCAGCGAGCGCCCGGCGCAACTCGCCCTCGCTCACCACGTCCATGCCCGCCCCCATAGCTGCCATGGCGCGGATGACCGCCTGGTTGGAATTGGCCTTCATGGCATAGCAGATCATGTGATCGGTGCCCGCGAAGGCCTTGTCCATCACCTGGTAGTGCCGCTCCAGAGTCGCCGTGGAATAGCAGTAAAACGGCGTGCCCACCTCTTCGGCGATGCGCCGGAGATCGACATCCTCGGCGTGGAGGACGCCGTCACGATAGGCAAAGTGGTGCATGGGGAAATTTACTGCTGGGTGAAGCCGGGCGGCGGTTCGGGATCGCCGCGCACGCCACAACCGGCCAGCGACGAGGCAATGAGTGCGGCAAGCAGCGCCTGTTTGAGAAGGGTCATGGCTCAGCGGTCCTTCAACTGTTTCAGCCACTCTACAGCAGCTTTTTTGACATTGCGAGGTGCCGTGCCGCCGAAACTGGTGCGGCTCGCCACCGAGGCTTCGACACTCAGCACCTTGAAAACCTCGCGGCTGATACGGGACTCCACCGACTGCAGGTCAGCCAGCGAGAGCTCATCCAGCCGTACCGCCTTCTTCTCCGCCAGCGCCACGATGCGCCCCGTCACGTGATGCGCCTCGCGGAACGGCATCCTGAGGCTGCGAACCAGCCAGTCCGCAAGATCGGTCGCGGTGGAATAGCCGGTCATGGCAGCGGCCCGCATGGCCTCCGCATTGGGCTCCATGTCGCGCACCATGCCAGCCATCGCCGCAACGGCCAGCGCCACCGCGTCGAAGGCATCGAAGGCCGGTTCCTTGTCTTCCTGCATGTCCTTGGAATAGGCGAGCGGCAGGCCCTTCATGACAACAGCAAGCGCCATGAAGGCCCCGAGGATGCGCCCCGGCTTGGCCCGCACCAGCTCCGCCGCATCCGGATTGCGCTTCTGCGGCATGATGGACGAACCGGTGGTGAATTTGTCACTGAGCTTGACGAAGCGGAACTGCGCCGTGGTCCACAGCACGATTTCCTCCGCCATGCGTGACAGCGTGACGGAACAGATCGCACAGGCCGCGAGCACTTCCAGCACGTAGTCGCGCGCCGAAACGGCATCGAGGGAGTTGCGCATCGGACCGGCAAAGCCCAGCGCCTTGGCCGTCGCCTTGCGGTCGATCGGGTAGGGCGTGCCCGCCAGCGCCGCCGCTCCCAGCGGTGACTCATTGAGCCGCGCCCTTGCATCACGCAACCGGCCACGGTCCCGCGACAGCATTTCCACATAGGCGAGGCAATGGTGTCCGAAGGTGATGGGCTGCGCCACCTGCAGATGCGTGAACCCCGGCATGATGGTGGCGTGATGGGCATCGGCCTTTTCCGCCAGCGCCCGCATCAGGTCGGTGAGCGCGGCATCCAGCGCATCAACGACATCCCGGACATACAGCCGCATGTCTGTCGCCACCTGGTCGTTGCGCGAACGCGCTGTGTGCAGCCGTCCCGCCGGTTCGCCGATCACCTCCTTCAGCCGCGATTCCACATTCATGTGGATGTCTTCCAGGGCCGTGCTGAAAGAAAAATCTCCGGCGGCAATCTCTGCCTTCACGGTATCGAGGCCTTTGCTGATGGCAACCGCGTCTGCCTTGCTGATAATGCCCTGCGCCGCCAGCATGGCCGCATGCGCCTTTGAGCCTGCGATGTCCTGCGCGAAGAGCCGCTTGTCGAAGCCGATGGAGGCATTGATTTCCGCCATGATGGCTGCAGGACCGCTGGCAAACCTGCCGCCCCACATGCTATTGGAACCTGCCTTCTGCCCCGGCTTTGGTCCAGTCGTCTGCTTGGCCTTGGTCATCATTTTTCCCAGTTCTCAGGCGAGCCCCGTTTCATGAGCCGTTCCAACATGACAAAACCCTTTGCCACGGTCCCGCTGGTGATCGTGATCCTGCTCGCTGCTGCCGGGCTTTACTGGTTCAATACAGGGACTGGCAAGATCGAAAGCCCGCTCCCTTCAGCCACGGCGACTGAACCCACCCCCTCCGGTTCCCTGAAGGCTCTCGCCACCGGGCCGCTGGCCGCCCTGCTCGTTCAGGATCCCCGCAAGGATATTCCCGCCTTCACCTTCAAGGATGCCGCAGGCACGGACAAGACTCTCGCCGATTTCAAGGGACGCGTGGTGTTGCTCAACCTCTGGGCCACCTGGTGTGCGCCCTGCCGCAAGGAGATGCCCGACCTCGCCAGACTCCAGAAGGAAATCGGCGGGCCCGGTTTTGAGGTCGTGGCCCTGAGCCTCGACCGCAAGGGTGCGGAGGCATCATCCGCCTTCCTGAAGGAAACCGGCGCCGACAATCTCGCCCTCTACACCGACGTTGAAAGCAAGGCCCTGTCGGCGGTCAACGCGCTCGGCCTCCCCGCAACGCTGCTCATCGACAAGGACGGCAAGGAAGCCGCCCGCCTGCTCGGACCCGCGGCATGGGCCTCGGAGGAATCCAAGGCAATCATCCGTGAACTGATGAAATAGGATGATGGAAGGCCAGGCGCGCGCGCTGTGCTCAGCGTGTCGGCACCGGCTTTTCGCCACGATAGTCGTAGAAGCCGCGCTTGCTCTTGCGGCCCAGCCAGCCGGCCTCGACATACTTCACCAGCAGCGGACATGGCCGGTACTTTGAGTCCGACAAACCTTCATGCAGCACCTGCATGATCGACAGGCACGTATCCAGTCCGATGAAGTCAGCCAGTTGCAGCGGGCCCATCGGGTGATGGGCGCCAAGCCGCATGGCCGTGTCGATGGCTTCCACGCCGGCCACACCTTCATAGAGGGTATAGATCGCCTCGTTTATCATCGGCAGCAGGATGCGGTTGACGATGAAGGCCGGGAAGTCTTCCGAAACGGCAGTGATCTTGCCCAGCGAGACGGCGAATTCCTTCACCGCCTTGAAGGTCTCGTCATCGGTTGCAATGCCGCGGATCAGTTCCACCAGTTCCATCAGTGGAACCGGGTTCATGAAGTGGACGCCGATGAATTTCTCGGGGCGGTCGGTGACGGCCGCGAGCCGCGTGATCGAGATCGACGACGTATTGGTGCCGAGAATGGCATCGGGCTTCACATGCGGCGTGAGGGCCTCGAAGATCTTCTTCTTCACCTCTTCATTTTCGGTGGCGGATTCGATGACCAGATCGTGCTCGCCAAAGCCTGCAAATGTTTCCACCGCCTGGATGCGGGCAACCGCCGCCACCTTGGCCTCTTCCGTCACCTTGCCGGACTTCACCTGCCGGGCAATATTGCTGCTGATCGTCGCCAGACCTGCGTCAATTCTCTCGCGGTTGACGTCATTGAGACCAACTTCAAAGCCCGCCAGCGCACAGACATGGGCAATGCCCGAACCCATCTGTCCGGCGCCAATGACGCCGATTTTCCTGATTTTCATCTTGGTTTCTTGGCTCAATCCATTCAAGACAGGCTCAAAGCCTAACCGCCTGACGGGCGCACCGCAAGCGCCTTTCGCGGCTGCGAGATATGCTACAATGACCCATCCACCGGACCAAAGGTCCGCCCCGATGCTCTGGACGCTCCTTGCCGGGAATTTCATCATCGGCACCGGTGTCCTGCTGCCTGCGGGACTCCTCAACGAGATTTCGGCAGGCCTCGCTATCTCGACCGCCACGGCAGGCTTGCTGATGCTGGTGGGTGGCGTGGTGGTGGCCGTGGCGGCACCTCTGGTCGCGGGAATGACCAGCAGCGTCGACCGTCGGACCCTGCTGGTTCTTGCTCTGGCCCTCTATGCGGCTGGTCATCTCGCATCAGCCATAGTGCCGGGCTTTTCTGCACTGCTGGCACTTCGCGCCGTGACGGTGTTGGGCGCGGCGATCTTCACCCCGCAAGCAGCAGCCACCGCAGGCTTGCTCGTTCCACAAAACAGGCGGGCCGGTGCCATTGCCTTCATCTTCATCGGCTGGTCGGCAGCAAGCGTGGCGGGCATCCCGCTGGGGAGCTACCTCGCGACCTTGATCGGCTGGCGCCTGGTCATGGCGGGCATGGGTGTCGCCTGCGCCATTGCCGCCCTGCTCGTCTGGCAGTCCCTGCCGCGCGGCCTCTTTGTCCAGAAGCTCACGCCGGCAGCATGGAAAGGTGCTTTGACCAATCCGGTCCTGCTGGCCGTGCTCCTCGTCACTCTCCTCTCCATGTCAGGCCAGATGACTGTCTTTGCCTATATCGCGCCCATCCTGCGCGACGCATTTGCAGGCGGGCCTGAACAGGTCGCCATGGCCTTCGCGGTCTCCGGCATTGCCGGTGTCACAGGAAACTTCATCGCCGCCCGCATCGTCGGCCGCGTCGGCATCGACCGGGTGATTGCCCTGACCATTGCCTGTCTGATCTGTGGCCTCGCCATCTTTGCCGCAAGCTTTGGGCATTTCGGCCTGGCCCTTGCGGGCATTGCCTTGTGGGGCATTGGCTCCTTTTCCTCCAACTCGCTGCAGCAAAGCAGGCTGGTCGCCATTGCGCCCGGACTCGCCGCCGCAACAGTCGCGCTCAACACCTCTGTTGTCTACGTCGGACAAGCCGTGGGAGCAGGACTTGGCGGCTGGTTCGTGGCAAAAGAAATCACGCCGTCCATGGCCTGGACGGCGTGTGCCTTGACGGTTGCGGCACTGCTCACGTCGCTTGCCGCGACGCGGGCAGCGCGGACTTAGTTACTTGCCGAGCTTGCCCAGCTCGCCTTCCAGTTCCGGCACAGCCGTGAACAGGTCGGCGACGAGGCCGTAATCAGCCACCTGGAAGATCGGCGCTTCCTCGTCCTTGTTGATGGCGACGATGATCTTCGAGTCCTTCATGCCGGCGA
>CALMZX010000092.1 GCA_937870685.1 uncultured Alphaproteobacteria bacterium
CCGGTGCCTACATCGCCGCCAACTTCAAGGATGGCAAGATCGCCGTTCTCCACGACAAGACCCCCTATGGCCAGGGCCTTGCCGACGAAACCAAGAAGGCAACCAACGCTGCTGGCGTGACGGAAGCCATGTATGAAGGCGTCAACATCGGCGACAAGGACTTCTCCTCCCTCATCACCAAGATGAAGGAAGCGGGCGTCAACTTCGTCTATTGGGGCGGTCTGCACACGGAATTCGGCCTGCTGAAGCGCCAGGCTGCTGACGCCGGCCTGAACGCCACGTTCATGTCGGGCGACGGCATCGTTTCGAACGAACTCGCCTCCATCGCCGGCCCCGCCGTCGAAGGCACGCTGATGACGTTCGCTCCCGATCCGCGCAAGCGCGCAGAAGCCAAGGACATCGTCGAGAAGTTCCGCGCCGCTGGTTTCGAACCTGAAGCCTACACGCTGTACTCCTACGCTGCCCTGCAGGTGATCGCCGGTGCGGCCGCAAAGGTCGGCAAGAACGACGACGCCCAGGCTGTTGCTGCTGCCGTCAAGGCCAGCGGACCGTGGAAGACCGCCATTGGCGAACTCAGCTACGACGCCAAGGGCGACATCACGCGTCCTGACTACGTTCTCTACACCTGGAAGAAGCAGGAAGACGGCTCCTTCACCTACATCGAGAACTAATCGTACCCCTTTCGGCTTCGGCTGAAGAAACCGCCCGGACCCGTTCCGGGCGGTTTTTCTTTGGCGCTTGCGAAGGGGCTTGCGCCGCAATAGCCTGCCACGGCCATTCCGGAGTCGCGGCCTTGCGTTTCATCTTTTCCCTGCTTGCCTCAGTCGCGCTCGCCAGCCCTGCCCTTGCGGACATTCTTGTGGGCGTCGCCGGGCCCATGGGTGGACAGAACGGGGTGTTCGGCAAGCAGATGCAGGCCGGTGTGTCGGCGGCCATCACGGCAGTCAACGCTGCTGGCGGCATCAATGGCGAACCCTTGCGGGCGGTCGTGGAAGATGATGCCTGTGACACGCGCCGGGCCTTCGACGTGGCGCAGAACCTGGCTCAGCAGGACGTGCGCGTGGTGATCGGGCATTTCTGTTCCGGTGCCATGATCGCGGCCAGCAAGACCTATCTTGAAGCGGGCATTCTTGCCATCACGCCCGCGGCCACCCTGCCCGCCGTCACCGACCAGCAGGGCTGGAACGTGTTGCGGCTGGCCTCGCGCGATGACGCGCAGGCCGACATCGCCGCACTGCGCATCCTTGCTGACGACGCGGCGGCACGGGTTGCCATCATCAGTGATGGCCAGCCGGTGATGCGCAGTCTCGTGGACCGCCTCAAGGGCAAGCTCTCCGCTGGCAGCGAGCAGGTTGTGAAACCGGGCACCACGGACTTCACCGATGTGGTGAACGCGGTGAAGGCCTCCGGCAGCACGGTTGTCTACCTCGCCATGTCGGCCTCCGATGCCGGAAACCTGGCCAAGGCGCTGCGCGAGGGCAATGTGGCGGCGCGGCTCTATGGCCCCGATCTGCTGCTCAATGAAGTCTATTGGGAGCGGGCGGGAGAAGCGGCGGAAGGCACCCGCGTGACATTCGCCGTCGATCCCCTGTCGCTGGCCAACCGCTTCAAGGTCTCTCAGGTCATTCCCGCGGATGGTGGCAGCGAAGGAGCAACAATTGCCTCCTTTGCGGCAGTGGAAGTGTTTGCCGCCGCCGCCAAGGCTGCGGGCGTGAACAATGGCCGGGCCATGGCCGACTGGCTGAAGGGCGGCGCGGTTATTCCGACACTCCTCGGTGACCTTCAATTCGATGCGCGCGGCGATCTCGTGACACAGCGATTTTCCTGGTACCGCTGGAGCGGCGGGCAATTCGCCGAAGACCCCCAACAATAAGGACACCCCATGCGCGCCTATTTCGTGCAGATCAAATGCGACCTCGGCAAATCCTACGAGGTTGCCTCGGCCATCGCCGATTCCGAAGTCGCCTCGGAAATCTACTCGACAGCCGGCGGTTTTGACCTGCTGGTGAAGCTCTATCTCGAAGAGGAACAGGATGTTGGCCGCTTCATCGCCGACAGGATACAGTCCGTGCCTGGCGTGCGCGATACCTACACGCTCGTGACCTTCAAGGCTTTCTGATGCGAGGCGCCCTCGCCGCCGCACTGTTCCTGGCGGGCGCGTGTCCTGCACCCGCCGCCGATGGAGCGCAGTCACACGCCATCGGCTTTTCCCCGGACGGCAAATATTTCGCTTTTGAGCAGTACGGCATCCAGGATGGATCGGGTTTTGCTTTCTCCGACATCTTCGTGCTCGACATTGCGGCCGACAGCTGGGTGAAGGGCACGCCTGTGCGGGTGATGGAAGAGACCGAGACCAACAGCGTTGATGGGGCGCGGAGCAAGGCATTGGCGCAGGCCAAACCGGTCATCGACGGCGTCAAGGCCTGGGGCAGCGTCGACACGCTCGTCCACATGCCGTTCACGGAACTCGGGCATGCCGACAGGCGCACGGCCCGGTTTGGACGCTACTACGCATCGACCGCCGACAGTGGCGCCTATGACGCGCTTGGCTCATGGGAAATCAGCGTGAAGGATGTGGCCCTGCCCGCTCCCGCAGATTGTCCGGACGTTGACATTGCGACACCTGCCGGAATGGATGTGAACATCAGGAACCTGCAGTCGGGCAAGACAGTCACGGCGGTGAAGGACGAGAGCATCCCGAAGTCGCGCTACTGTCCGCATGGCTACGACATTGAAGCGGTATACGCACCATCAGCCTATGACGTGCCGGGAGATCCCCATGTGGCGCTGGTCGGCGTCTACAGCCGCGGCTTCGAAGGATCAAACCGGCGCTTTGTGGCCGTGCCGTTCACGCCGCCGCAATGAAACATGCTGGCCTGGAAGAACATGCAATTGCATTGTCGTTGCAGCGCGCACTCCTCGGCGCAGTGACAGCCAATTTGCGGGCCGTCTCCTTCAAACTGCATGACAGCACGATACATGTGGATTTCATCTATGATGGCGACCCCGCCCCCGAAGACGTGGAGAGCGCACAGATTGCTGTCAGTGAAGTGATTTCCGATTTTCCCGACGCAAACGCCATTGAATGCCTCCGGCGGGTTGACGCGCCTGCTGCAGTGCCAGTTTTGGGTGGACGCCTTGTCTTTGCGCGGAAGGAGCCACTCCGCCCATGAAAAAGGGGCGCTTCGCCGGACTGGCGAAACACCCCTGATGCATGTCTGCCTGATCAGCGCAGGTGCAGGCTGGCAACACCGGCAGCGACGTTGAGACCCTGCTGTGCCTGGAGGCTCAAGGGCTGCAGGTTGATGCCCTTCTTGAATCCGCCAATCAAAACATTGGCACCGAGGCCGATGCCCACAGTGGCTTCAGCGCTGGCACCGGTGTAGCTGCCCTTGAGGGCACCACGGCCAACCTTGCCCGGAGCGAACACGATCCAGCCCAACTCCGTGGCCCCGGTCACGCCGACGTCAATGCCGAGCTTGCCGATCGAACCGCGATAGTGCTCGCGTCCACCACCGGAGCGCTTGAACACGCAGTCCACATTCTTGGACGAGCCGATGATGAAGCCCACGCCACCGTCGATGTGGCAACGCAGCACGCCCACTTTCACGCCGTGGCCATTGCCTGCGGTTGCGGGCATGGAAACAACCGTGGCTGCCGCGAGGGCAAGGGCTGCAAGTTTCAGTTTCATGTCTTTCTCCTTCAAACTTTCCCGAAAGCAGATCGGCGTCAAATCCGTCAGCAATGAGGCAGATTGCGGGCGCTCAAACAGCACGCCCCATGAAATCGCCCTTGCCCAGTTCAACGCCGTTGTGGCGCAGGATGTTGTAGGCCGTTGTCATGTGGAAATAGAAGTTCGGAAGGGCGAAACGGTTAAAATAGGCCTCGCCGGTCATGTCCTTCTCCACGTCGCGGGAGAGCCGGACCTTGACCATGCGGCTGGAAGCGCCGTCGAACAGCTTGCGATCCAGCGATTCCAGGAAGGCAATCGTCTTGGCGATTCGGGCCTGCAACTCGGGGAAGGTCTTTTCCTCGTCGGCATAGGCGGGGTTAGCCGTGCCGGAGAGGCGCGCGCCAACGCCCTTGGCGAAGTCGGACGCCAATTGCACCTGTGCTGACAAGGGGAACATGTCCGGAAACAGGCGGAAGTTCACAAGCGCTTCCGGCTTGATCTTGCGCGCTTCACAATGGGCTTCTGCCTTCTTCAGCAGGGCAGACAAGGACTTCAGGCCATGGATGATGACAGGGACGGAAATGTCGTACATGGCGGACCCTCAGCGCAGCGATGCACAGAAACGCTGGATGCGTTCGCACGCGGTTTCCAGTGTCTTGGTGGCAGTTGCATAGGAGATGCGGAAGAAGGGCGACGTGCCGAAAGCCGCGCCATGGACGGCGGCAACGCCTTCCGCTGCCAGAAGTTCGGTGACGAAGACTTCGTCGTTGCTGATCACTGTGCCGGAGGGAGCAGTCTTGCCGATCACGCCGGCGCAGGACGGGTAAACATAGAAGGCCCCTTCCGGCGTGGCGCAGGTCAGGCCCTTGGCCTGGTTCAGCATGGAGACCACGAGGTCGCGGCGCTCCTTGAACACCTTGTTGTTGCGGGCGATGAAGTCCTGCGGGCCGTTCAGTGCCTCCACGGCGGCCCACTGGGCGATGGACGAGGGGTTGGAAGTGGACTGCGACTGCAGCTTGGCCATGGCCTTGATCAGGGCCTCCGGCCCTGCCCCGTAGCCGATGCGCCAGCCTGTCATGCAATAGGACTTCGAGACACCGTTCATTGTAAGGGTGCGTTCATACAACCTGGGCTCCACCTGGGCGATGGTGGTGAAACTGAACTCGTCGTAGACGAGGTGTTCATACATGTCATCGGTGAGCACCCAGACTTGCGGGTGCTTGAGCAGCACATCGGCCAGCGCCTTCAATTCGTCGCGGGTATAGGCCGCGCCCGAGGGGTTGGAGGGAGAGTTGAGGATGAGCCACTTGGTCCTGGGTGTGATTGCCTTGGCGAGGTCGGCGGCCTGAAGTTTGAAGCCCTTGTCGGCAGGACCTTGCACGATGACAGGGGTGCCGCCCGCCAGCATGACGATATCCGGGTAGCTCACCCAGTATGGGGCCGGGACGATCACTTCATCCCCCGGATTTACAGTCGCCATCAAGGCATTGAAAAGAACCTGCTTTCCACCCGTGCCGACGGACACCTGGGTGGTCTTGTAGTCAAGCCCGTTCTCGCGCTTGAACTTGGCCACGACGGCCTTCTTGAGTTCGGCGATGCCATCCACGGCGGTGTACTTGGTCTTGCCCGCCTTGATGGCGGCGATGGCCGCGTCCTTGATATTGTCCGGCGTATCGAAATCAGGCTCGCCGGCGGCGAGGCCGATCACATCCTTGCCCTCGGCCTGCATGGCCTGGGCCTTGTTGGAAATGGCGATGGTGGCGGACGGCTGGATTCGGTTCAGGGAGTCGGAAATAAAGCCCATGGTGATCCTCTTGCGTTCGGCTGCGGCATAAGGCGTCACGCGGGCCCCCGCAAGCATCAATCCGCCGCATGAAATCGCCTGCCAGACATGGCAGAATGGCAACCGTGAACCAGCAACCGATCCTCATCGCCGGCGGGGGAATCGCCGGTCTTGCCGCCGCCCTTGCCGCCGCCGCCGCAGGCCGCGAGGCCCGCGTGTTTGAACGCGCCTCCACTTTTGAGGAAGTGGGGGCGGGATTGCAGCTTGGCCCCAACGCGGTGCGAGCCTTGCAGCGGATCGGCGCCTGGGAGACTGTGGCGGCGATTGCATCCTCTCCACCCGCCATCGTCATGCGCCATGCCGTCAGCGGCAAAACCGTCCGGCGTGTCCAGCTTGCGGGCATCTTCGAAGGCATGTTCGGGGCACCCTACCGCGTGGCCCACCGGGCCGACCTGCATGGCGCCTTGCTTGCGGCAACGCGGGCGCATTCGGGAGTCTCGATCAGCGGCGGCGCAGCAGTGGAAACCATCGCGGATGACGGCGGCCGGGTCCGCATCACATTGCAGTCCGGAGAGGTCGCTGAAGGAGATTTGCTGATCGCCGCTGACGGCATGCGCTCCGGCTTGCGGCAGAAAATGTGGCCGGGAAGCCAATCCGTCTTTGCAGGGCAGATCATCCATCGCGCCCTGACAGACGTTGCAACGGATATTGCAGACCCGGATTGCGTGAACCTGTGGATGGGCCCCGGCTTTCATGCCGTGCACTACCCTGTCGGCAAGAACCGGAAACTCAACATCGTGCTTGTGGCACACCGCGGCCAATCAGCGGAAGAGATCATCGGCGAATGCTGTCCGGATTTGCAGCGGGTATTGGCCTCCGCCACAAGCTGGCTACCATGGGAAGCGCGGCACGTACCTGCCCTCGCCACGTGGGTCAAAGGCCGCGTTGTGCTGCTCGGTGACGCGGCACACGGGACCGTGCCGTACTTTGCACAAGGCTCGGCCATGGCGCTGGAAGATGCGGCCCTGCTGGCCGACGTGTTGCACGAGGCAGGTGCGATGCCCGCCAACTTCGCGCGCATGAACGAGCGCATGGCGCGCGTCACCGCCGTGCACCGGGCGAGCGTGCGGCAGGGGAAAATCTACAGCCTGTCAGGCCCCGCCGCACTGGCCCGCGATCTGGCGCTGCGATTGCTTCCCGAACACAAGTTCCTGGCGCAGTTGCGCTGGCTCTACGCGCCGGACTGAAACAGGCAAGCGCAAGGCAGGGCCAGCATGGATGCTGACCCCGCCGGGAGCTGACGGCCTGCGTTCAGACGCGGATCAGGGCTTGGTGTTGCCGTTGTTGCTTCCGCCACCCTTCTTTCCGCTGCCTGGGTTGTTGTTTTCGAACTTGGGAAGCTTCCAGGTCTGGGTGGTAACGTAGCACTTGTACTTGCCGCTGTACTTGCCGCATTCCACGGACTTGTTGCAGTTGCTGCGGGTCTCAAGCCAGGCGGGCACACCGTGATTGCGGACGACTTCCTGACAGCAGGCCACGGCAGCGCCGCGCGAGCCCGACTTGCACTGCGAGAGTTGCGACGTGGCACTGGCATTGGCCGCGCCCGTGCTTGCGAGAACGGCAAGGGTTGCGCCGGCCATGGCAGCGAGGATGCTGATTGACTTGATACGAGAAGACATTGAAACCTCCATTTTGTTGCGATCGTGCTTGATCGTTGGCAGGACTATGACAGCCTGCCGCTGGGCCTCGACTGAACGGGAAGTTCATCGGTGGTTCATGGACGGGGCCTGTTCACTGGCGGGTGTCAAGCGGGGAACGGCAGGCAAAGGATTGAAATCGCAGCGCACGAAATCGTGACCGCGTCACCAGCCGGGAGCAGTGGCCAAAAGGCCGGGACTTTACGTATCATCGTCAGTCACACATGGAGGACGATATCATGCGCCGAATGTCTCTGGTTACCTGTTCCGTACTCGTGGCGGCAACGCTGGGATTCGCGCCTGCGGCTGCATGGGCCGCTCCAAGCGGTGGCGGTGGCGGGGGGGCAACACCGCCACAAACAAGCACTTCGCCCAAGAAACTCAAGTGCAAGAAGGGCCAGGTCTCGCGGCTGATGACCGTCAATGGCGTGAAGAAGCGCAAATGCGCCAAGCCCACGGCAGGGTTGCTGCCGGATGGCGAGCTGTTCCAGCAAGGCAATGCACTGGCCCTTGAAGGTGAGTATGACTGGGCGCTGGATGTGCTGGAACTGGTGGCGGACCAGAACCAGCCGGATGTCCTGAACATGCAGGGCTACAGCCACCGCAAGGCCGGCCGCCTTGACGTCGCGATTGGCTTCTACCGCAAGGCGCTCGCGCTCAATCCTGATTTTGTGCGGGCCCGCGAGTATCTGGGCGAAGGCTATGCTGCCGCCGGGCGCATTGATTTGGCACAGGCCGAACTCGGCGAAATCGCGGCGCGCTGCGGGACCGGGTGTGAAGAATACAAGGCCCTGGCAAAAGCGATCGTGGCCGCAACAAACTGAGGTTCAGTGGGGCGGCGTGAGCTCGCGCACGCTGCCCCTGCCCCATTCGCCAATCCCCAGACGTACTGCCAGTGTTGGCAACAGTTCTTCCAGTTCCGCTTTCAGCGTGTGCGGCGGATTGATCACAAGCAAGCCCGACCCGGCAAGGCCACCTTCGGCAAATCCTTCGCGCACGCGCAGTTCGGCGACAAGTGTGCCGCTGCACGGCAAGGCCGCAGCCTGCGTGAGCAGCGGCGCTTCATCGCCGGAGGCCTTCAGCGGGTACCAGGCCAAGACGGTCGTGTTCTGCATGCGGCGGATGATGTGGTCGAGCATCCTCGCGGACTTTTCCATT
Source organism: uncultured Alphaproteobacteria bacterium (assembly GCA_937870685.1). GTDB lineage: Bacteria > Pseudomonadota > Alphaproteobacteria > Rhizobiales > Aestuariivirgaceae > Aestuariivirga. The sequence goes on from CALMZX010000092.1 coordinate 8,312, forward strand.
TCGCCCGCCACCTCAAAAGCAGGATCGAGCAGGACGAGACCACGGCGCTCCGCGAAGGGCAATGCCGCCTTCACTGCAACAGCGGCATCGAGCCGCGTCACGCGCACGCGTTTGTCGGCGCTGTAGCGGGCCGTCAGGGTATCTGCGTCCTGCGGATGCAGTTCGTTGAGGATGATGCGGTCTTCCCGGCGCAAGAGGCGCTCGATGATCTCCGGCGACCCCGGATAGAAGCGCATGGCGCCATCCGGATTGAGATCATGGATGATGTTGAGATACGTGGCGAGCAGCGCGCGCACCTTCTCCGGCAATGGTTCCGCAAGCAGCCTGCCAATGCCGTCCTTCCACTCGCCGGTCTTGTAGGCTTCAGCGCCCTTCAGGTCATAGCGACCGATGCCTGCATGGGCATCCAGCACGGCGAGCGGCTTGTCCTTGCGCAGCAGATAGTCCAGCACACGCATCAGCACGATGTGCTTGAGCACATCCGCATGGTTGCCGGCATGGAAGGCGTGGCGGTAATTCATGCGCGGAACACGATGGCCGCGCCCATGATTATGACGGCAAATCCGATGATGTGCTGAACGGTGATCGCCTCCTTCAGCCAGAAGACGGAAAAGCCGATGAATACGGCGAAGGTGATGACTTCCTGGATCGTCTTGAGTTCGGCGGCGCTATAGACGTTGTGGCCAATGCGGTTGGCGGGCACGGCGAGCCAGTATTCGAAGAAGGCAATGCCCCAGCTGGCCAGCACCACAAGCCACAGGGCCTTCTGCTTGAAGGCAAGATGACCATACCAGGCGAAGGTCATGAAGATATTGGAGGCGATCAGGAGAAGGACAGGGTAAACGTGGGCCGTGGTGATGCTGTTCATTCGCTCGTCGTCAGAAAAGTGCGCGGTCGCCTGCTTTGCAACGCGAATCGCCGGATGGTCAACAGGCGCATTAACACTCCGCTAACCATAACGGGGCGACAATGCGTCTTTCTGTGAGCGGCGTGGCGGAGAGCTGTGATGCGTTACCTTGTGTTGATGTGTGTGATTCTTGCCGGACCAGCGGCTGCTGATGAAGTTTCGCCATGGTTCGGTTCCACCGACCAAACGCCTTTCCAGATGCGTTCGGACGGAACAGCCATGGCAGCTGGAGATCAGCATGAGACGCTTGATCATGCAGAACTACGCGGTCAGGCAGATTGCGCAATCACGGGTTGTTCGCTTGCCGAAGGTTCTGCTAACGTTCTGGGCGCTGGCCTTGTTTCTCCCTAATCCTGACACAGGTTATGGGTACGCGGCTGGTGTTTTGGGGGATTTGAAATGAAGAAACCGATTGTTGCACTGGCCGTTGTCTGCCTCGTGGGCCTCACGGGGTGTACAAACATGAACATCTTCAAGGACACGCCATCGACTCCTCCCCCGGAGCCGCAGGCGGACCTTGAGCCTGATCCACTCGCCCCGGCAGGCCGCATGGGTGCCAACGGCGGCATGAGTGCGGCACAGATCAAGCAAGCCCTGTCCGGCAAGAGCTGGAAGTGGGCAAGCCCGAAGAACAGCGGTGTGACGCTCTACGCCGATGACGGCAGTTCCCTGGTGGAAGTGACGGGCAAGGGCACCACAACCGGCAAATGGTCGGTGAAGGATGGCCAGCTGTGCGAGAGCTTCTCGCCCGCCCCCTTCCTGCCCAAGGGCGTTCCCATGACCTGCCAGCCGTTCTCGGGCTCGGGCAACACCTACAAGGTGGGTCAGGCGACCTTCACGCTCGCGTAGGCGCAATAGAATTCACAGCTTTGCCGTATTGTGACCATGGCTCTGCCGTGGCCCGCACCTAGATCAGGGAAAATCGATCCCCTGCAACTGGATCAGCGGCAACACATGAACACTCTCTCCCGGCGCTCCCTCCTCTCTGGCCTTCTCACGCTCAGCGTAATGGCGGCGCCGGGCGCATTTGCGCTCGCCCAGCCCCATCCGCTGTATGGCGGCAATGAAGGCGAACTGATGGGGCGCGATCCTTCATTGTTCCCGCCGCCCGAATCGCCCGTTGATTTCCCGATCACGGCGGTCGATCTCGACTCAATTCCAGAAAAATACCATCGGCAGATCGTTGGTTATGAGGGATTCGAGGAGCCGGGCACCCTGATCGTCGATCCGGCCCAGCGCTTCCTCTATCTCATCCTCGAAAACGGTTCGGCGCTGCGCTATGGCGTGGGCGTCGGGCGGCAGGGTTTTGCCTGGTCCGGCGAGGCCACCATCCAGATGAAGCGGCGCTGGCCGCGCTGGATTCCGCCAGAAGAAATGACATTCCGCGATGCCAAGGCCGCTGCCTGGAGCAATGGCATGCCTGGCGGGCCTGAAAACCCGCTGGGTGCGCGCGCGCTCTATCTCTTCGCCAATGGCGAAGACACGCTCTACCGCATTCATGGCACCAATGAACCGAACTCGATTGGCAAGGCAATGTCTTCAGGCTGTATCCGGATGCTGAACGAGGACGTGGCTGACCTGTTTGAACGGGTTCCCAAGGGTGCCAAGGTCATCGTGCTCAGCGCGGAAATTTGAAGCAGGTCTGACAGCATGACACTTGCGGGGGCGGTTTCATTCTGGCACATGGCCGACGGGGTGAAGAAATGGAAGTCTTGGGGATGCGGGTATTCTCTGCACTGATCTGTCTGTCGGTGGCCGTGGCAGTGTCTGCCTGCGCCACAGGCCCCAAGGGCGTGCGCGTGGTCAATGGCGGCTCTTCTGCCATTCCCCAGCAGGAAGGCGCTGCCATCCGCAATTTCTCCGCCGCCGAAATCCGCTCGGCCATCGCAGGCAAGACGTTCCAGTACACGCGGCCGGACGGCAACGGCATGATCTCCTACAGCGGTGACGGTTCCTTTGAATTCCAGGACGATGGCAAGGGCGCCGGCAGCGGACGCTGGACGGCTTCCGGCGAGCAGTTCTGCGAGAGCTTCGGCAACCGCCCGATGGAATGCGGCGTCTTCAAATACACGGGCGATGCCTATTTCGCCGCCAATTCCCGCCTCGTGGAAATGAAAATCTAGGGCCACCCCCAGGGTTTTCCCCTGCCCCGCCTGCCATTGAGTTCCGGCTGGTTTCGCCCCCCCAACTTTGTTAAGTGCGGGCGAAAGCACAAGGACTCCGATGATCCCCCGTTATTCCCGCAAGGACATGGCCCAGATCTGGGCCCCTGAAACCCGCTACAAGATCTGGTTTGAAATCGAGGCCCACGCCGCCGACCGCATGGCCGAGATGGGGACCGTGCCAAAGGAGGCAGCAGCCGCCATCTGGGCCAAGGGCAAGGACGCAACATTTGACGCCGCCCGGATCGACGAGATTGAATCCGTCACCAAGCACGACGTCATCGCCTTCCTCACCCACCTCGCGGAGATCGTCGGTCCGGAAGCGCGGTTCGTGCACCAGGGCATGACGTCATCTGACGTCCTGGACACCTGCTTCAATATCCAGCTCACGCGCGCCGCCGACCTGTTGCTGAAGGACATCGACGATGTGCTGGCTGCACTTGAACGCCGGGCCTTCGAGCACAAGATGACGCCCTGCATCGGGCGCAGCCACGGCATCCACGCCGAGCCGGTGACCTTCGGCCTGAAGCTCGCCTTCGCCCATGCGGAGTTCCAGCGGGCCCGCGAGCGGCTGGTGTTTGCCCGCAAGGACATCGCCACCTGCGCCATCTCCGGTGCCGTCGGCACCTTCGCGAACATTGATCCGTCGGTGGAAGTTCATGTGGCGAAGAAACTCGGCCTCACCGTCGAGCCGGTCTCGACACAGGTCATCCCGCGCGACCGGCACGCCATGTTCTTTTCGGTGCTGGGCGTGATCGCCAGTTCGATTGAGCGGCTGGCGACGGAAATCCGCCACCTGCAGCGCACGGAAGTTCTTGAGGCGGAGGAATTCTTCTCGCCCGGGCAGAAAGGCTCGTCGGCCATGCCGCACAAGCGCAACCCGGTGCTGACCGAGAACCTCACCGGGCTTGCCCGTCTGGTGCGCTCTGCCGTGACTCCGGCACTTGAAAACGTGGCGCTTTGGCACGAGCGCGACATCTCCCATTCCTCGGTTGAACGCGGCATCGGCCCCGACAGCACAGTGCACCTCGACTTTGCGCTGAAACGGCTGGCGGGCGTGATCGAGAAGCTGGTTGTCTATCCTGAGAACATGCAGCGCAACCTCGACCGGCTGGGCGGACTTGTGCATTCACAGCGTGTTTTGCTGGCGCTCACACAGAAGGGCATGAGCCGCGAGGACTCCTATGCCGCCGTGCAGCGCAACGCGATGCCGGTGTGGCGTGGTGAGGGCCAGTTCCTCGACCTGCTGAAAGCAGACAAGGAGATCGCGGCACTTCTTTCGGCCAAGGAGATCGAAAGCCTGTTCGATCTCGGCTACCACACCAAGCATGTGGACACGATTTTTGCGCGGGTGTTCGGTCATGCCTGATCGCGCGCCGCAGAAGGACATTCCCCTCATCACCACGACAGACGCGCTGGCCCGGTTCTGCGACGGCCTGACAGGGGAACGCTACATTACTGTCGACACCGAGTTCCTGCGTGAGACGACATATTATCCCAAGCTCTGCCTGATCCAGATCGCGGGCAGTGCCGATGCGTCGCTGATTGATCCGCTGGCCAAAGGTCTCAACCTCGCCCCGTTCTTTGCCTTGATGGCGGACACGCGCGTGCTGAAGGTGTTCCATGCGGCACGGCAGGATGTGGAGATCCTCATCAACATGAACGATGCGGTTCCAACCCCGATCTTTGACACCCAGATTGCGGCCATGGTCTGCGGTTTTGGCGACCAGGTGGGGTATGAAGCAATCGTGCGCAAGCTTGCGGGCGCACAGATCGACAAGTCCTCGCAGTTCACCGACTGGTCACGCCGACCGCTCACCCACAAGCAGTTGGCCTATGCGCTGTCGGACGTCACGCACCTGCGCACCGTCTATGAAAAGCTCATGGCACAGATCGAACGCGAAAGCCGCAGCGACTGGCTGGAAGGCGAACTGGAAGACCTCGCCAATCCCGCGTCCTACCGGGTCGACCCGGAGCAAAGCTGGCGGCGCATCAAGGCGCGCATCCAGAACAAGAAGCAGCAGGCCGCGCTGATGGCCGTGGCAGCATGGCGCGAGCGGCAGGCCCAGGAGAAGGATGTTCCGCGCGGGCGTATCCTCAAGGATGATGCCGTGGGCGAAATCGCTATCCAGGTGCCACAGACGCGCGACGCGCTGCTGCAGTTGCGTCTCCTGCCGAGAGGGTCAGCCGACTCTGTGATCGGCAAAGGCATCCTGGAAGCGGTAGCACAGGGGCTGGCGCGGGACCCGGCAACCATTCCCAGCCCAAAAGGGCGCGGCGATGAAATGTCATCCTCGCAGGAAGCGGCTGCGGAAATCCTCAAGCTCGCCCTGAAAATTGTCAGCGAGCGGGATGGCATCGCGCCGAAGCTGATCGCTTCCAGCGCCGACATTGATGCCATTGCCATTGATGACAACGCCAATGTGCCAGCGCTGCAAGGCTGGCGGCGTGACATCTTCGGTGATGTGGCACTGGACCTGAAGCATGGCCGGGCGGCCATCACCATGGACAAGGGCCGCGTGCAGATCGTCAAGCGGTAGGCGCTAGCCGATCTGAACCTTGGGGGTCCGGCCCATTTCGAAGGCCAGACTGGCGAGGCGTTTTTCCACGCGCTCACCCATGAGGTCGCCCAGCTTCTTCGGCAGGGAGAGCACCAGTTCCTTGCTGCCGGACAGTTTGAGGCCAATGCGCGGCAGCATGCCGGGCATGGCGGCCGAGAGGATGTAGGCGAGGCGGAAGATCGAACTCAGCAAATGCGCCCGTTCCATCTGGCGCTCGTCCAGCAGGCGCGTGAGATCGTCTTTCATGACCTCACCCTCGTAGCGGTAGAACACGGTGAGGGCGAGGAAGACACGGCCCGGATGATCAACACCGACAAAGGCCGCCTGCGATATCATGCCCAGTGACCGGTCAGCGCGGTAATCCGGGTGGGCGCGCCAGCCAATATCCGCCAGCAGGCAGGCGGCGTAGCGCAATCGCTGTTCCTCTTCATTCTCGGTGAAGCCCCTGGCACCGAAAATCTGGTCGGTCCAATCACACAGTTCAAGCTCATGCTCGGGTGAACGGGCATAGCGGCGCGCGAAGTCCCAGCAGGACGAGAGCAGCGCATCCGAATTCATCTTCTTGCGCGGAAGACGCGCATAGAGGAAACCTTCGCGCACGCCATAGACCGAACAAACGACATCGCGCGCACGCGAATGGTGCAACAGCCGTTCCAGCACCATCGCGCCATAGGGAAGTGTTTCCGAGCGCGACTTGGACACGTCCTTCACGTCCTTCAGTGCCACTGGCGAAAGGCCGGCCACGAGTTCGGAAATGCCTGCCGCCTGCGCCCGCGTCATGGTGTATTGATGCAGCACATGCAGGGGATAGTGCGCGTGCGCCATGTGCACGCGGGCGAGGTTTCGCCAGGCACCGCCGACGGCATAGAAGCTGCGGTCCCGGAGTTTTTCCAGAATGGGTGTCTTGCCGAGATATTCATCAACGATGGTGCGGGCGCGCGCCATGTCGTTGCCGGACATGTCCATCAGGCGCAGCGGCCCCAGCGGCAGGGTCACGCCATCATTCAGCTTGCCATCCTTGATGTCGATCAGTTCGAGCGAGCCGCCACCGAGGTCTCCGGCGATGCCATCCGCATCGGGAATGCCGGCAATCACGCCGAGGGCGGCGAAACGCGCCTCCTCTTTGCCTGTGAGCACCGAAATGCCTGCTCCCAGAGCCTTCTCCGCCTTGTCGACAAATTCCTCGCCATTGCTGGCCTCGCGGGCCGCGGCCGTGGCAACGGCAAAAACTTCCTTGCAGCCAATCTGCTTGGCCAAGGCGCGGAAGCGTCGCAGGGCCGCGAGCGCGCGCACGATGGCCGCTTCATTCAGCTTGCCGGTGATGGCAACACCCTTGCCGAGGCCACAGAGAATCTTCTCGTTGAAAACGGGGGCGGGCGAGCGGCGCAGGCCGTCATAGACCACGAGGCGCACCGAGTTCGAGCCGATGTCGACCACCGCCACAGGACGGTAGCTGGGAGGTTCGGTGCGGAATCCGGTGTGCCAGGTCACTTGCTTCTTGCCGATTTCTTCTTGCGTGCAATGGGTTCGGGCACACTAGCGGTGATGGAGCGCCCGCGTCCAGACAGGGACGGATTGTTCATGAAATAGTTGTGGGCGTTGAAGGCCTCCTCCGGGGACGGCGGCACAAGGCGGCGGGACGAACCATCGGCCAGCAGGTCCCAGCTCTGTTCGTTGTCATGCATGTTGGCCACCATGATCTGGTCGAGGATCTGGTCATGCACCGTGGGATTCTCGATGGGGATCAGGGTTTCGACACGGCGGTGCAGGTTGCGCGGCATCCAGTCGGCGGAGCCGATATAGACCTTGGCCTTCTCGTGCGGCAGCGCCTGCCCTGCCCCGAAACAGACAATGCGGGAGTGTTCGAGGAACCGTCCGATGATGCTCTTCACGCGGATGTTTTCGGACAGGCCGGGAAGTCCCGGTCGCAGGCAGGAAATGCCCCGGATCACGAGATCAATCTGCACGCCGGCCTGACTGGCGCGGTAGAGCGCGTCAATGATTCCGGGATCGACAAGCGAGTTCATCTTGGCCCAGATCTGCGCGGGGCGGCCTGCCTGCGCATGGGCAATTTCCTCATCAATGTGCTGCAGCAGCTTCGCCTTGAGATTAATTGGCGACAGGGAAATGCGCTCGAGGTCTTCCGGCTGGGCATAGCCCGAGATGAAGTTGAACAGCCGGGCCGCGTCACGCGCCAAGGCCGGATCGCAGGTAAAGAAAGAGAGATCCGTGTAAATCTTGGCAGTGATCGGATGATAGTTGCCAGTGCCAAAGTGCACATAGGTGCGCATGCCGCCTTGCTCGCGACGCACCACCATGGAGACCTTGGCGTGGGTCTTGAGTTCAATGAAACCGAACACGACCTGCACGCCCGCCCGCTCAAGGTCTCGGGCCCACTGGATATTCGCCTCTTCGTCGAAGCGGGCCTTCAGTTCCACCAGCGCCATCACCGTCTTGCCGGCTTCGGCTGCCTTGGCGAGGGCAGCAACAACGGGCGAATTGCGCGAGGTCCGGTAGAGCGTCTGCTTGATCGCCACCACATCGGGGTCCGCCGCTGCCTGGCGGATGAACTGCACCACCACATCGAAGGATTCATAGGGATGGTGGACGACGAAATCCTTCTGGCGGATGGCGGCAAAGATGTCGCCGCCATGGTCGCGCACCCGTTCGGGAAAGCGCGCCACGTAGGGCTTGAACTTGAGATCCGGGCGTTCGTCGAGGATGAGCTGTGACGTGTCGGAATAGCCGACGAGGCCATCGCTGATGACAACGGCATCGTGGCCCACTTCCAGTTCGGCGGCGATGAATGCCGTCAGTTCGCGCGGCGAGGTGCCGTCCACCTCCATGCGGATCACGGAACCGCGGCGGCGGCGTTTGAGGGCCGTTTCGAACACGCGCACGAGGTCTTCGGCTTCTTCCTCGATTTCGATGTCGCTGTCGCGGATGATGCGGAACAGGCCCCTGCCCTGCACCTCGTAACCGGGAAAGAGCCGGGGCAGGAAGAGGCCGAGCATGTTCTCGATGGAAATGAAACGCACCGCTTCGCCCGGCAGGCGGATGAAGCGCTCCAGCTGCGGCGGGATGGGCAGCAGCGCCCGCATGGTGTTGCCGTCGCTCTTGCGGCGCAGTTCCAGAGCAATGACGAAGCCACGGTTGAGGATGAACGGGAACGGGTGGGCCGGGTCAATGGCAATGGGGGTGACCACCGGCAAAATCTGTTCGAGAAAGCGCTGACCGAGAAACACCATGTCGTCGGCGGTGATCTCGTTCTCGGCAATGATGGCGATGCCGTTCTCGCGCAATTCCTGATGCAACTGGCGCCAGCGCCGGTCTTGCTCGAACATCAGGGCTTGCGCCTGCTCGCGGATGAGCACCAATTGCTCCTGCGGGGTCAGGCCGTCCTGGCTGATTTCCGGAACCTGCTCGCGCACCTGGCCGACGAGACCCGCCACGCGCACCATGAAGAATTCATCAAGGTTGTTTCCGGAAATGGAGAGGAAGCGCAGGCGTTCCAGCAGCGGGTGATTGGGATTGCGGGCCTCCTCCAGAACCCGGGAATTGAAGCCCAGCCATGACAGTTCCCGGTTGAAAAACCGCTTTGGATTGTCGAGCGTGATCGCTTCGCTCGGCTGGATGTCTGGGTTGGGGGCATTCATGGCACGCTCTCCGGAGGCCGCCGATTATTGCAGATATATGTCAGTTCGGTGAAGGCTCGTCTTCATCATGGTGAAAGAGATCTGGTGCGGCATATTCGGCCAGCACGCGGGCCACAAAGGGCCGTGTCACCTCGGCCTTTTCGGCAAGGGCGCGGGCGTCGATCTGCCCCACGATTGTCCGCAGGTCCTCCATTGAGCGTGGCATGCGCATAAGGATGAAGCTGATGACCGGTTCTGCGACCGCGATCTGCCGGTCGGCGAAATGCTTGACGAGAACGCCGCGCAGCAGTGCATCGTCAGGCGGAAGAATGGTGGCCTCGGGCAAGGCCTTGAGGCGGGACACGAGGTCTGGCAGGCGCAGGGGCCATTGACTGACCGGCTTTGCGGCGGTGAGCAGGACAAAGCCGCCCTGCTGGCGAGCGAGGTTGAGGGCATGAAAGAGCGCCCGTTCATCAAGCCCCGCCGCATCGGCATCTTCAACCACAAGCGAGCCAGAGGCAAAATCATCGGCCACGCTGTCAACGGAAAGGGTGTCCGCCTTGCGCAGGGCCGCACCTGTGCGTTGCTGCCACACCGAGGCGAGATGGCTCTTGCCGCTGCCCGGTGCGCCGACGATCACCGCGCCATGTGTCGGCCAGTTGGGCCATTGGTCGACCAGGGCCACGGCCGCGGCATTGGAGGGCGAGACAAGAAAGTCTTCGCGCGCCAGGGCCGGGCGGTGGGAGAGGTCCAATGTCAATTGCTGGCCGGCCATGGGCGCAATCAGGCCTTGCGCCGGGCCGGCGGCTTGAGCGGCCTCGGTTCCGCCACCTCCACATGCGCGCCCGTATAGAGCCGCGAACCGAGATAGCGGGTCAAGGCATAGCGGACCAGCACGCCCGCCGCTGCCGCCATGGGCACGGCCAGCAGCAGGCCGACGAATCCGAAGACATAGCCAAAGGCAAACAGCGCAAACATGAGCCAGACCGGATGCAGGCCAATGGAACCACCAACCAGCTTGGGCGAGAGGAAGTTGCCTTCAATGAACTGCCCGGCGGCGAAGATGCCGATGATCAAGGCAATTCCGCTCCAGTCCGGCCAGAACTGCACGAGCCCGACTCCGATCGCCATGACTCCGCCGATGAGTGCGCCGATGTAGGGGATGAAACTCAGCAGCCCGGCCCCAAGGCCGATGGCAAGACCGAACTTGAGTCCTGCCAGTGAGAGGCCCAGTGCATAGAACACCCCAAGCAGAAGGCACACAGTGCCCTGCCCGCGGATGAAGCCGGCCATGGCGGTGTTGATGTCCCGGGCGATGGTGCGCACATCTTCCACGTGGTCACGCGGCAGCCAGCCGTCCACCCTGGCGACGATATGATCCCAGTCCGCCAGGAGATAGAAGGCGACGATGGGCGTCACCACCAGCAGCGACAGCACGTTGACCAGCGCCATGCCGCCGGACCAGATGGACGAGATCAGCGCCGCAATCCAGCCTGCCGCACGTCCGGCAATATCGCCGACGGAACCCTGGATGTCGGTGCCGCTCTTGGCGATCATGTCCTTCAGCACCTGCGGTGCCCAGGCATCGAATTTGGCAATCAGCGCCTTGAGCAGTGTCGGCAGGTCCTGCGCCAGTTTCAGCGCCTGGTCACCAAGGATCGGCACGACCAGCAGAACGATGAAGACCACGGTGAGCACGGCGGCAGTAATGATCAGCAGTGTTGCCAACACGCGGTTCAGGCCAAGCCGTTCCAGCCAGTCCGCCACGGGATCGAGGAAATAGGCCAGCACAAACCCGGCGATGAAAGGCAGCAGGATGTCCTGCAGGGCCCAGAGAAAGAGGATGAAGGCCAGAAGTGCCGCGAGCCAGAAGCCCAGTTGTTTCTGCAGGGTCATCAGGCGTTTTCCTTTCCGGGTGGCCCGCTCATGTGCCGCACCCAGTCGCGCATGTAGATGGCGCCGGAAGCGAGTGTCAGGGCCGCGACCATGATGGCGCCGCCAATCAACATGGCGTCCAGTTTCAGGCCGGACGAAAGGGCCAGCAGCAGCGCACCGGCAAAAAAGATCTGCGCCACGGTGTTGATCTTGCTGATCTGCAGCGGCTTCATTTCCAGCGGGCGGCCAAGGACCTGGGCCAGCAGCACGGCACCCACGATCAGCACGTCACGGGTGACAACGATGATGGCAAGCCAGTTGGGCAGCACCTGCAGGATGGCAAGCGACACGTAAATCGACACCAGCAGCGCCTTGTCGGCGATGGGGTCGAGATAGGAACCCAGTTCGGATTGCAGGTTATAGCGGCGGGCAATGAAGCCATCCACGGCATCGCTGATGCCGGCCGCCAGAAAGGCCAGCAGTGCCAGCCCATACTGGTGACCGATGATGAACCAGACGGCCAGCGGAACGATGAGGATGCGGGCGATCGTGATAAGGTTGGGCAGACTCACTGGCATGGCTGGCACCTCAGAGCGGCTGGATGACCCATGAGCTACCCGCCCTGAACAGTTGCAGCCCGCTGGTGCGGAAACGGCCCTCGATCTTGTCCATGTCACCCATGACGGTCAGCTTGACGACGGCACCGTCGCCGCCCAGCGACGACACATCCAGACCGACCACGCCGGGAGTGGAAAGAATGCGTGAACGCATGCGGTTCCATTCAGAAGGACCGGCAAAGGGCACTGCCACGGAAAGGGTTTGCCTGCGACTGCCGCTGTCGCCACCTTCGGCGGATGCCTGCTTGGCGGAATCCGAGCGGAATTTGTCGATCATCACCTGATGAAAGCGTTTGGTGGCCAGTTCAGCGGATTCGCGCGTGTCGCCACTTTCCGCCCGATAGGTCTTGTCAAAGGTGATCTTGCCGAGCGGTGTGTTGCCGTTCATCGTCGCACGGATGCCGCCATCCTCCGTCGGTTCGGCGAAGGCCACCAGAACGGATTTCACGTCATAGCGGCGGCGGATGGCTTCGAGCTTCACTTCGTCGCCGGACAACACGTCCTGCGCGGAAATGATTTCGCTGTCATCCAGGTCGCCCAACGGCACGATGACCGGCACCTGTGACTGTTCGGCGCGCAGGTTGATCCATGCCTGCCGCCAGGGGTTGTCCTCCCACAGTTGCGGGCCGTTGGCAGACTTCCACATGGGCAGCACCAGGAAGGCAGGACCCTGCCCTGAGGCCACGCGCACGCCATGGCTTGAATAGAACGACTTGATCTTCTCCGGCAGGAACCGGACAGTGAGCTTGCCCTGGTAGCGGCCGGGGCTGATGCTCTCCTGTTCAATGGAGAGCGAGCGGAGATAAGGCAGAATGTCCTTGGTTTCCATGGCTTCAACAGCCGCGACCACCTCGGGCGATCCCAGACGTTCCGCCAGTTGCCGGAAAGCCTTGACCTGCACCTCCACGAGGGCCTTGTTCTTGGCCGTGGCGGCGTCCGTGTCGGTCACGTCCACATCGACGCCCTGAACGGCAAAAATGCTGGTTTCCACCGGGCCTGCGGCCTGCGCCACAAGGCTGCCAGCCACACAGAACAGCAAAACAGCCAGAAGCAGCCGGAATTGTCTCAGAGTTGTCCCCATGTCGTCCATTCGGGCTTTATTCACCCGGTCGTTTCGGGCTATTTGGCCCCGTCATTTCCTTGGCAAATCACCAAGCACAAGAATTGGGGCAAACTAGCGGCATGAGCGGCAGCAAACAAGCGTTTCCAAAGGCAAAAACCAACGGTTTGACCTATGCCGACGCAGGTGTGGACATCACCGCCGGCAATGATCTCGTGACGGCCATCAAGCCGCTGGCAAAGTCCACGCGGCGCAAAGGGGCGGATGCGGCCCTCGGCGGCTTCGGCGGACTGTTTGATCTCAAGGCCTGCGGCTTCCGCGATCCGGTGTTGGTTGCGGCCAATGATGGCGTGGGGACCAAACTGAAACTCGCCATCGATTCCGGCATCCACCGGGGCGTGGGCATCGATCTCGTCGCCATGTCCGTCAATGACCTTGTGGTGCAAGGCGCAGAGCCGCTGTTCTTCCTCGACTACTATGCGACGGGCAAACTGGATGTGGCGGCGGCGCGCGAGGTGATCGCGGGCATTGCCGACGGCTGCAAGCAGGCGGGCTGTGCGCTCATCGGCGGCGAAACGGCGGAAATGCCAGGCATGTATCATGGTGGCGACTACGACCTCGCGGGCTTTGCCGTGGGTGCTGTCGAGCGCAAGAAGATCCTGCCCGCCAAAACGGTGAAGGCAGGCGACGTGATCCTTGGCCTCGCCTCGTCCGGGCCACACTCCAACGGCTACTCTCTGGTCCGCCGCATCGTGGACAGAAGCGGCCTCGCCCTCACCGATGAGGCCCCTTTCGCGCGCGGGCAGACCATGGCGCAGGCCCTGCTCACGCCCACACGCATCTATGTGAAGTCCCTGCTCAAGGTGTTGCGCAAGGGAACGGCCATCAAGGCGCTGGCGCACATCACGGGTGGAGGTTTCACCGAGAACATTCCGCGCGTGCTGCCCAAGGCCACGGTGGCGGCGATTGACCTGTCCGCCGTGCCGCTGCCGCCTGTCTTCCGCTGGCTGGCCGAAACGGGTGGTGTTGCCGAACAGGAAATGCTGCGCACCTTCAACTGCGGCATCGGCATGATCGTGGTGGTGGCGGCGAAGGACGCCAAGGCCGTGACGGCCCAACTGAAGCGGGCGGGAGAAGGCGTTGTCACGCTGGGCCACATCCGGACGCGCAAGGGCAAGGAAGACCAGGTCGCCTATTCGGGCCAACTGGGCGCATGAGGCGCAGGCGCGTTGGCGTGCTGATCTCCGGGCGCGGCTCCAACATGCGCGCCCTTGTCGAAGCTGCCCGCGATCCCGCCTATCCCGCCGAGATCGTGCATGTGGTGTCGAATATCGCCGATGCTCCCGGACTGGACTATGCCCGGTCACAGGGCATTTCCACCGCCGTGCTGAGCCACAATGCGCATCCGACGCGCGAGGCCTATGATGCTGCGCTGAGCGCACATCTGAAAGCGCACGACCTCGACATCATCTGCTGTGCCGGCTTCATGCGCATCCTCACTCCCATTCTGATCCGCGACTGGGAGGGGCGCATCCTCAACATCCACCCATCATTGCTGCCCGCCTACATGGGTCTGCACACCCACGAACGCGCCCTTGCCGACGGTGCGACCGAGCATGGGGCGACAGTCCATCTGGTCACGGCTGAGCTGGATGGCGGACCGACCGTGGCGCAGGCGAAAGTGCCCGTGCTGCCCGACGACACGGCGGACTCATTGGCAGCGCGGGTTCTTGCGGTGGAGCATCCGCTTTACGTGAGGGCACTGGCGCTTGTGGCATCTGGCCAGCTCTCACGCGCACAAGAGGACCGGAACGGCCAATGATCCGGGACCTTCTGAGCTTGAGGTGCCTGCGTTCATTCGTGACCATCGCGGATCTCGGCTCCATTACCAAAGCCGCCGAGAAAGAGAACATCAGCCAACCCGCCATTTCGCTTCAGGTCCGGCGGCTGGAGGATATCCTTGAAACTCCCCTCCTCGAACGGCATGCGCGTGGCATGATGCTGACAGAGGCGGGACGGGTCCTTCTCATACATGCCCGGCGCATGCTGAGTGAAAACCAGAACGCCGTCGCGGCGGTCAGGCAATGCACAGCTGGAACGGGCATTGTGCTTGGCGTACCGCATGACATTGTCAATCCAGCCGTGACCGTTGCTGTCAAGAACTTCAACAGCCTGCAACGCCAAACGCAGGTAAACATCCGGCTCGCGCCAAGCGCAACCCTCAAGGGACTTCTCAAGAGCGGCGAGGTACAGATCATCCTCACGACTGAGTTCACTTGTGAACCAGGTGGCATTGCCTTGGGTGAGCGAGACGTCATCTGGACTGGCGCCCCTGACAGCCAAGCCTCAAAGCGAAGGCCAATTCCTCTCGCCTATGTGCGCGGATGCCTGTTGGCGAAAGAGGCGCAGGCCACTCTCGTGGACGCGGGACTGGACTGGCTCCCCGTCATTGATTCGGATTCGGTCCTGGCAGTTGAGGCCGCCGTTGCAACTGATCGGGGCATCTATGCCGCCATAAGGGACGGCCATACCGTTCACCTTCGGCCCCTCCCTGCGGAAAGCGGACTTCCACCACTGCGATCCATTTCAGTGTTCTGCTATCGCAGCAACGGCACCGGGTTCGAAAGTGAACTTTCAGAACTCGTGGGCATGTTGCATCAAGCCCTAAGCCGCGATGCCAGCCCTGTGGAAGAACTTTGAGAAAATCTGCCACCCCAGTTCTGATTTCATCAGGCAGAGATGGTCTTCCATGATGTTGTCGTAGAGGCGAAGCCTCACCTTGACCACGGCCATTGTGTCAGACAGCGCGTCAATCGAAATGATCATTTCATCCCGGGGCTGGCCCTTTGATGCAGGCGATTCGCGACCGGCGACCATGGCACGGTATTCCGCGAATGGCCGGATGACCGTCTTCCCGTCCTGCCGGGAGTAAAGCACCACGGATGGATGAAACACGCGATCGAAAAGGGCCAGATCCTGGGTGTGCAGAGCCTCAAAGTAGGCCGACAAAAAGTCCTCGATCTCATTGAACATGCTTGCTTCTCCATGGCTTGTTCGGCCGGGTGGCCATCGCTTGTCACTCGTTATTCGATTGCCGCGACGGCGCAAAATTGGGATTTCTGAGGTGAGCCATAAGCTCCGGTGATGGGCCTGCCGCCACCACTGCGGGTGCATGCGCGGCCCTCATCACATGAAGACATGGCCCTGAACACCGCGCCCCGCACCCTGCTCCTGGTCAATCCAGCGTTTCAGCAATACGGCGCGCCGCTCGCGGTACTTGTCGGCGAGCACTTCAGCCTCCACCATGCGGTCGGTCCGGAACGTGCGGAAGGCCTGGCGCAATTCACACCAGCTCACGATCAACCGCTGGGCATCAAAATAGGTAATGGCAAAGGGCCAGATCACACGCTCGGTCGCTGTCCCCTCTTCGTTGCGGTAGCTGATTTTCACCTTGCGCTGTTCACGGATGGCGCGGCGCAAGGCGGCCACATCGACATTGTCAGGAAAGGTGCGCCACGAGGGCGGCACCAGCAAGGCCGTATCAAACAAGACCGGGCGCAACTCGACGGGCAGGACCGTGCCAACCTTGGCGACGGCATCCTGCGCGGCGCGCACCAGATCGGGGTCGCCCCGGCGCATCACCCAGCGCAGGCCCAGCATCACGGCCTCAACCTCGTCCGTGGTAAACATGAGGGGTGGCAGGTCGTAGCCCTGCCCCAGCACATAGCCCACGCCTGCCTCGCCCCGGATCGGCACGCCATCCGTGACGAGATCGGCAATGTCGCGGTAAAGGGTGCGCAGGCTCACTTCCAGTTCCTCGGCCATGGCCTGGCCCTTCACCGGGCGGCGGTGGCGGCGAAGGATCTGGATCACGCGAAGCAGGCGGTCGGCACGTCTCATGTCTGCTCCCTACCTCAGGGTTGCTGACACCATGTTGTCAGCAGCCTGACAGTAGGGCAAGCACGGTAAAGGAGAGCCAGATGATGAAACTGAATGTCTTCGGACCCTACTTTGGCCTGCCGGATGCCAGCCCATTCTGCATCAAGGCCCTCATCCTGCTGAAAATGTCGGGGCTGGATTTTGAGCCCGTGAAGATGTCGTTCAGAAAGGCGCCAAAAGGCAAGGCCCCCTACCTGGATGACGGTGGAACGATCATTGCCGACTCGCATTTCATCATGCGCCATCTCGAACGTGCCCATGGCGCTGACTTCAGTGGCGGCTATTCAGCGGAGGATCTCGCGAAAGGCTGGGCCGTGGCGCGGATGCTGGAGGAACACTTCTACTTCCTCAGCATGAACGTGCGTTGGCTTGAGGATGACAATTTCTGGAAAGGCCCCTACCAGTTCTTTGCCGACGCGCCATCCATCCTCCGCCCGCTGATTGCGCGCATGATACGTGGCAAGGTGCGCAAGGCGCAGCACCTGCAAGGCCTGGGGCGGCATTCTGCCGGGGAGCGGCTCGAACTGGCGATCGGGGACCTTGACGCGGTCGAGACAATGCTGGGACGCAACAGCCATTTCCTTGGCGATAGCGTGTCGGGAGTGGATGCGACCGTGGCAGCCTTCCTGTGGACAGCCGAGTGCCGCCATTTCCGCAGCCCGATTGGCGATCACATCCGCAACCGCCCGCCGCTCATGGCCTATCTCCAACGTATGCGGGACCGTTACTTTCCCGGTTTTCAGGAATGATGCGAACAGCTAGTGTCGCGGGCAACTGAAGAGGTTTTCCGTGGCACTTCCCATCATCATCGACACCGATCCGGGGCAGGACGATGCCCTGGCCATCCTGCTGGCCCTTGCCTCACCTGAATTCGAGGTGCTGGGCATTACGGCAGTAGCGGGCAATGTCCCGCTCGCCCTCACCGAGAAGAATGCCCGCAAAATCTGCGAACTGGCCGGAAAGCCCGACACCAAAGTGTTCTCCGGTGCCATCCGCCCGATGGTCCGCAACCTGGTGACGGCGGAGCATGTGCATGGCCGTACGGGACTGGACGGTCCGGTGCTGCCGGACCCCGCCATGCCACTGCAAAAGCAGCATGCCGTTGACTTCATCATCGAAACGCTGATGAACCGCCCGGCAGGCACGGTGACGCTGTGCACCCTTGGGCCTCTCACCAACGTGGCGCTGGCGCTGGTGAAGGAACCGCGCATTGCGTCCCGCATCAAGCGGATCGTCGCCATGGGCGGCGGTTTCTTCGAGGGTGGCAACGTGACACCGGCGGCGGAGTTCAACATCTATGTTGATCCGCATGCGGCGCGCATCTGCCTCTCCTCCGACATTCCCTTCACGCTCATTCCGCTGGACTGCACCCATCAGGCGCTCACATCAGCGAAGCGCATCGCGCGCTTCCGGGGCATGAACAACAGGTCCGGCCCGGCCTGCGCCGACCTGCTGGAATTCTTCGAGCGCTTCGACGAACAGAAATACGGAACCGACGGCGGGCCGCTGCACGATCCTTGCGTGATCGCGTGGCTGTTGCAGCCGGAGTTGTTCACGTCGCGTGAGGTCAATGTGGTGGTGGAATGCGAGAGCGAACTCACCATGGGCATGACGGTCATCGACTGGTGGAAGGTCACGAACCGCCCGGCCAACGCGATTGTGTGCCGCGGCATCAACGCGGAAGGCTTCTTCAACCTGCTTTCAGAGCGGATCGAGACGCTGGCCTAACCCGCCAGAACGGCCATGGGCGCCAAGGTCGCCGCGGCGATGGCCATCGCCAGCAGCAGCAGGATCAGGCGGGCGCGGCGGCGTGTGCGTTCTTTCCCTGCCATCATCGCGTTCATCGACATGGGCACGGATGTGGACCGATTCTGGTCGACCAGAAAATGATTCTTTTCAAGGACTTGCGCGCCGTCAAACATCTTAACGATCCGTTAACGCGGCATGATTCCTGCCGCCCTGATTCCACCGTATACGGAGCATTTCGGCCAGAGGAATGGCCGGAATGCGCCAGAATCATGAACTTGGAGGCGGTTTTATCAGGGTACGGATGAGTGGGGGCTGAAGCGCGCGTTCAGATTCGATTCATCCCGGCACGGCACGGCAGATCACGCCGGCCGAATCCACACGGCAATGTCATGGAAGACCCCGCCACCTGCCGGAGCGGGCTGGTCCGCGCCCGTCAGCGTGTTGATGCCGCAGCCGTTCTCATGATCCTCGTTGGGCCAGATGCCTTCGGCGATCACCACGCCGCGCTGCACGCCAGACGTGGCGCGGGCCTGCAGGATCACTTCGCCACGGGCATTTCCGACACGCAACCGGCAACCATCGGCGGCGCCAAGCGCTGCCAGGTCATCGGTGTGGATTTGCAGCGAAGGTCCGCCCTCTCTCTTGCGCGATCCCGGCGTTTCATTGAACGACGAGTTCAGGAAGGTGCGCGCCGGACTGGTGGTGAGCCGGAATGGCGTCTCCGGCGTGGCAGGTTCGGTGACAGCCCAATGATCCGGGAACACCGGCATGTCCTGCCACGGTCCCAACGTTCCCATGGTGGAGACGACTGAGGCGGCCTTCTTCCAGTCGGCGCGGAAGTGGTATTTGCCGTCCGGGTGGGCGAAGCCGTTGAGGAAGTGCGATGTCTCGAAATCCGGCTGCACGTCAAACCAGTTTTCGGCATCCAACTCGTCGAGGCCACGGCGCTTCGAGTCCGTCAACGTGCGGTCGATCAACTGGCGCGGTGTCAGCGTGAAGCCCTCGTGTTCCGCGCCCACACGCGCGGCGAGATCGCAAATCACATCATGGTTGCTGCGGCATTCGCCCGGCGGGTTCACCAGTTTGCGCCCGAACATGATGTGGCTGTGGCCCCCGCCCTGATAGAGATCGTCATGCTCCAGCAACATGGTGGCGGGGAGCACGATGTCGGCGTAACGGGCGGTTTCTGTGAGGAACTGCTCGTGCACGACAGTGAACAGGTCTTCGCGCGCGAAACCCTGTTTCACCTTGGTCTGGTCTGGCGCCACCGAGACGGGATTGGTGTTCTGGATGAAGAGCGCCTTCACCGGCGACCCGCCTTGCAAGTCAACGGGGTTGCCACAGAGCACGTCGCCGATGCGGGACTGGTCCAGGGTGCGTACGCCGGACCTGATCATGTCCCGGCCCGCAATCAACGCCTTGTTCCACTTGTACATGCCGCTGTTGGAATGGAGCGCGCCGCCACCTTCATGTTTCCACGCGCCGGTAACCGCGGGAATGGAAGTGACGGCATGCATGTTGGCGGCACCATTGCGCGAGCGTGAGAAGCCATAGCCGATGCGGAAGAAGCTGCGCTTCGTGGTGCCGATCAGGCGTGCCAGTTCCTCGATTTTCTCCATGGCAAGCCCGGTGATGCCTGCGGCCCATTCCGGGGTGCGACTGGCCAAGTGATCACGCAGGCCTTCCGGATCATCGGTGTGGCGGCGCAGGTAGTCCCAGTCGGCGTGACCGTCTCGGAAGAGGATGTGCATGACAGCGCAGGCCAGCGCGCCATCGGTGCCGGGGCGCACGATATAGCCATGGTCGGCCTGTTTCATCGTGCCCGTTTCATAGACGTCGATGACAGCCAGCTTGGCGCCACGCTGTTTGCGCGCCAACCCCACATGGGTCATCACGTTTACCTGCGTGTTCACGGGGTTTCCGCCCCAGACCACGATCAGGTCGGACTTCTGCATTTCGCGCGCGTCCACGCCGCGAACCGCGCCCGTGCCTGCGGCATAACCTGGCCAACTCAGCGCGATGCAGAAGGTGCCGTACATGCGGGAGTAGTTCTTGGCGTGCGTGAGCCGGTCGATGCCATCGCGCATGACGAAACCCATGGTACCTGCGTACCAGTACGGCCAGATCGCCTCGCTGCCGTGTTCCTCCTCAATGGCAAGGAAACGGCGGGCGATCTCCGTCATCGCCTCGTCCCAGGTGATGCGGGCAAAGGCCCCGGAGCCCTTTTGCCCCACGCGTTTCAACGGATGCAGCAGACGCTCAGGGTGATGGATGCGCTCGGAATAGCGCGCCACCTTCTCGCAGACCACGCCGAGGGTGTAGCTGTTGTCCTTGGCGCCACGCACCCGGCCAATGGTGTTCTCATCCAGCAGTTCCACCTCCAGCGCGCAGGCCGAGGGGCAGTCATGCGGGCAGACGGAAATGCCGGTCCTCGTGTTCGGTTTGGCGTGGATGTTCATGTGTTCTGGCTCATGTCTTCAAGCGCATGGCGGCGGGTTCCCTGCCCTGCTAATAGCACGCCATGCAGCCGATTTCCTCCCCTCAGAATCCGGTCATCAAACTGGTCCGCTCCCTTGCTGACAAGAAGGGGCGGCGCGACAGCGGGTTGTTCATGGCGGAAGGCCGGGCGATGCTGGAGCGCGCCATGGACCTGGGCTGGGTGCCCGAACATGTGATCGCCACCAAGCCGCC
>CALMZX010000093.1 GCA_937870685.1 uncultured Alphaproteobacteria bacterium
GGAACGGGCCGGCCATCCCTGCCAGGGCCTGAGCTTCATCCATACGGAACTTTCGAAGGACAAGGGCTGGTCGCCGCCGGGCTTTGCCGCATTCGTATCTTCGGTCATCGAAAGCGGTGTCGCCCCTGCAAAGATGCCCGCGATCCGCAAGCGCCTGAAGCAACTGGGACTCGAACCCTATGATTGCCTGTCCCCCCCTCTGATGGACTATCTGGCGACGGATGCAGCCAAGAAGTCTGGCGCTTACCGCGAAAGCTGAAGGCATCTCCTCAAGTCGACGGCATGGGCTGCGCCTTTCTGGGCGCAGCCCAACATGTTTTGGCCCCCCCCCCCGCAACGGGATGTGATATCTGGATTTGCCGCGAATTCACGTTCATGGTGGGAATGAGACCAGTACCGCCTTCCAAAGAGGAGTTCTCCCATGGGCAAGCACACACCCGGCCGCGGCCGCGTCTATCAATCCATCACCGAGACAATTGGCGATACCCCGGTTGTGAGGCTCGCACGCCTTGCGGCAAGGCATGGTGCAAAGGCCGATATCCTGGCGAAACTGGAGTTCTTCAATCCGCTCGCCAGCGTCAAGGACCGTATCGGCGTTTCGATGATCGCGGCCATCGAGAAAGAAGGGCGCATCACACCCGACACCGTGTTGATCGAACCCACCTCTGGCAACACGGGCATCGCGCTTGCCTTCGTTGCTGCCGCCAAGGGTTACCGCCTCAAACTGGTCATGCCGGAGTCCATGTCCATCGAACGGCGCAAGATGTTTGCCCTGCTTGGCGCGGAACTGGTTCTGACCGAGGCCGCCAAGGGCATGAAGGGCGCCATCGCCAAGGCGCAGGAACTGAAAGACGCCGACCCCAACGCCATCATCCCCCAGCAATTCGAGAACCCGGCCAATCCGGCAATTCACCGCGTCACCACGGCGGAAGAAATCTGGAACGACACACAAGGCAAAATCGACATCTTCGTCTCTGGCGTTGGCACGGGCGGCACCATTACCGGCGTTGGCAGCGTCCTCAAAGCCCGCAAGCCCAAGCTGCAGGTTGTTGCTGTCGAACCGGCGGATTCCCCAGTCCTCTCAGGCGGCCAGCCTGGCCCGCACAAGATTCAGGGCATCGGGGCAGGGTTCGTGCCTGGCATCCTTGACCGGAACGTCATCGACGAAATCATCAAGGTCAGCAATGAGGATGCCTTCGCGACCGCCCGCGACCTGGCCCGCACCGAAGGCGTGCCGGGCGGCATCAGTTCCGGTGCTGCCATCTGGACAGCACTGCAACTGGCAAAGCGCCCGGAGAATGCGGGCAAGATGATTGTCGCAATCGTTCCGTCCTTTGCAGAGCGATATCTTTCCACCGCCTTGTTCGAGGGCATTGGCTGAAACGGCAGCACCTATTTCAAGGCAGCCTGCGGGGATCCCAGCAGCAAGGGGCCCGCAGAAACGAGAAGCAGCGCGGTGACATTCATCACCACCGCATAGAGCAAGGCGGGTATGGCAATTTCCGGCCGGCCAAGGATGCCGGAACAGATGAAAATCGCGATGGCCGCATTTTGCAGCCCTGTTTCAACGGCAATCGCAAGGGCCTGCTGGCGCGATGCCTGCACAATGAGCGACGTGGACAAGGCGAGCAGCACCCCTGCGCCATTCAGCAGAACGACGGCGGGTCCCGCCGCCAAGGCACTCTCCGCCAGTGCAGCGCGGTTCTGCCAGAATGTCGCCAGCACAATTCCGGCGAAGACAATCTTTGCCGGCTTGTCGAGAAACAGCTTCAGGGTCTCGGCATGATGCGGCACCGCTGCGCGCACGCCCATCCCTGCGACAAGCGGCAGGGCCGCAACGGCAGTCATGACCAGCACCATCCCGACGAGACTGGCAGAACCGATTTCCACGCCGCTGAAATTCAACAACAGGGGTATTGTTAGGCCTGCAACCACGCTGGTCACAAGCGTCATGGCGGTGGAAAGTGCCACATCTGCACCCGCCAGCAGGCTGACGTAGTTGGATGTTATGCCCCCGGGGCAGACTGCAATGATCATCAGTCCCAGCGTGATGTCAGGTGACAGCTCCAGCAGCCGTGAAATCACCCAGGCCAGCACGGGAAGTCCGATCATTTGAACAGCAAGTCCCGACAGCAGGACCACCGGCTTCGTGGCAGTGCCAGCAAGCTGGGACAGAGACAGCCGGAGGCCGACTGTGAACATCAGAAACGCCAGTGCGGCGGGCAATATGGCAGCAGCCATGATGTATCTCCTGCGCGCACAATTACGGTGCCGGCCGGCCCCTGCCCCTGACCAAAGTCAAGGACCGGAGATGGCGACCGGATAGAAGGAAACCATGCGCAATCCCCCCCTCAACCGCCGCCTGCTTCTGGCTGCATTTGCAGCCATTCCGTTTGTCTTGCCAGCCCGCGCCGAGGATGCAGCCCCCGAACAGCCGCGTCGCTTCATGATGGAAGACGCTGCAACTGGAAATGTCGTCAACGATGATATCCTGTTGTCGAAAGTCACCCTGCTCTATTTTGGCTACACCCACTGCCCAGACATTTGCCCCACCAGCCTGATTCAGATGGCTGACGCCATGAAGGCCCTGGGCGGGGAGGCCAGCCGCGTACAGCCCATTTTCGTGACGGTCGATCCGGCGCGTGATACAAGCGCGGTGATGAAAGACTACGTGAAGAGCTTTGATGACCGTTTCGTGGCCCTGCGCGGGCCTGCGGCCTATACGGACGCCATGGTTAAAGCCTACAATGCCAAATACGAGATTCAGAAGCCCTCAGGCGATGACCCTGCGATCTACAATGTCGATCATACCGCATCGATCGCCATGATCGGGCCGGATGGCGTGCTGCGCAAGCGCTTCCCCTATGGAGTAGCAACAGCTGAGATCACCTCCGCTGTTCAGGCGCTCCTGAAGGAAATGCCGGCACCGTGACGCTCACGCGGCGTCACTTCATAGGCGGCGTCATGCCCATGTGGCTGGCGGGTCGCCCTGCCTTGGCAGCTGACAGCGCCATTTCTGCCGCCGTACTGGCCATCACGCATGCACAGCCAAGATCTCTGGATGCGCTCCTGATCAAGAGCGAAGAAGGCGAGTTGGCGTTGACCGCGCTTCGCGGACGCATTGTGATCCTCAACATGTGGGCCACATGGTGCCTGCCCTGCCGCCGCGAAATGCCAAGCCTGTCCCGCCTGAAAGTGAAGCTGCAGAACGCGCCGGTTGACATTCTCCCGGTGGCATTCGACAGGCGTGGATTGGAGGCTGTTCGCGGTTTCTATGCTGAGACAGGCATCGCCAACTTGCCCGCTCTCTCCGGCGATGCAGCCAACCTGCAGGAAGTGGCACCAAATGTCGGGTTGCCCTCAACCTATATCCTGGATGGCGATGGTCGCTTGCGCTGGTCGGTGACCGGCGAAGCCCAATGGGATGACGAAGACACACTTCGCTGGATCACCGCACTGCCAACAGACTGACGACTACACCAGATCGCTGCGGCTGAAGCGCCAGAACCCCACGGCTGCCGCCAGCAACCCCAGGGCCGCAGGATAAGCGAGCGCCCAGGCCACGTAACCCGGCACGCCAAAGTGATCGAGGATCACATAGGACGCGGGCCCCAGCAGGATCAGCTGCGGATCAAACAGGATCATGGAGGCGGTGCGGAAGGTCTGCAGGGGATTGGCCAGCGCTACGCCAACGACAAACGCCGGATCAAACTGCGACCGCATCAGCACCGACAGCAGCAGCAGGTCGAGAAGCGCCACAAGCACCAGCCAGATCACCAGCGATGTTCCAAGCGACACCTCTGTCGACCGGGCCAGACTCGACAGCAGGAAACCAAGCCCGAGAAAGCAGGCGGCCAAGGCACAGACCAGGCAGACTGTGAGGACGACAGTGGCGAAGCGGCC
>CALMZX010000094.1 GCA_937870685.1 uncultured Alphaproteobacteria bacterium
GCCGGAGTAGTCGATCGTCTGGTTCTCGAAAATCTTGCCCGTGTTGTTCACCGTGTCATTGCCCGCCCCCATGTCCACGCCGCCGGCGATCAGCCCGCTGTTGGTGAGCGAGTCATTGCCACGACCGGTCCACACCTCGCCGAACATCTCGCCGGAGTTGGTCACGGCATCGTTGAAGTAGCTGAGATTGAGAGCCACCTGGTAATAGGGCGGTTGCGGCCCCTCGACGCCATCCCAGCCATAGAGTTCGTTGCCGTAGATGGTGCCTGAATTTGTAATGGTGTTCTTGGTGGCCAGCGCCGCATTGATGGCCCCCTTGGCCGCCACGTCTGTAAAATCACCATCGTGATCGAGGTCGATCATCACGATGTCGTCTTCACGGTTGTCCGGCGTGCCGTTGTCGTTGATTTGCCGGTCAAGGCTGTGCACGCCTGACGCAACAGTGCCTTCAATGTAACCGGCGTTGGTGATGACCGAACCAAACCAGTAGCTTTCCACGTCACCGTAGATTTCGCCCGTCACCGCGTTGTTGAGATTCAGACCTCCGCGCGAATTGATGGCAGCCCCGCCCCAGAAGCCCAGCGCATCCAGGTCTGGGTCATAGGCCCCGCCCGCGATTTCACCGGCGTTCTTCACCGTCAGGAAGGAGTAGCTCCAGTTGTCGATGCCGACGACGTCGCCACCCACCGTGGCGTTGGCCTGGTTGTCGACAGAGATTTTCTTGGTGGCCGACGTCGCAAGGACGAGATTGTTCAGGTTGGAACCGGTGCCATCCTGGACTTCCGGGTCTGCCCCGGCCCAGCCGTTGAAGCTGATGCCATAGCCTTGTCCGACGATTTGCCCCTTGTTGATGATGTCGGCTGCCGTGGAGGAGTACACGCCGGTATCCATCCCTGCGATCGCACCTTCCGTGCCCACCGTCACCTTGTTGTTCACCGTGGCCAGCCAGTTGTAGAGTACAAGGCCCGTGCCACCGAAGGCGCCAATGCTGCCGTCCACACCGATGGTCCAGGAGTTCGTGCCCGTCTCGGGATTGACGAACAGCACGGCGAACTGGTCCGCCATGTTGGTGATCGTCGCATCCGCAGGCAACGTGATCGAATTGGCGCCCGCCATGTCGAGTTCAAAGGGACCCGTGGCAACCTGGCCGGGAAGGACTGGTGAAGGAATGACCGCCATCTGAAATCTCCTGTGTGAAGTGTGTTGCCGTAAGAGCCGTCATGGAAACGTCTGCGAAACGCACGCGGGAGCCGCGCCGATTCATGGCGCAAGCTACTTTCACCAAAAGTTGCATGTCAACGGATTTGATACCTAAAAGTGGAGTATCTGCTTATGTGCAGTTTAGGTTGAGTTTCAAATCTCCCCGGCACGCCAGCCGATGGAAGCGCGCTGTCAGTTGCTGACCGCCACGCCGTGGTCCTTGAGCCTGCTGCCGATGGCCTCAAACAGAAACGCGGCATGGGAATCGCCGCCACTGCGCCCGATCGATTGCACCCCGATCCGCACCGGGAAGGGCTCCCCGATCTGCTGACAGTCCTCAAACCGTCCATATTGGGTCGGGTGGTCCACCAACCCTGCGGGCAGCAGCGTTGCACTCAGCCCCAGCATCAGCTGCATGGCGCGGTAGGAAATCTCCTCGGACCTGCCAGACTCGGCAAAGGCGATGCCATTGCTCTCCATGAACTCGGCAGCGGCGAAATGACTGGGGCACTCGCCTCCCGGCATCAGCACCGGCATGCGTTGCGGTTCCTCGCTCGCGGCAAGCCAGGTCTTCTGTTTCAGCATCCGGAAGAAGCAGTCAAACTGGTAGTCCACTTCCGTTTCCCGTGCCCGCAGCGGCCGCACCACCAGGTCGAAGTTGTTTTGCCCCGATTGCTTGACCAGTTCCTTGAATCCCATGACCTCGCTGTAGAAGTGCTCGGCAGTCCAGCGCGCCAGATCCGGATGCGAGCCGATCAGGGCGCTGACACAGAACGGCAGGGCCAGGGTTGCCTTTGGTGCCTTGGTGTTGATCAGCCGGTCCAGTTGCTGGCTCAGCTCAGTGATCATCTCCATGACGTAGGCGATGTCTTCGCGCTCCACGAACAGGGTGTTGCCAACCCGGCTCATCACCTTCACGCCGGTCACCGCCTCGAATTTGCCCACCTGCTGCGTGATCGCCGATTGCGACACGCCAAGGATGAGCGCGGCCTCCGTCATGCTGCGCGTGCGCAACGCCTCCGACACGGCGCGCACCATACCCAAGGTCAAACCAGCGCTTCCCGGCGCCTTTGCACCATTCACCATTTGAATATCCCCAGTCTATTGCCAGAAATGGTTGAAGCCTCACAGCAATTCTGCCCAGTATCAGTACTTATGTGCAAATAAATCAACTACAGATTAGCACTAGGGAATTTCTTCCCTATTTTGATGCCACCACCTGAAAGAGATACAACCTGCAAAACATCTCCTGAGTGGCCTTCTTCCGGGCGACTCCTCAATAATTTGCATTTAAGCAACACAAGGCGGGATGATGCGTCATCGTCGGAACCAGC
>CALMZX010000095.1 GCA_937870685.1 uncultured Alphaproteobacteria bacterium
CGCCGATCCGAAGGAACTGGCCGAACACCTGATGCTGCTCGATCTCGGCCGCAATGACGTCGGTCGCGTCGCCGAAATCGGTTCAGTCAAGGTCACGGACAAGTTCATTCTCGAGTACTACAGCCACGTCATGCACATCATCTCCAACGTGGAAGGCAAGCTGCGCAAGGACCATGACGTGATCGATGCCCTGGTCGCCGGTTTCCCTGCGGGCACCGTGTCGGGCGCCCCCAAGGTGCGGGCCATGGAAATCATCGACGAACTCGAAAAGCACAAGCGTGGCGTCTATGCCGGCTGCGTGGGGTATTTTTCAGCGGATGGCGAGATGGACACCTGCATCGTGCTGCGCACGGCCATCGTGAAGGATGGCAAGATGTATGTGCAGGCGGGTGCCGGTGTGGTGGCGGATTCCGTGCCTGAAAACGAACACCAGGAATGCGTGAACAAGGCCAAGGCCCTGTTCCGGGCCGCCGAGGAAGCCGTGCGCTTTGCCGGGCGTGCCGGGAGGGGCCAATGATCATCCTCATCGACAACTACGACAGCTTCACCTGGAACCTCTATCACTTCCTCGGCGATCTCGGTGCCGAGACGGTGGTTCACCGCAATGACAAGATCAGCGTCGGCCAGGTGATGTCGGCGCGGCCGGAGGCAATCGTCATTTCGCCCGGGCCTGGAACGCCGTCGCAGGCCGGCATCATCATCGATCTCATCAAGGAAGCGTCGGGCAAGATTCCGGTTTTTGGCGTGTGCCTCGGCCTGCAGGCCATTGGTGAGGCGTTTGGCGGGGATGTGGTGCGCGCACCCACCCAGATGCATGGCAAGCTCTCGAAGGTGCATCACTCCGACAAGGGGGTCTTCAAGGGGCTGCCGCAAGACTTTGACGCCACGCGTTATCACTCGCTGGTGGTGGACCGGGCAACGCTTCCAAAAGACCTTGAAATCACGGCTGAAACAGATGGCCTGATCATGGGATTGCAGCACAAGAGCAAGAACGTCCATGGCGTTCAATTCCACCCGGAAAGCATTGCGTCCGAACACGGTCATGACATCCTCAGGAATTTCCTCGATATGGCGGGAGTGAAGCGATGAGCGAGTTGAAGCCCCTCCTCGCCAAGGTTGCCGATGGCAAGTCCCTGTCGCGTGAAGAAGCACGAACCGCTTTCAATGTGTTGATGTCGGGAGAGGCGACGCCATCGCAGATCGCAGGCCTGTTGATGGCATTGCGGGTGCGTGGCGAGACGGTGGACGAGATCACTGGTGCCGTCGAAATCATGCGCGAAAAGATGTTGCCCGTGGACGCCCCGGCCGATGCCATCGACATCGTTGGCACGGGAGGTGATGCCTCCGGCTCCTACAACATTTCCACCTGTGCGGCCTTTGTCGCGGCGGGTGCGGGCCTCACGGTCGCGAAGCATGGCAATCGCGCGCTGTCCTCCAAGTCGGGGTCGGCCGATGTGCTCATGGCACTTGGCGTGAAACTCGACACGGGACCGGAGAAGATCAGTGCCTGCATCCGCGAGGCGGGACTGGGCTTCATGTTTGCACCGCAGCACCATTCTTCCATGAAACATGTCGGGCCGACCCGCGTGGAACTGGGCACGCGCACCATCTTCAACCTGCTCGGCCCCCTGTCCAATCCGGCCGGGGTGAAGCGGCAGATTACTGGCGTCTTTTCAAGGACCTGGGTGGAACCCCTCGCCCATGTTCTCAAGAACCTTGGCAGCGAAGCCTGCTGGATCTGCCACGGCGAAGGCGGCATGGATGAGATTGTGCCCTCCGGCACCACTTGGATTGCCGAACTGAAGAACGGAGACATCCGCCAGTTCGAGGTGACACCCGAAAGCGCTGGCCTCAGTCGCAGCCGGATTGATGACCTCAAGGGTGGAGATGCCGCCCAGAATGCCGAAGCCTTGCGGGCGGTCCTCAACGGCGCGCCGTCAGCCTTTGCCGATGCGGCCCTTCTCACCACCGCTGCCGCGCTTGTTGTCGCCGGAAAGGCCGGGACGCTGACCCAAGGCGTCACTGCCGCACGGCATGCCATCGGTTCCGGTGCTGCCGCAAAGGCGCTGTTACGTCTCGTCGAGGTTTCAAACAGCTGATGGCCACCATTCTCGACAAGATTGCCGCCTACAAGCGCGAAGAAGTGGCCGCTGCAAAGAAGCAGCGTTCGCTCGCATCTCTTGAGGCGGACGCCAAGGCTGCCGGGGTGCCGCGTGGTTTTGCCGATGCGCTTCGCCGCAAACATGCGGCCGGTGAATGGGCGTTGATTGCGGAAATCAAAAAGGCCTCCCCCTCAAAGGGATTGATCCGCCCAGATTTCGATCCGCCAGCGCTTGCCCGGGCCTACGAGGCAGGTGGCGCCGCCTGCCTCTCCGTTCTCACCGATACCCCCAGCTTCCAGGGCGCACCCTCGTTTCTGACCGAAGCCCGGAAGGCTTGTGCGCTGCCCGCCCTTCGCAAGGACTTCATGCTCGACACCTATCAGGTGGCCGAGGCCCGCGCCTGGGGTGCCGACTGCATCCTGCTGATCATGGCGATGATTGATGACACGCTCGCCGGAGAACTGGAATCCGCCGCCCTTGCCCACGGCATGGATGTTCTGGTCGAGGTCCATGACGAAGACGAACTGGAACGCGCCCTCAGGCTCAGGTCGCCGCTGGTCGGTGTCAACAACCGCAACCTTCATACTTTTGAGGTGACGTTGGCCACGACGGAGCGGCTTGCCCCGCATATCCCCGCGGACCGCATGATCGTGGCGGAGAGCGGCTTGTTCATGCCATCTGACCTTGCCCGGCTTGAGGCGGTCGGCGCCAAGACCTTCCTGATTGGCGAGAGCCTGATGCGGCAGCAGGATGTGACTGGCGCGACGCGCAGCATTCTGACCCGGCCAAAGGCGGCCTGAAACCATGGGCAAGCTCTCCCATCTCGATGACAAGGGCCAGGCGCACATGGTGGATGTGTCCGCCAAGGACGTGACCAGCCGCAGCGCCACGGCGCGGGCCCGCGTCCTCGCCGATGCCGCGACTATCGCCCTCATTACGTCCGGCAGCGCGAAGAAGGGCGACGTGCTGGCCACGGCGCGCATCGCGGGGATCATGGCGGCGAAGCGGACAAGTGATCTCATTCCCCTCTGCCACCCGCTCATGATCAGCAAGGTGACCGTGGATTTTGCCGTGGAGTCCGGCCACATCGACGTCGCGGCCACGGTGAAAGTGGAAGGCAAGACCGGGGTTGAAATGGAAGCGCTCACGGCCTGTTCCGTTGCCTGCCTCACGATCTATGACATGCTGAAGGCCGTGGACCGCGGCATGCGGATCACCGACGTGCGGCTGGTTGAAAAGTCCGGCGGCAAGTCTGGTCATTTTTCGACGGAGTGAACCCCATGGCGCTCCTGCCCGTTGCCGATGCCCTCGCCCGCATTCTTGATGGTGTGAAACCCCTTGCGCCTGAAACCGTTGCTCTTGATCGGGCAGCGGGACGCGTATTGGCACATCCAGTCATCGCCCGCCGGGACCAGCCACCCTTCCCTGCCTCCGCCATGGACGGTTACGCCGTGCGCCACGCGGATGTGCAACAGGTTCCGGCCCGCTTGCGGATCACTGGCATCTCGGCTGCAGGCCGCGCCTACCGCAAGGGACTGAAACCGGGCGATGCCATACGCATTCTGACTGGCGCCCCCGTTCCCTCCGGTGCGGATACCGTGGTCATCCAGGAAAACACATCACGCGAAGGGGACTGGCTCACAGTCTTCCACGCCCCCCCGCAGGGCAAAAACATCCGGCGCGCAGCTCTCGACTTTGCGAGGGGCGATACCGTTCTCGACACAGGAGAACGCTTGCGGCCCCGCGATCTTGGCCTGGCCGCTGCTGCAAATGCCGCCGCGGTCAAGGTGCGTCGCAGACCGCATGTGATCCTGTTCGCGACGGGCGATGAACTGGTACTGCCGGGCCAGCGTGCAAGGCCGGACCAGATCTATTCCTCCAACAGCCATGCGCTGGCCGCAATGGCAGAGTCCCTCGGCGCACGGGTCAGCAATCTCGGGATTGTGCCGGATACGCTGGCGGCTACAAAGGCCGCCGTTCGCAGGGCCATGGCGGGCGACATCCTCTTGACCACGGGTGGCGCTTCCGTCGGCGACCACGACTATGTGCAGGAGGCCTTCAAGGCCTGTGGCATCAGGATCGGGTTCTGGAAGATCGCCATGCGTCCTGGCAAACCGTTCATGTATGGCCGCAAGGGCAAACTTCACGTGATGGGGCTTCCGGGTAATCCTGTGTCGGCTCTTGTTACGGCGCGGCTCTTCCTCAAGCCGCTGATCGACGCGCTTCAGGGCTTGCCGCCGCAGGGAGAGCCACCTCTTGCCGAACTCGAAGTGGCCATGCCCGGCAATGATGAACGGCAGGACTACGTGCGAGCCATCATGACAGTTGCCCGTGACGGGCGCCTCAGAGTGAAACCGTTTGAAGTGCAGGATTCCTCCATGCAGAGGACCCTGCAACTCGCAAACTGCCTCATCATCCGGACCCCCGGCGCGCCTGTCGCCCCTGTCGGCACTCCCGTGCCGGTGCTCATGCTCGATTTCTAGCGAATTTCCGGCCCAGAACGAAAACGGTTTGCGAACATGAGCGGAACATGATAGTCATGTTGCGCAAATGTTCCGATTCAGTCCAGTTTGGAGGGCATGAAATGCTCACCCGCAAGCAACTTGAGCTACTTTTGTTCATCAATGAGCGCCTCAAAGAAGAGGGCGTTCCGCCTTCGTTTGAGGAGATGAAGGAGGCGCTGGACCTGCAATCCAAGTCCGGCGTGCATCGTCTGATCGTCGCACTTGAAGAGCGTGGCTTCATCCGGCGGATGCCCAACCGGGCGCGTGCGCTGGAGGTGTTGAAACTGCCGGACGCCTACAGCCCCACGGTGGCCAAGAAGGGTACCTTCAAACCCAACGTCATTGACGGCAATCTCGGCAAAGTGCGCGCCCTGCATTCGGCCAATGACCGGGTCCCCTCGCCTGCCGCAAACAACAATGTCGTCGTGCCGATGATGGGCCGCATTGCTGCCGGCGTGCCGATTTCCGCCATCCAGGACCATTCAGCCAACATCCCCATTCCGCCCGACATGCTGGGCAACGGCGAGCACTACGCCCTTGAGGTCAAGGGCGACTCGATGATCGATGCCGGCATCTTTGATGGCGATACCGTGCTGATCCGCAAGGGCGAAACGGCCATGAACGGCGACATAGTCGTGGCGCTGGTTGATGACGAAGAAGCCACCCTGA
Organism: uncultured Alphaproteobacteria bacterium; assembly: GCA_937870685.1. Taxonomy (GTDB): domain Bacteria; phylum Pseudomonadota; class Alphaproteobacteria; order Rhizobiales; family Aestuariivirgaceae; genus Aestuariivirga. Next base: position 5,276 of record CALMZX010000095.1, read on the forward strand.
AGCGGCTGCGCAAGAAGGGTGACTCTGTGGCGTTGGAAGCCGCCAACCCGGCCTATGAAACGCGTATTTTCGGTCCGGACCGGGTGCGGGTGCAAGGCAAGCTGGTTGGCCTGCTGCGCAAGTACTGACGGCGCGCTTTCTCAAACCTGTGGATGACGTGACCGGGCCCTCCTGCCGCATCGCAGGCGGGCCCGAAACACGTTAGTTTGGGCCCATGCGCACACTCCTGACGGTACTCTGCATCGCCTGTTCCCTCCTCGTCCTTCCGCACGCCAGCCTGGCGCAGGACACGGCCTCCAAGCCATACACGGCGCAACATCCGCTTGATGCCCTGACGCCGGAGGAGATTGAAACCGTCGCGGCGCTGCTGAGAAAAGAGAAGAAGGCCGACGACGCCACCCTGTTCGGCGCCATCACGCTCATCGAACCTCCCAAGGAAGAGGTACGCCACTGGAGCAAAGGCAAGCCCTTTGGCCGCAACGCCCTTGCCATCCTCCGGCACAAGGGCAAGACCTTTGAGGCCCGCATCAATGTTGCCGCCAAGATCCTGCAGGACTTCAAGGAAGTGCCCGGCGCACAGCCGATGATCATGGACCGCGAGTGGTTGCGGGCACGTGACGCCTTCCAGCAAGACCCTCGGTTCATCGGCGCACTGGAAAAGCGCGGCCTGAAGCCCGGACCTGATATCTTCTGCACGCCGAATTCCGCAGGCTGGTTTCCCGGCGAATCCGGGGCCGGACGCCGGATCGTCAAGATCCCCTGCTTCTCCAGCACCGACAAGCTGCATCCCGCCATCGCGCGCCCCATCGAAGGCATCATGGGCATCGTGGATTCGGAATCAGGAGAAGTGTTGGACGTCATCGATGCGCAGCACGTCGCCCTGACTGCGGCGCCCAACGGCTGGGGAAAATCCCTTCCGGGCGCCGACCCGGTCATGCAGCCCCTCGACATCTTGGCACCGAAAGGCCCGAACATCGCGCTCAGCGGCAATCTCAATGTCAGCTGGCTCAACTGGTCGTTTCACGTGCGCGCCGACAAGCGGGCGGGCATCATTGTCTCGCTGGTGCGTTTCAGCGAGAACGGCCAGGTCCGGGACATGGCCTACCAGATGAACGTCTCGGAGATGTTCGTGCCCTACATGGATCCGGACCCGGCCTGGAGCTACCGCACCTTCATGGATGCGGGTGAATTTGGGCTTGGCTATCTCTCTTCGTCACTCCTGCCGGGTGCCGACTGCCCGGTCAGCAGCTTCTTTGTCGACCTGACCTTTCCCAACGATGTGGGCGGCACTTTCACGCGCGAGCGGGCACTGTGCATCTTCGAACGGCCCACCGGGGACCCGGCCTGGCGGCACGCGGTCGGTGGCGGCAAGACCATCCATGGCGAGCCACAGGTCGAACTGGTGATGCGCACCATCCCCACCCTCGGCAACTATGACTATGTCATCGACTATGTGTTCTCGCCACAAGGCAACATCGCCATTCGCGTGGGGGCCACGGGTTTCGATGCCGTCAAGTCGGTCGCGGCTCAGGACATGGACAGCCCGTCCGCAGCCGAGGACACCCGCTATGGCAGCCTGATCGCGCCCTTTACCGTCGCTCCCTACCATGACCACTATTTCAACTTCCGCCTCGACCTCGATGCAGACGGCCCGGACAACACCATGCTCCGCAACAGCTTCATCGAAACGGCAGTTGATACGCCCACCCGAAAGAGCCTGTGGACGCTCAAGACGCAACGCTATGCCAAGGAAGGACCAATCTCGCCCGACCACGAATCCGCTGGTGGGGAGTTGTGGCGGATGGCCAGCGCCTCTCGACTCAATGGCCTCAAGCAATCGCCTAGCCTGTGGATTGACAGCCACGTGCACGAGACTTCGATCATCAACCCGCTTGATCCCGCGCAGTCGCGGGCAGGTTTCACCACGGCTCCCCTGTGGATCAGCCGCTACAAGCCGGATGAACTCTGGGCTGCGGGGCTTTACCCCAACCTGTCGCAGAAGGACGAAGGCCTGCCCCGGTTTGTCGAGGACTCGGAAAGCGTAATCGGCCAGGATCTGGTGGCGTGGTACACCATCGGCTTCCGCCACCTGACCCGGCCCGAGGATTTCCCCATCCTTCCAACCTATTGGCACGAAATCAAAATCCGGCCCGCCTTTTTCTTTGACATGGACGCCGGGGCGACGTTCAATTCGGGGTACCAGCAGCAGGTGCCATCGGAAAACGGACCAGAACAATGAAGATCTACGGCGACGTCGTTTCCCCCTTCGTGCGCATGTGCCTCGTGACGGCACATGAGGCGGGGCTGAAGGACAGGGTTGTCTTTGTCAAAACCAGCGTGAAGCCGCAGGAGGTCAACCCGGACCTGCGGCGGTTGTCTCCCATCGCAAAGGTGCCTGTGCTCGAAACCGACCATGGCCATGGGGTGCATGACAGCCGGGTCATCATGGAATACCTCGTGCACGTCAGCGGCGAGACAAACCTGCTGCCACATGATGGCGTGAAGCGGTTCCGCATCCTCACCTTGCAGGCCATGGCGCAGGGCGCTGCCGATGCAGCGGTGAGCCTGCGCTACGAGCAGGCGGCGCGGCCCGAGGATAGGCGTTGGCCGGAGCTGCAGGAACGGCAGAAGCAGCGCCTGCTTGACACCCTGGACGACCTGGAAGGCAGTTGGGCAGAGACGCTGCGCGAGACCACACTCGGTGCAATCTGCACCGCCTGCATGCTGGGCTATATCGATTTCCGCCATGCGTATCTCAACTGGCGGACGGGCCGCCCCGGCCTTTCCTCCTTTGAGAAAGATTTTGTGGCCCGGGCCAGCATGAAGGCTTGGCCCCTCACCTGAGCGACTGTCATGACCCAGACCCTAGATGCACGCGTGATTGTTGTTGGTGGCGGCCCTGCGGGGCTTGCCGCGGCCACCTTGATGGCCCTTGAAGGCGTGGACACGATGCTGGTCGCGCCGGAAGCAGGCCCGGACCCGCGCACAGTGGCATTGATGGAGCCGTCGTTGCGCCTGCTGGGCCATCTGGGCGCCTGGCCCGGCTCACTTTCATTTGTCTCCTCGCCGCTGCTGCATCTCGACATCATTGATGACATGGGGAATCTGGTCAGTGCCCCGCGGCTCACATTCTCTGCCGTTGAACTCGGTCTCGACGCCTTCGGCTGGAACATTCCTCTGGGCGCGCTCATTGTGGAACTGCGCGCTGCCGCGCTGGCGGCTGGCGTGCGCATGGTTCCGGACACCGTGACGACCTCCGAAAATCTGGGTGCGGTGGCGGCCATCGAGACGACTGGGGGCCAGCGCTTCTATGGCGAAGTCCTGATCGCCGCAGACGGGATTGAGTCGCTGCTGCGCAAGTCGGCCGGCATCAGCGTAGACCGCTGGTCTTTTGACCAGTCGGCACTGGTGACAACCTTTTCCCACTCCGGTTCGCATCGCGACGTGTCCACCGAACGTCACCGGCCCGGCGGGGCATTCACCACCGTTCCCCTGCCCGGCAATGCCTCAAGCCTTGTCTGGATGGGCGCTCCCAACATCATCGAAAGCCTCCTGTTCCGCACGGGCCAGGAACTGGCCATGGAGATACAGATCGCCACACGCGGCACGCTGGGGCTGATCAGCAACGTGGCGCCGCCCAAGGCCTTCCCCATGCGCGGGCTGCGGGCGCGCAGTTTCGCGGCGAACCGCACAATGTTGACGGGTGAAACCGCCCATGCGTTCCCGCCTGTGGGGGCGCAGGGCCTGAACATGTCACTGCGTGACGTGGGCCATGCCGTTGACGTGGTGCTCGGCCATGACGACGCGGGATCGCCTGCGGCAATGGCTGACTATCATGCCCGCCGGAGCCGCGATGTGACGGAACGACAGGCCATCATTTCCGCCATGAACACCTCCATGCTGGCGGAATTCCTGCCGCTCGATCTCATGCGTGTGGGTGCGCTCTCGGCGATTTCATCGTTCCCGCCGTTGCGGCAACTGGTGATGCGGCAAGGGCTCGCGCCCACGAACAACCTGCCCTACGCGATGCGCGGTTGACGCCGTACGTCCTGTCAGGGCGTGTGCTGCAGGGCGAATACGACCAACGGCACCGTGATGACACTCGCGATGGTGGTGACGATCACCGCAGCTCCCGCGCCTTCCACATAGGCATCATACTGGCGGGCAAGGATGAAGGCATTGGAGGCGGTGGGCAGTGCCGCCATCATGACAGCGACCTGCAGCCACACAGCATCAGGCGCGGCAAACCATGACACCACAAGGTAGGCCAAGAGCGGCTGCAGCAGTACCTTGATCGCGGCCAGCACCGGCAACTCCCGTCCCACGCCGCCAAAGCGGCGAAGCGAAACCGTGACTCCCATGGCGAACAGCGCAACGGGACCGGCTGCACGCATGAGCATCTCAAGGATTGACTTCAGGCCACCCGTGGGAGCCCACTGCAAAGCGGATGCGGCAATGCCGAGGAGTGTCGCGACGATGAAGGGGTGAGTGAAGACATCCCTGGCAATCTTGCGAGCGATGACTGCTGGCGAGGGATGGCTCCGGCCGCCGATGCCAGCCAGTGTGGCTGTGAGCACGAACTCCACGGTGCAATCGAAACAGAAAACCAGTGCGGCGGGCACCGCTGCCTCGGCGCCAAAGAATGCGGCGGCGAGCGGCAATCCCATGTAGCCCACGTTGCCGTAGCTGGCGGAGGTTCCCTGCAGGGCGGCCGTGCGCAGGTCGGCGGCAAACAGCAGCCGTCCCAACACCACCATCAACAGGAAGCATAAGAGGGTCACGCCTGCGGTGGCCGTGACGTAGGAGGGATTGACCAGTCGCTCCAGCGGCGTGGCCGCCACAACCATGAAAATCAGCGACGGCAGCGCGAAATAGACGACAAATACATTCAGCCAGGCAAGGCCGCCTTCATCCAGCCGCCAGATGCGGGGGGCGAGCGCGCCGAGCAGGATCAGCCCGAAGAAAGGGAGCGCCACATTGAGGATGTCGGCCATGCCGTCCCTAGCCTGTCACAAATCGTTTCACTTTTGTGCCTCTTGCCTTCGCGGGGCGTCCTTGGCAATCAGGAAACATGCAATTGCCCGCGGCAAAGTTCGGTATCGGCCAGATCGTGCGCCACCGCCTGTTTGATTTCCGGGGCGTCATTTTTGACGTGGACCCGACCTTCAGCAACACCGAGGAATGGTACAACGCCATTCCGGCGGAGGCCCGGCCGCGCAAGGACCAACCTTTCTATCACCTCCTCGCGGAGAATGAGGAAACCGAGTACGTCGCCTATGTCTCGGAACAGAACCTGCAGGCTGATGATACGGCCGCACCTGTGCGCCACCCGCAGGTTGCGGATTATTTCGCGGGCTTCGACAAGTCGCGCGGCATCTACAAGCTGCGTGGCGGCCTCGCCAACTGACCGTCAGAACCGTTCCGATCGGGAGGCGCGCCACAGGCGCCACTGCCTGCGCCACTGGGGCACGTCTGTTCGCCCTGCCCGCGCAGCCGCGAGATAGTGCTCCGCAAGGGCCAGCGGCAGCAGGGCTGGCAGCAGGGATTTCGGTATCTGCTTCGATGCCAGCCTCGCTTCATCGAGACGCGTCTGCGCAAGTGACAGCACATCTGCCCGGTTCCCGCCGACTGGCACGAGTTTTTCAGATGGCGCCACGCACATGCGCCGTGCCAACCCGAATGCGACGCCTGCGAGGCCTGCAGCCTGTGCCGCCGATGATGCTGCGGGCTGGTCCAGAACAAGGCAGCACAGTTGCATCAGCGCCGACTGCGTTTCGCCAAAATAGGCTTCAAGCGCCGTCATGTCCGGCATGGCATCGGCATAGAGGTCAAAGCGGCGCGCTTCGATCATCTGCTGCAACGCTTCGACGGGAAGGCCGTGCACCCGGATGGCGCTAGCCAGGCCTTCGGCAACCGGATGGCCACTCCCCTTGCCCCGGTCCGGGCTGGCCAGTGTGTCCGCCCACCACTGCAACCGGATTTCACCGATCTGGGGGTCATTCACCAGCACTGGAATGCGAGCCAGTTCGCAGGCAAAGGCATGAAGCGCAAAGAGCTGCGGTTGCGCTGTCTCAGGCGCAAAGAGCGTGCTCAGGAACATGTCCTTGTCGTGCTGCCGGACAACCTCGCGGCACGCATGATCAGCCTCAGTCATGGGCTCGGTCCACCGCAATCAGGGCCGCCGCCACCCGGCGCCCTTCCATGACTGTCACGTTGTAAACATGCACGGCAGGGCTCGTCGCCATGATCTCAAAGGAGATGCCGTTGTCCCGCAAGGTTGCGGCCACAGGCGCCGGCAGCCGCGCCATGGCCGCGCCCGCACCGATGATCAGGAAATCGATGGCCTGGCGCTCCGCCAGAACCAGGGCAAAATCATCTGCCGTCACCTCACCCACAAGGCCGGGCCGCCACGCCCGCATGCCGCTGGGCAGCACAAGCAGGGAACCCTGATGAGACATTCCGGCGAAACGGAAGCCTCCCGCGCCGAACTGTTCGATGTGGGCCCTTTGCGGGAGGTGTTTCGTCACAGGTCTCCCCTCCGATCAGGGGCGGGCGTCAGCTGCCTGCTTCACGACATCGGTATTCCAGTCGCGTTTTGAACCGAGCAGGATCAGCACCGGCGCCGCCACGAAGATCGAGGAATAGGTGCCGACGAACACGCCCCAGATCATCGCGAAGGTGAAACCGCGGATCACTTCACCGCCGAAGATATAGAGCGAAACCAGTGAGATCAACGTACACACAGAAGTCAGCAAGGTGCGCGGCAACACTGAATTCAGCGAGAAATCGATGAGGTCCACGAAGGGCATGGACTTGAACTTGCGCAGGAACTCACGGATGCGGTCAAAGATGACCACCGTGTCGTTCAGCGAATAGCCGATGATCGTCAGAATGGCGGCGATGATGGTGAGGTTGAACTCCAGGCCAATGATGGAAAACAGGCCAATCGACAAGAGCACATCGTGCAGCAACGATATGGCCGCGCCGACAGCAAATTGCCATTCAAAGCGGAACCAGAGATAGACGAGCACGCCGAAAATTGAGATCACCACCGCCAGAATCGCTTCGTTGGTGAGTTCGCCGGATACTTTTGGCCCCACCACTTCAACGCTGCGGTATTCAACTGTACTGCCGAGGGACTCTTTCATCTTCGCCAATGCGGCCCGCTCGGATTCCTCGCCCCCGGCCTGTGCTTCCAGGCGGATGAGTACATCATTGGGGCTGCCATATTCCTGCACTTCGACGTCCCCGAGGCCGAGTGCCCCCAGTTGCGAGCGCAAGCCATCGATATCGGCGGCTTGCTGGGTACGGACCGTGAGGACCGTGCCACCCTTGAAGTCGATGCCGTAGTTGAGCCCGTTGACCGCAAAGAGCCAAACCGAGAGCGCGCAGAGTATACCCGACAGGAAAAAGCCGAAGCGACTCCAACGCATGAATGGCAGCTTTGTGCCGTCCGGAACAAAGCGGATGGGTTTCCAACGCATCAGAGGTTGATCTCCTTGGGCCGCCGGTAGTGCACCCAGATCGCGACGATCAGACGGGTCAGCGTGAAGGCGGTGAACATGGTGGTGAAGATGCCGATGGCGAGGGTGACCGCGAAGCCGCGAACGGGACCGGAGCCGATGCCAAAGAGCACAACCGCAGCAATCAGGGTCGTGACGTTTGCGTCCAGAACAGTGCCGAGAGCGCTCTTGAAGCCCACATCGACGGCATTCATGGCGCTGCGGCCGTTCTTCCATTCCTCGCGGATGCGCTCGTAGATCAGCACGTTCGAGTCCACTGCCATGCCGAGCGTGAGCAGGATGCCCGCAATGCCTGGCAGGGTCAGTGTGAAACCGAAGAACGACATCAGCGCAACCAGCATCAGCAAGTTCGCCAGAAGCGCAACGTTCGCAACCAGGCCAAAGAACCCGTAGGGCAGGAACATGAAGAACATCACGCCTGCAAGGCCGACAAGACAGGCCACGAAGCCCGCTTTCACCGACTCGGCGCCGAGACTTGGGCCGACCGTTCGCTCTTCAGCCACAACGAACCGCGCGGGCAAGGCACCTGAGCGCAGGATGATGGACAGTTTCCCTGTCTCCTCCACGGTGAAATTGCCGGAAATCTGGCCTGTACCGCCAAGGATGGGTTCGTTGATGACAGGCGCACTCTGCACCACGCCATCAAGCACGATGGCGAATGGCTTGTTGACATTTTCAGCGGTGAGCTTGCCGAAACGCACTGCCCCCTTCTGATTGAACCGGAAGGTTACAACGGGCCGATTATTCTGGTCAAACGATGGCTGGGCATCGGTCAGTTCCGCACCATCCACTGTTGCGCGGGAACCAGTTTGCACCCATAGTTGCGGCAACGCCTTCAATTCATCCGCGGTCGGTGCTGCCGTATCACCCTTCGCTTTTTTTCCGGCAATGAGTTGGTCAACAGCTTCCTTGCTGGGAAAGCCCACGCAATCCTGCGGGGGATTGGAGGAAGCGGTGGTCGGCTGTTCCTCACACACCAACTGAAAGGCGAGCTTGCCGGTATTCGAGAGGATATCCAGAAGCTGGTGCGTATCCTTCAGGCCCGGGTACTGGATCACAATGCGATCCGTGCCCTGTTGCTGAATCACAGGTTCCGTTGTGCCGAGACCGTTGATGCGGTTGGAAAAGATGCCGAGTGACTGGTGAATGGCGTTGCCAATTTTCGCGTTCAGACCATTTTCCTGGACCGCGAAACTGAAGGTGCCCTCACTGTCGGTCAATTCGTAGAGGTTCGAGGCAACGCCCCCCATCAGCATGTTGCCCTGGATGGGTTGGCGGAGCTTCTGCAACTCGACGCGGGCACGTTCGAAGTCTTCCGGCTTCGACACCTTCACGGTAACCCCGGAACCAACCCGCTGGATGCCGCCATAGCCGATCTTGGCTTCCCGCAGCGTGGCCCGCACGTCACTTGCCAGTTGCTGCTGCAACTGGCTTGTCATGTCCTTGCGGTCAACCTCAAGCAGGACGTTCACGCCGCCTTGCAGGTCGAGGCCCAGAGTCATCGGGCGCAGGCCGTAAGGCTGCAATGCCCTTTGTGTGTCTGGCGGCAAGATGTTGGGCAGCGAAAACAGGGCTGCAATGGCGACGATCAATGCGGTCGCGATGACTTTCCAGCGGGAGAATTGTAGCACGGGGGCGCCTTACTTTGCCGGTTCGCCCTTGGAGCGGACATCGGCGAGGCCGCTCTTGAGCACCCGGACCTTGACGTTCTCGCCCACTTCCACCAGCAGTTCGCTGTCATCCACCACGCGCACCACCTTGCCGATGAGGCCGCCCTGCGTCACAACCGTGTCGCCCTTGGCCACCTTGGAGAGCATCGCCTGGTGCTCCTTCATCTTGCGCTGCTGCGGGCGGATGAGGAGGAAGTAGAACACACCCATGATGAGGACGAGCGGCAGCACCATGCCGATGAAGTCGCCGGCCCCCGGTGCTCCGGTGGACTGGGCGAAAGCTTGGGAAATGAACATCGGGCCGGTCTCCGCATTGGGCCGAAGCGGCCCGGTTTCAAAAAGTTGCGCTAGATATAACGATGCACTAGGCCATTGCAAGGTGACCCGGAAGCAGTTTCCGGGCTTTCTTTCGGGAGCAATCCATGGGCGAAAAACGCGAGATTCTCGAGCGAATCGCGGATGCGCTGGAGCGCCTGGCGCCTGCTCCGCCTCCACCGGCGGATATTGCGGTGCACGAGGCCTTTGTCTGGCGCTCGCAGCCGCCGGGTCTCGACCCGGTGAGCAAGGTGAACCGGGTAGACCTCTCGTTGCTGCGCGGCATTGATCTCACCCGTGACCAACTGATCGAGAACACCCGCCGCTTCGCCAATGGCCTGCCTGCCAACAACGCCCTGCTCTGGGGGGCCCGCGGCATGGGCAAGTCCTCGCTGGTGAAGGCGGCCCACAAGGCGGTCAATGCGGAAGCGGGCGGCATCCTCAAGGTGATCGAAATCCACCGCGAAGACATTGCCAGCCTCCCCGCCCTGATGGGGCAGCTTCGCAAGGAAACCAAGTTCCGCTTCATTGTCTTCTGCGATGACCTCTCGTTTGATGCACAGGACACCTCCTACAAGTCACTCAAGGCGGCGCTTGATGGCGGACTGGAAGGCCGTCCGCAGAACGTGATCTTCTACGCCACCAGCAACCGCCGCCACCTCTTGCCGCGCGACATGATCGAGAACGAACGTTCGACGGCCATCAACCCGTCAGAAGCCGTGCAGGAAAAAGTATCCCTGTCAGACCGATTTGGCCTCTGGCTCGGTTTTCACAACTGCTCGCAAGACGAGTTCTTTGCCATGATCGAGGGGTATGCGCGGCACTACCACCTCAAGATCAGCGCCGAGGACTTGCGCGCCGCTGCGGTGGAATGGTCGGTGACGCGCGGTTCACGCTCAGGCCGCGTGGCCTGGCAACTCATCCAGGATATCGCAGGGCGGCTGGGGCATACGCTGGACACCTGATCTCCAAAAGACAAAACCCGGGATAGACCCGGGCCTTGCCTTGCAGGGGACTCTCATCCAACTGTCTGTGCACTCAGTTCATTGCGGTTGCAGATGACAGGTGCTTCATGGGGTCGAGGGCCGTGGCGCCCTTGCGCACTTCGAAGTGCAGCTGCGGGCTTGAAACTGCGCCGGTCTGGCCAGCCTTGGCGATCACATCACCACGCTTCACAGTGTCGCCACGCTTGACCATCAGTTCCTTGGCATGGGCATAGGCCGTCACGTAGCCACCCGCGTGGCGGATCAGCACGAGGTTGCCGTAACCCTTGAGTTCGTTGCCGGCATAGGCGACCACGCCACCTTCGGCGGCGCGCACGCTGGTGCCTTCGGGCACCGCGATGTTGATGCCGTCATTCTTCAAGCCGATTGTCTTCGGCCCGAAGTTCGAGATCACCTTGCCCTTGAGCGGCCAGCGAAGGT
>CALMZX010000096.1 GCA_937870685.1 uncultured Alphaproteobacteria bacterium
CGGGCGGCATGCGGCAGCGAGGGGCGATTGCCCGCAGCCTTGCGGCAGGGCCGGACGTTCTCCTGATGGACGAACCCTTTGGCGCACTGGATGCCCTCACCCGCGAGCGACTTCAGGTGGAGTTGCGGCAGATCCAGAAGGAGGAGGCGAAGACCATCATCTTCGTCACCCACGATGTCGAAGAGGCCGTTTTTCTTGCCGACCGCATCATTCTGTTCTCTGCGCGGCCCGCCCGGATTCTTCATGACATAAACGTTTCGGCCATCCTCGGGAGCGAGCGCACCCTGGAAGCCCGTGAGACGCAGGCCTTCTTCAACCTGCGCAATGACGTCCTGCACAAGATCCGCACCGAAACGGAGTTGCATTCGTGATTTCATCCATCGCGGGAAAAACAGTGGTCATCACGGGGGCGAGCCGCGGCATTGGCCTTGGTATTGCGCAGGCCTTCTCTGAAGCCGGAGCGCGGCTGCATCTGGTTGCCAATGATGAAGCGGTGATTGACAGAGCCGCCGCAATGGGGGCCACAGGTGCTGTCTGCGACATTGTGGACAAGGCGCAGGTCATCGCGGCCCTTTCAGGCGTTGGCCCCATCGACACCTTGATCAACAATGCTGGTCTCGAACTCTTCACTGCTGTCAACGACGACAGTGAGCAAACAACGGCCAACTTCCGCCGCATCATCGAGATCAACGTCATCGGTACCTCGCTTGTCACCACGCAGGCTTTGAAGGCAATGGCGGCGGGTGCATCCATCATCAACACCGCATCAATCTGGGGACGTACGGCAGAAGCCGGCTTTGGTGCCTATGTTGCCTCAAAGCATGCCGTCATCGGCCTGACCAAGACCTGGGCCAAGGAGCTTGGCCCCCGCAACATCCGCGTCAATGCAGTGTGTCCCGGCTGGGTCAGAACCGAAGCCTCAATGCGTTCCCTGGCGCGCATGTCGCATGACCAGAATGTGCAGGAGAATGTGCTTCTGGACCGTATCGTCGGAGCACAGGCATTGCCTGGATTGATGAATCCGCCGGATGTGGCAGGGGCCTATCTGTTTCTGGCATCCGATCTGGCGCGCAACATGACGGGGCAATCAATCGGTGTGGACCGGGGAGAAGTGCCATGGTGAATTCCCTGTCTGGCAAGAAGGCCATCGTGACGGGGGCGGCGAGTGGCATTGGCCGCGCGTGTGCCTTGGCCCTGAAGGGGGAAGGCGCAGAGGTCGTGGGTCTCGACCTCGATTCTTCCACGCGAGAATTCCCCATCCTCGCCTGCGATGTCACCCGCGAGGCAGATGTTGTGCGAGCAGTCGGCCACGCCGTGACTCTGCTCGACGGTTGCGACATTCTTCTCAACAATGCGGGCATCCTGCAGGAATGTCCTCTTGCTGCAATCACGTCCGGCCATATCGACAAGATGCTCGCCGTGAACGTCAAAGGTTTCATCCTGGTCGCGCGCGAAGTGCTGCCCCACCTTCCAGAAGGTGGGCGGATCATCAACATTGCGTCGGAGCTTGCCTATCTCGGGCGGCAAGGTGCTTCAGTCTATTGTGCCACCAAGGCCGCTGTGCTTGGCCTGACCCGTTCATGGGCACGGGAGTTGTCGCCGCGGATACTGGTCAATGCCGTTGCGCCAGGCCCTACCGACACGCCACTTCTCGGCTACCAAGCAATGACACCGGAGCAGAAGGCGCTCGAAGACAACAATCCGATGGGCCGCATTGGAAAGCCGGAAGAGGTCGCGGCAGCGGTTGTCTTTCTTGCCGGGCCGACGGCGACATTCTTCACGGGGCAATGTCTTGGCGCCAACGGTGGCGCTGTGATGACGTGAGGCCGCGATGAGCCATTCCGTGTTTTATGCCGAACTGCCATGGCCCGAGACAGAGCGACGCGTTCGTGCAGGTGCACCTGTCTTCTTGCCACTCGGAGCCACAGAGCAACACGGCCGTCACATGGCGCTCAACACCGATGTCGTGCTGCCCACGTCGATTGCGGCGCGGGTGGCCAGACGTGTTGACGGGCTTGTACTGCCCGCCGTGGCCTACGGAAACCGGTCGCAGCCGAAGACTGGAGGCGGCCCCTCGTTTCCCGGCACACTGAACCTCGCAGCCAATACCTTCTCGTTCATCGTGCGTGACCTCATCTGTGAATTGTACCGTCAGAATGTGCGCCGCGTTGTCACTGTGAATGGACACTACGAGAATGTCTGGCCCACAATCGAGGGAATTGAACTCGCGCTTGATGCCATTGGCCGTGACAGGGCGCAGGGCCTCAAGATCATCCGCATCGACCACTGGGACATGATCAGGAAGTCTACCCTTGAACGGGTTTTTCCCTCTGGCTACCCGGGCATCGAACTCGAACACGCGAGTGTTCTCGAAACCTCGATGATGCTGGCCTTGCGGCCGGAGTTGGTCGATCTCAAGCAGGCGCTCAACGACGGCCCGGCCTGCTTCCTGCCTTACGACCGCTATCCGGAACCACCACCGGAGGTCCCCATGTCGGGAGTTCTGTCGCTGACGGAAGGCTCTTCTGCGGAGAAGGGAGAATGGCTCCTGAGGGACTGTGAGGACGGGATCGTTGACATCGTGAACCGCGAGTTTTTTGCAAGATGACCAAGAACTATCACCAACCAGTCGATGCCGCGGAGGTCCCCCGCTTCGCGGGACAGGCCACCTTCATGCGCCTGCCTGCCGCGGTCTCGGCGGAAGATCTGGACATCGCGCTCGTGGGTATTCCATGGGATGGCGGCACAACAAACCGTGCAGGTGCCCGCCATGGGCCACGCGAAGTGCGCAGCATGACCAGCTTGATGCGCCGTGCCCACCATGTTTCCGGCGTTGTGCCCTTCGCCGTCGCCAACATTGCTGACGTGGGGGACCTTTCCGTAAATCCCATCAATCTGCTTGATGGGTTGGGGCGGATAGAGAAAGGAATGGCAAAGATCCTTGCTGCAGGTGCCTTGCCGCTTTCAGTGGGCGGTGATCATCTGACCACACTTCCCGTCTTGCGCGCGCTGCGGAAGTCAAAGGGACAGGCTTTGGGCATGATCCACTTCGACGCCCATTCAGACACCAACGACACTTACTTTGGTGACAATCCCTATACGCATGGCACACCGTTTCGCCGCGCCATTGAAGAAGGTGTGCTCGATCCGAAACGTGTTGTTCAGATCGGCATTCGCGGCTCGGTCTATGATCCCGGTGAACATGAATGGGCGCGGGCGCAGGGCATCCGCATCATCTACATGGAAGAATTCGTGCGCCGCGGCGCCGTAAACGTGATGGAGGAGGCGCGCAATATCGTTGGGGGTTCGCTCACCTACGTGACCTTCGACATCGACAGCATCGATCCGTCAATGGCACCGGGAACCGGCACGCCCGAGATCGGTGGCTTCACCACCCGTGAGGCGCAGGAAATGGTGCGGCTCCTGCCAGGCGTCAACATTGTGGGCGCCGACGTCGTCGAGGTGGCTCCCCCCTTTGACATCGGCAACATGACGGCACTTGCCGGCGCAACGATCATGTTCGAACTTCTGTGTGTGATCGCCGACATGATTGCCAAGCGGCGGATTGGTTGAGCAGTCCTTCTGGCAGGTGCAAGGTGAGCATGCGTGCGACGCCGAGACCCGTTCGACGCTGACTGCATCCATCACCGATCAGTCTTCTTGTGCAGGCCTTCTTACCGACAGGCGGGGAGTCGGACCTTTTCTGGGGCAGGGTGCGAGTGTCTCGCGCGAACCTGGTTCAAGCTGGCCCGATCCCCACGGGAGGCTTGGGAGGAGGGCGGCGTGTTGTCCAGCATTCCCGGAGTGATGCCCCAGCTTTCTGCCAAATCTGGATTCCTTGTTTCGTTGGCATGGAAGGGCCCATGTGGGCTTGGAGAGAATTGCCGTGCGGGCACCCTGTTCGAAGGCAATCCGCGGCAGTTTCACGGGCCGCGGATTGCGATGGTGCGGATGACGCCTCTCAGTTGATCGAGGCCTTGATCTTGTTCACATCCTCAACGCTCATTTCTCCGACCGTCTTGACCTGGCCTTCCTGAATTTGCCACAGGCGGAAGGGACCGGTGATGTCGCCGTATTGGTCGAACGAGATTGGACCGATGACGCCTTCATAGCGGATGGGCTTGCCTTCCTTGATCAGGGCCAGGGCTTTGACAAACTCTTCCTTGCCAGCATGGATCGGGGTGCCGTCGGCCGCCACGGCCTTGGGGATCGCCGCCTTGATGGCAGCCGGGTCAGGCTTGCCGGCAATTGCGATTGCCAGCGCAGCAATTGCACCAGCATCATAGGAACGGTCTGCAGCAGGGGCATCTGGCTTGATGCCGCCGGAGAAGGCTTCGTAGTTGCCGTAGAAGTATTTTGTGGAGTCCGTTTCCGAGGTGCCGGAAGACGTGCCATAGGCCTCGTTCAGATACTGCGCTCCAACGGCCTTGATGAAGTCCTCGGAGTTCATGCCGTCGTTCAACAGGAATTTGGCTGGGCCCCCGCCGGAAATCCATGCGCGTGCGATGGTTGCGCCATCGACAGGATAGCTGATGAGGTAGAGTGCATCTGGCCCATCTTTCATGGCAGCTGTTGCCTCGGAGGCGTAGCTCGACTGCTTTTCATTGTAGGCCGTGACAGAGGTGATGGTGCCACCCAGCTTCTTGTATGCGGTCTCGAATTCCTTTTCGAGATTGACGCCAAAGTCATTGTTGACGTGAACGATGGCAATCTTCTTCAGGCCCTTGTCGAGGGCAAACTTTGCAGCTGCCGTGCCTTGCAAGGCATCAGACGTGATGGTGCGGAAGAAGACACCATTGGTCTTGCCTTCCCGGCCAAGAGCCGTGAGGGTTGGTGACGACGATGCAGGCGAAATCTGCGGAACGCCGGCAGGACCGGTGACTGACGTGAGAATGGCCAGTGACATGGGCGAAATGATTCCGCCGATGATCAGTGGCACCTTCTTGACGTTGACGAGCTGAGTGGCCTGGTCAACCGCCACACTGCCCTGGGTCTGACTGTCACGCGTGTCGGTGACGATGGTGCAGCCGTTCGCACCACCTGCTTCATTGAAATCCCTGAGTGCCATCTCGACCGACTTGGCTCCGGCCTGTCCATAGGCACCGGCTTCACCCGTCAGTTCAAGGTCAAGTCCGATTGTGATCGTACAATCTGCGGCATTGGCAAAACTGGCGGAGCCAGCAACCAGCCCCAGAATGGCGGCGGTCAAAAACAGTTTCTTCATTGTTCATTCCTTCCCTGTGCAATGCCGAAACATTTCGGCTGTTTGGTTGAGATCAAATTTGCCTTGTGACGTCAGGCCTTCATGTCCTTCACCTGGCTGTTCAAGTTGTACTTCATGATCGAACCATGGCGGCCCGTCACGTCACGCTCCAGTGCGTACAGATCACCCGCCAGCGGCCGTGACCTGGCAAGCACGGCTGCAATGGCGTCTTGGTCCTGTTGACCCAGGCGCAATTCCGGCACTTTCAGATTGGCTGCGAGATGCGTGCGGTTGCGGGCCCCCACGATCACCGCGGAGACACCGGGACGTGCGAGAACCGCAGCACTTGCGATGGTGGCAATGTCGGTCTCGTGCCTTCGGGCAATGTCGGACAGTGTTTGCAGCAACTCCTGGAACAGCGCCCAGCCACCAAAGTCCTCGATGATGAGCTTGTATTTCACCAGCGACCGGTTTTCGAGTGGTGCCTCGGGCTCGGCAACACCGAGCCAGCGCTCGCCGAGGAAGCCGCCCGCCACCGTACCGTAGCAGAATACGGCGATATTCTCCCGCAAGGCCACATCAATGAACGTATTCTCTGGCCGGCGGTCCAGCAGGGAATACTGCACCTGCATGGAGGACATCGGCACTCCGGCCTTGCGCATCGCGAGAAGATGAACAGTGTCGAAATTCGTTCCGCCAATGCGGTTGATCTTGCCCGCGCGGCGCAACTCCTCCAGCCACCCGGCTGTTTCAAGCCAGCGGTTGACATCGTAGTTCCACCAATGGAACTGCACGATGTCGAGTTGCTCCAACCCCAGGCGTTGCAGCGAGGTGTTGATGACGCCTTCAACATAGTCTTTTGAAATGTCGGGAAGCCGCGCCATGTCCGGCACGAATTTCGTGTGCACCCTGATCCTTGCCAGAGCCTCGCTTCCGCGGGCATTCCGATACGCCGCGCGAAAACGGCCTATCAGGTCTTCAACGCCCGTGTAGATGTCGGCACAGTCAAATGTGGTG
>CALMZX010000097.1 GCA_937870685.1 uncultured Alphaproteobacteria bacterium
TTGAACCAGTCGTAGCGGAACCAGTAGAGGTTGGCGAACTGCTGGTCGGGCAGCTGGTAGAGGTTGCCGTCCGGAGCCGTGGTGAAGGACTTGCCGATGAAGTCGTTGATGTCGATGCCCGGGTTGGTCACGTCCTTGCCGGTGTTGGCCATCCAGTCGGTCAGGTTGCGGGCCTGCTGGTAACGCCAGTGGGTGCCGATCAGGTCGGAGTCGTTGACATAGGCGTCATAGACGTTTTCGCCGGACTGCATCTGTGTCTGCAGCTTTTCGACGACGTCGCCTTCACCGATGAGGTCGTGCGTGACCTTGATGCCGGTGATCTTGGCAAATGCGTCGGTCAGGATCTTGGATTCATACTCGTGGGTCGGAATGGTTTCCGACACGACCTTGATCTCCATGCCGGCGAAGGGCTTCGCGGCATCGATGAACCACTGCATTTCCTTTTCCTGGTCTTCGCGCGAAAGCGCTGACAGGCCCTTGATCTCGCCGTCCAGGAACGCCTTGGCGGCGTCCATGTCGGCAAAGGCCGGGGCGGACATCGCCAGCGTCAGCAGGGCTGAGCAGGCCAAAAGGTGTTTCTTCATAGTTTCCTCCGTGTTGATAACAACCAGTCTCAGAAGAGTGCCCTGGCTTTGGCCAGACCACCCGCCAGTTCCTGCCTAGACGTACCTGAACACGCAGAATGCATAGATCAGGGACAAGGCAAGAGCCCACCACAGGCTGAGGTTTGTGAGACCCAGCCACGCGATATGAATGTAAGCGCTCCCCAGAAGGGAGATGAAAAGCCGGTCGCCGCGCGTTGTCTCGATGCGCAGCACGCCGACGCGCGGGGCGCCGCCGGGCGACTTGTATTCCCAGAACGCCATGCCGAGCAGCATGCAGACGATGACGATGAAGAAGAGGGCCGTGGGCCAGGTCCAGGCCATCCATGAGAGATCCATCGACGCCTCCTCAGACGCGGCCCAGGGCAAAGCCCTTGGCAATGTGATTGCGGACAAACCAGATGACCACAGCACCCGGAATCAGGGTGAGGGCACCGGCGGCGGCGAGCGCCCCCCAGTCCATGCCTGTGGCCGAGACCGTGCGTGTCATGGCGGCGGCGATCGGCTTGGCGAAGGTGGAGGTGAGGGTCCGCGCGATGAGCAGTTCCACCCACGAGAACATGAAGCAGAAGAAGGCGGCAACGCCGATGCCGGAACGGATCAGGGGAATGAAGACCGTGATGAAGAAACGCGGGAAGCTGTAGCCGTCAATGTAGGCCGTTTCGTCGATTTCCTTCGGCACGCCCGACATGAAGCCTTCGAGGATCCAGATGGCCAGCGGCACGTTGAACAGGCAGTGGGCGAAGGCCACGGCCCAGTGTGTGTCAAAGAGGCCGACCGCGGAATAAAGCTGGAAGAACGGCAGCACGTATACGGCGCCCGGCGACATGCGGTTGGTCAGGAACCAGAAGAACACGTGCTTGTCGCCCAGGAAGCGGTAGCGCGAGAAGGCATAGGCCGCGGGCAGCGCCAGGAGGAGCGAGATGACCATGTTGAGCACCACGTAGATGCTCGAATTGATGTAGCCCACGTACCACGAATAATCCGTCAGGATGTAGCGGTAGTTCTTGAGTGTCGGCTCCTGCGGCAGCACCGAGAAGCTGTTCATGATCTCGGTGTTGTCCTTGATGCTGAGCACGATCAGCCAATAGATCGGGATGACCATGAACAGAAGGTACAGGGTCATGACGACCAGCGAGGGCCATCGCTTTTCTTTCTTGGTGGGAGAGAGTGGCGTCGACATGGCGTATGTCCCCTATGCGTTCTCGTCGTTGCGCGTCATGACCGTGTAGAAGATCCAGGACAGCAGCAGGATGATCAGGAAGTAGATGATGGACATGGCAGCGGCCGGTCCGAGGTCGAACTGCCCCACGGCAATCTTCACGAGGTCAACCGAGAGGAACGTGGTTGAGGTGCCGGGTCCGCCACCGGTGGCCACGAAGGGTTCGGTGTAGATCATGAAGGAATCCATGAAGCGGAGCAGGAAGGCGATCAGCAGCACGCGCTTCATTTTCGGCAGCTGGATGTAGCGGAACACCGAGAAGCGCGAGGCCCCATCGATGCGTGCCGCCTGATAGTAAGCGTCCGGAATGGACACGAGACCGGCATAGGCCAGCAATGCCACGAGACTGGTCCAGTGCCAGACATCCATCGCCACAACGGTGATCCAGGCGTCGCGCGGATTGCCCACGTAGCGGAAAGGAATGCCGAGACTGTCAATGGCATAGCCCACAAGCCCGATGTCGGTGCGCAGGATCAGCAGGAAGATGGTGCCCACCACGTTCCACGGGATGAGCAGCGGCATGGCCATGACGACGAGGCAGAGCGAGACCGTCCAGCCCTTGCGCGGCATGTTCAGGGCGATGAACACGCCCAGGGGAATCTCGATCAGGAGGATGATGACGGAGAACGCGAAGTTGCGCCCGAGCGCGCCCCAGAAACGCTCCGATGCCAGCACTTCCTTGAACCAGTCGGTGCCGGCCCAGAAGAACTCGTTGTTGCCGAAGGTGTCCTGCACCGAATAGTTGACGACGGTCATCATCGGGATGATGGCCGAGAGGGCCACCACGATGAAGGCCGGCAAAACCATGAACCAGGCCTTGTTGTTCCAGGTCTTTCCCATGATCAGGCCTCCCGACCCACACGCCACGAGTCGGCGTAGATGTTGATGCCTTCATCCCTGAAGGTGACGTGCGGGTCGGCGGGAATGTCCGCGCCTTCCTTCACGACGATGGAGACGGCCTGCCCTGCCAGTTCCGCGCGCACGATTTTCTGCCGGCCGATGTCTTCCACCTTGCGGATGCTGAGAGGCATGCCCTTGCGGCCGATGTCCATGAACTCCGGACGGATGCCCAGTTCGGCCTTCTGGCCCGCGCCGATCTTCGGCGCGAAGCCCACATCCAGGGTCGCGTCGCCGATGCGGACCTTGCGGCCCTCGACATCAACCGGGAACACATTCATGCCCGGCGAGCCGATGAAGTAACCGACAAAGGTATGTTTCGGCTTTTCAAAAAGCTCGGCGGGCGTGCCGATCTGCACGATCTGGCCATCATACATGACCACCACCTTGTCGGCGAAGGTGAGCGCCTCGGTCTGGTCATGGGTGACGTAGACCATCGTGTAGTTGGACTGGCGGTGCAGCTGTTTGAGCTGCGAGCGCAGAACCCATTTCAGATGCGGGTCAATGACGGTCAGCGGCTCGTCGAACAGGATGGCGTTGACGTCGGAGCGCACGAGGCCGCGGCCCAGTGAAATCTTCTGCTTCTGGTCGGCGGTGAGGCCGCGGGCCTTCTTGTCGGCGCGGTCCGTGAGTTCCAGCATTTCGAGGATGTGCTTGACCCGGGTTGCCACCAGGTCCTCGGGAACCTTGCGGTTGCGCAGCGGGAAGGCAAGGTTGTCGTAAACCGTCATGGTGTCATAGACGACGGGAAACTGGAACACCTGGGCGATGTTGCGCTCTTCCGTTGACAGGTGCGTGACATCCTTGCCGTCGAACAGGATGTGGCCTTCGGATGGCCGCACGAGACCCGAGATGATGTTCAGCAATGTGGTCTTGCCGCAGCCCGATGGCCCGAGCAGCGCATAGGCTCCGCCATCGGCCCATTCGTGGTGGACTTCCCGCAGCGCATAGTCATGCGGTGCCGAGGGACGGATGCCGTAGGCGTGGCGGATGTGGTCGAGATTGATTCTTGCCATGTCGTTTCCCTCAGCCCGCCTGGCCAGCCAACGCCATGCCGTCCGGCCCGAAGGCCATGAGGTGGCGCGTGTCGAGATAGATGTCGATGTCGAGGCCGGGATCAATGTTGCGGACCCCATGTTCCAGCATCACCCAGCGCTTGTCACCGAAGAGCACGTGAACAAAACTTTCGGAGCCGGCGATTTCCGAAACCTGCGTCTTGACCTTGAGCGAAGGAGCCTTGGCGTAAGGTTCATCGAGAGACAGGTGGTGTGGCTGCAGGCCGAGCGTGACAGGTCCGTCGGCAATCCCGGCGAGATGCGCGGGCACCGCCAGGGTGATCTTCACCGGCTTGCCCTTGCCGCCAGCTTCCTTTTCGAGAAGCACAAAGTGCTTGCCCTCCTTCACGGCCGAATGGGTGTTGATCGGCGGATCGGAGAAGGTGCGCGCCGTGACGAGGTCGCGCGGATTGCGGTAAACCGCGACCGTCTTGCCAAACTGGCTGACGCGGCCTTCGTGCATGGTGGCGGTGTTGCCGCCCAGCAGCAGGGCCTCGGACGGCTCGGTCGTGGCATAGACGAAGATCGAGCCGGAGGCCGCGAAGATCTTGGGCAGTTCCTCGCGCATTTCCTCGCGCAGCTTGTAGTCGAGGTTGGCCAGCGGTTCATCAAGGAGAACGAGGCTGGCTTTCTTGACGATGGCGCGGGCCAGCGCGGTGCGCTGCTGCTGGCCACCGGACAGGCTCAGCGGCAGGCGGTCAAGATAGGGCGTGAGGCGCATCAGTTCCGCGACCTTGCGGACTTCGCGGTCGATGTCGGCGCTGTTGGCGCCGGAGACGCGCAAGGGCGAGGCGATGTTCGCATACACCGTCATGGACGGATAGTTGATGAACTGCTGGTAGACCATGGCGACATTGCGCTGCTGCACGGGCACGCCTGTCACATCCTTGCCATCGAAGCGCACCTCGCCCGTGGTCGGCTTGTCGAGACCGGCCATGAGGCGCAGCAACGACGTCTTGCCGGCGAGCGTCGGCCCGAGAAGCACGTTGAGTGAGCCGCGCTCAAGCGTGAGGTTGGTGGGGTGGATGTGTGTCTGTCCGCCCACAACCTTGCTGACATTGACCAGTTCAAGCATCTCTTGCCATTCCCTGCGGCACTGCCGCCATCGTGAGTTCCATGTTGTTGCCGCTGCCCTGCCCCGCCATCACGCCGCCTCCACGCCTTCGCCCGCGCTGGTGCCGCCGGTGATCTCCAGCCGGACGCCGCGGCTGCGGCAGATCTCGGTGACAGACTCAGGCGGCATCTGGTCGGTGACGAAAACATTGACGTCCGACAGGTGGCCGATCCGCACCGGGGCCTGGCGGGCAAACTTGGTGTTGTCCGCCACGAGGATGACATTGCGCGAGTTGCCGAGGATGGCCTGGGCGGCGCGCACCTCGCGGTAGTCGAAATCAAGAAGGGCACCCTTTTCGTCGATCGCTGACACGCCCATCACGGCGTGGTCCAGCTTGAACTGGGTGATCGTGTCCACCGCCGCCTCGCCGACAATGCCGCCATCAGCCTTGCGGACCATGCCGCCCACCACGATGACTTCGATCTTGGGCACCGGCGAGAGGATGGTGGCGACGTGGATGTTGTTGGTGACGACAAGCAGGCCTTCGTGGCGCGTCAGGGCGCGGGCCACTTCTTCCGTGGTCGTGCCGATATTGATGAACAGCGAGCTGTTGTTGGGAATGAGTGCCGCCGCGGCACGGCCGATCATCTGCTTTTCGGCAAGTGCTATGGCGCGGCGCGAATGGTAGGCGACGTTCTCGACGCCGGAGGCCAGCATGGCACCACCGTGAATGCGCGAGAGATGGCGCGCGTCGCAGAGTTCGTTCAGGTCCTTGCGGATGGTTTGCGGCGTCACGTCAAAATGGGCCGACAATTCATCCACGCCCACGCTCCCGGTCTTCCGGGCGAGGAGAAGAATCTGCTGCTGGCGTGGCGTCAACTCTAGCATCACTCAGTATCTCAGGTGGTCCGGGTTTCTTTCATTCATTTTCGTTTCTGTCAATCAGCTTCCGGCAAACATACAAATTTCTTCATTTCGCAGTTGCGAGAGAGAATTTTCCGCTCGTTTATTTTCGCTTGTTTCACTTTGATTTTCGAACACCTGGTTCACCCCCCACTTATTGCGCGGCCTGAGCATCGGCCTGGTCACCGGCCTTCCGGGTGGCCTGAAAGGCCTGCACACTGGTTTCGATGGAGGAAAGAAAACGCCTGTATTTTCCCGTGAGAACAGCGCCACGGGTGGCATCCGGCGTGAAGCGGCGTTCCAGTTTTACCATGCCCTTCATGGCGTCGCCGAGGCTGGCATAGGCCCCTGCCGCCACCGCGCCACACATGGCAGCACCCTTGGCGCCAAGTTCACTTCCGTTGGTGATCTCAAGGGGGAGGCCGAGGCAATCGGTGAACATCTGCGCCCAGACGGCACTGCGCGACGGGCCGCCGGCAAAGCGGATGACATCGGGTTTCGCCGCGCCGGGTCCGGTGAGGAGGTTGGTCATGTCCATGCGGTGCACGCAGGCCACGCCTTCATAGATGGCGCGCAGCATGTCGGCCATGCCGGTGGCCATGGTCATGCCGGTGAAGCCGGCGGGCGCGCCGCGCGGGCCATCGAGCAGGAAGGGGAAGAAGAGAATGTCGTTGCCCTTGGCCATGGTGCCTGCCACCAGGTCGTTGCAGATATCATAGACACTCTGCCCCCTGGCGGAGGCCTGCTGCTTTTCTGCCGCCATGAAGGTCTTGACGAACCATTCGAGGTTGCTGGCGGAGGTCGGCGTGGCCATGGTGGCCATGACATAATTGCCCACGGGATAGGGCACCTGGATGGTTGGCAGGGGATTGAGCGTCGGCGTCCGGTGCAGGGTGGAATGAATGCTGAAGGTTCCGGCAACGGCAGCAAGCTGGCTGTCATTCTCGACGCCGGTCGCCAGCGCGCAGCCCACCACATCATAGACGCCACGGCAGACGGGCGTTCCTTCCTTCAGGCCGGTGGCCGCAGCCGCCCCGGCAGAGATTCCGCCGACGATTTCCACCGCGTTGCGCACGGCCGGAAGCTTCGGCAGCCATTCCTTCATCCCCGCGATTGCAAACGCCTGCTGTGATATATCGGAGCGGGTGACGTTGATGATGCCGGCACAGCCGCCGTCCGTCGGGTCGGTCGAAATGTCTCCGCACAGGCGCATGCGCAGGAAATCCTTGCACGGCAGGACATGGGCCGTGCGGCGGAAGGTCTCCGGCTCGTTCTCCTTGAACCAGGCCAGCAGGGAGAAGGTCTGGCCGGGCCAGATGTTCGATTCAATTTCCGGAATGATGCCCCGGGCCAGACCACTGGCGTGCCAGCGTTCGATCAGCGGGATGGAGCGGGTGTCCGGCGAGATCACGCCGTTCCTGACATTGATGCCATCCCGGTCCACGAGATAGACGCCGCCGCCATACCCGGAAGGCGTGATGGCGATGATGTCGGCGGGGTTTGTGCCGGTTTTTTCCAAAAGGGCCCTGAGAGACACGCAGACCGCCTGCCACATGGCTTCGCCGTCGCGTTCCACCCAGCCGGGATTGAGAAGCAGCACATGATTGGGCTGGCGCTCGCAGGCCAACTCATTGCCTTGCAAGTCAAAGAGCACGACCTTGGTCATCGTGCCGCCCGCATCAATGCCAACGAGGCGTTGCTTCACTCGATCCTCCCGGGAACCGGCATGTGCTGCATCTTCGCAGTCTTCGGGAGGGGGTTGGCCCGCCCCAGCCAGTTTCGCTTCCGGGCAGGCTATTTCACTGACAGAAATTGTCAATCCGCGATCCGGAAAATTTTTTCCATGGCTATCTAATTGATATGGATAGGCAAATTTTGTCCATTTCAGAACGGATCACATCTTCCGTCGTGGCAAAGGTAATATACTGCCAATAAGAGGCGTGAACATCCCCAGCCGCCAGAACACTCCCCATGCGCAGCAGAGCCACCCTGATCCAGCGCCTGCGCGACACGCCAGACACATCTGTTCCCGTCCTGATTGCCGACGGCGGCATCAACGGCATCGGGCTGTTCCGCGACCTGGCCCTGCTGGTCTTCAGAAGTCGATATTGGCCCCAATACTGAATGCATCGTAGCGAACGTCGTCATAGGCCAATGGGCTCGATGTTCCGCCGGGTACTTGAATTGTTGCTTCGGCCTGCCTGTCACCCAAAGCCACATTCTTGAGCCACAAGCTCGAATAACCCGCCGTAATGGAGAACCGTTCGTTGAGATGATAGGTTGCGCTCAGATCAATCTCGCCCGAGTAGGCCATCTTTGATCCTGATGTAGCATCCGACCCAACAATGGTTGACCTGAACTGGTTGCTGACAGAGTTGCGATACCCGCCTCCCTTCACCGTTGCATTGAACTCCAGTGGAAGCGAAGGTGCTTGGAATCCCAACTTCAAGCCAAGCTGACCGCCATACAGGTCGTTCTCCTCGTCCCAGCTTACATACGTGATCGGTGTCGCTATGTTGGACCGGAGACTTTCGTCCAAACCAAGATGACGGAAGCCTGCGAGCACTGACACTCCCGGAACCAGGTTTCTCACCAGGCTCAGTTCACCGCTCCCAAGCTCAGAGGAGAAAGAGCTGTCGATGGAACCCCCGCCCAAGATGGTCACACCGATGCCAGCTGTCCGGAAAGTGGTGATGCTCGGAATCAAGTATCCGGCATCAGATTTGCTGCTGAAGTAACGACCTTCAATTGACCAGTCTGGGTCAATTTTCCAACGCGCAGAGATATCCGGACCAAATTCCCGGTCAAAGTTGAAATTGTCCCCAGTGAGAAGCGTGCCCGGCGTACCCGTGGGCGGCGTCATGACGATCCCGTCAGTTGACTGACGCTTCAAATAAACCGTCCCGATTGACACCTCCAGACCATTTCCAATGTCGGCCTCTTCGGCATGAGCGGCCCCGGAAATTGCAACAGCGCAGACCAATCCCATGAACAGAACAATTTGCATGACTTCCTCCTAGGAATTTTCTTACTTTGGAACTTGAACAGCGAACAACGCCGCCGAAAAGTAGGTTCTAGAAAGGGCAGCATCAATTCCGGCCAGACCGGGGGCAGTTGAACCCGAAGCAACGCTATCCCGCTCCCCTTTTGTGAGGATGCGACACCATACGCGGGCTCCAACAGTACAGACCATCCATTCCGGGTCGTATTGTTTTCTGCCAACTCAATTTTTGCGAGCTCTTGAATTTGGCACGTCTTGGGCAAAACGCTGGATCGCGCTAGGGGCTCGGACCACTTTCGCAATTGGGGTTTCGTCGCCAATGCCGATCACAACGCTGCTTTGAATGTCTTGCGCCGGAACCCTGCGTCCATGGGCATGGAGGAAGGACGTCTGTTCTCCACTGATGTGCGAACTGGAAACGGGCCTTTGCCCGATGAAAAGCCATCAGCCAATGCCGTTGGAGGATGTTGGCCACTTGCCTCCTGTGCCCAACTTTTCCCATTCACTTTTTTGGTGTGAATCATTGCTTGCCAGTATGGCGCGCACCGGAGGTACAAAACCTCCGCGCACACGTCGTCGTTCCGCTGGGTGAATTGCCAACCGAAGCGTATCGCCGGAACCCCAACAGAACCCCGAGGCAATCCGTCAGCTCCGCTCAAAACATCAAATGATTGAAAAGAATGGCGCGCCCGAAAGGATTCGAACCTCTGACCCCCAGATTCG
>CALMZX010000098.1 GCA_937870685.1 uncultured Alphaproteobacteria bacterium
CCGATTTCGGAACGCTGTCGACATCGTCCCCTCCATAAAGTGACCGATGTAGGACGATAAGCATAGAATAGGTGTGATTGTCAAGGGGCGAAATCGCCACAGTTGCATTCACCGGACAACAACTTAAACTTTCATCATGTCGCAACAGATAACAACGATTCTTCAGCAATATGCGCGGTCGATCCGCAAGCTGCGACAGGCGAATCCAGCGGTGGCGGAAACGGCTTTGGCTCCAGCGTTTCAAACGTTGGTGAATTCCTTGTTGCCGTTTATTCCTGCGGCCCCCTCGCTCAATGTTGTGCCGGAGTTTCACAAGCCCGGTGTTGGTCGGCCTGACATTGCCTTGATCAGGACAGGAGCACCTCCACGCAGTTTCATCGAGTTGAAGGCCCCGACAAAGTCAGCCAACCCAGAGAGCTGGCGGCAAGGTGACAAGCTGCAGTACGAACGGTTCAAGGAATTGGCCCATTGGGCTGCGTGCAATTTTCACGAGTTCAGGTTGCTGACGCGTGACCAGCAACTTGCCCAAGTCTTGATAGTACCAGAAAAGGCCTTGGCGGCTGACAAGAGTGATGCAGCTGCCGATGCTCTGATTGCTGGTCACGACGCAACGCCTTTTCTGTCGGTACTCGAAAGACTGTGCGTTTCTTCGGACCAGCCCCCCGCAGCCAGCAATGCCGAAGAGCTGGCAACCTTGCTCGCCTATTCCGCACGGTTGATCAGGGGCATTGTCCGGGACAGGCTCGGTGAGCTGTCGTTGCCAAATGCTGGCGGAGACGCCCATCCTCTGTTGCAGGTGCGAATGACGTTCCGCAACGTGCTCTATGCCCATCCAGAAGCTGCGGGATATGCAGAGAAGGATTTTGACAAGTTGTTCTCCGCGGCCTTTGCGCAAACACTTGCCTTCGGCCTGCTTCTGGTCCGTGAAGCATCGGGCAAGCCGGTGGATGCCGGTTCGTGGCAGAGCATGCCGGAAGAGCACCCGCTGATGCGCACAGCTTTGCGGGTTCTCAGTCAAGAAGAGATCGTCGAAGACATCGGCATCGGATTTGATGTCATCCGTGACACCGTCAATTCGTTCTCGCCACACATTCTCCAAATCGGGGCCGATGGCAGGGATCCCATACTCTATTTTTACGAGCACTTCCTTCAGACATTTGCACCGGAAGACCGTGAACGTTTTGGTGTCTTCTATACGCCAATTGAAGTGGTCCGCTACATGGTTGCGGCCATGGACCGCGCCGTGCGTGACAATTTGCACATGTCGGGCCTGGCTGATCAGGCCGTCACAATCCTGGACCCGGCCACCGGCACTGGCACTTTTCTGCTCGGCATCGCGGAACTTGTGAAGAAGAGGGCCGAATCTGCGGGCATGTCCGACTTGGCGCTGCATGATCTTGCGGGCCGCATGTTTGCGTTTGAATTGCTGATCGGCCCCTATGCCGTCGCTCACTACCGCCTGCATCATGCCTTGAAGTCGGCGGATGGAACGCCGCTTCCCCGCATTGGAATTTATCTGGCCGACACACTCGCACAACCAGGAACCGCTTCGGAGATTGGTGCGTTGGGCTTCGTTGGAAAGGGCATTCAGGACGAACGCCACCTCGCCAATGCGCTCAAGGAGACGCAGCCCATCCTCGCCATTATCGGCAATCCGCCATACCGCCGCCTGGAGGAGGGGGAGAACCGCACGCTGGTCGGCAACTGGATGGATGGTGTGTGGGATGATCTGAAGAAGCCGGTGAGGGACGCGGGATGGGGCAACCAACTCAACACCTTTCCGGAACTGTCCGTGGCTTTCTGGCGTTGGGCGCTGTGGAAAATCTTCGAGGCCGAGAATGCCCCGAAGCGAGGCATTGTTGCCTACATCACCAACCGCAAGTTCCTGACTGGCAAGCCCTACGCCGGGCTGCGAAGGATGATGCGCAGACAGTTCGACCGGATCGAGATTATCGACCTTCGCGGCGACTCGCGGCTGGGTGAGCGGGCAGGTGTTGAGGGAGACCAGAACGTCTTCAAC
Source organism: uncultured Alphaproteobacteria bacterium (assembly GCA_937870685.1). Classification (GTDB taxonomy): domain Bacteria; phylum Pseudomonadota; class Alphaproteobacteria; order Rhizobiales; family Aestuariivirgaceae; genus Aestuariivirga. The sequence continues at coordinate 2,021 of CALMZX010000098.1, forward strand.
ATTCAGGTGGGCGTGTGCATCACGTTGGCCATCGCTGACGGCAGCAAGGCAGCAGGTGCGGAGGCACGGCTGTTCTATCGTGACGCCTGGCATGCAGAAAAATTCCGCCGCCGCGAAAAGCTGGAGTGGCTGTCGGCGGCATGCGCCGATGGAACTGTGGATGGCTGGACCGAGGTGGAACGGTCAGGACTGGCGGATTTCCGCCCAAGACCGTTTGCCAATGGCGAATGGGTCGGGCTGGACGAGTGTTTTGTGTTCAAGAAATCGGGAATGAAGAGTGGCGATGATGGAGTGTTCGTCGCGGTCAGGAGGTACGCAATTGAACAGCAGGTGCGTTCGCTGCTTGAAGTTCGAGTTGACTCAACTCATCACGCATCGCTCGAACGCCGCTACATATATCGCCCCTTCGATTTGAGATGGTTTTACAACGACATCCCATTGTTGAACAGACCAGGCCCTGAACTTCAGAGAGTGTGGGGCACAACCAATCTGTGCCTCTACTCCATGCCCGCCGGAACCAACGCGGGACCGGCCACCTGGTGCCACGGCCTGCTGCCGGACTACCACGCGTTTCGAGGCAGCTATGGTGGATACGCATTCCCGCTCTGGGACCGCCGCAATGGCCAGCAGGCCCACAACCTCAACCCCGCGCTTCTTGCCGGTCTTTCGGCCTCCTATGGCAAGATGGTCACGGCGGAACAGGTGTTTGATGCCATGCTGTGCCTGCTTTCGGCCTCACGCTATTCGCTGGATTTTGCCGAAGACCTTGAGGACGTTTTCCCGCACATTCCTTTTCCGGCGAAGCATGACCTGTTGATGGAAGCGGCCCATGTGGGGGCGGACATTCGCGCAGTCGAGACTTTTGCCCGCGACCCCCAGCCCACGTTCTTGCCCGATAGCCTGTGCCGTTTTGCGACTGCCCCCAAAGGCCGGATCATTTCTCCCGTTTATGCCGATGGCGGGTTTGATTTTTGTGACCATGGCGCGGGGCGGGCCACCGGCATTCCGCCTGAAGTCTGGCACTATGCCGTAAGCGGGTATGAATTGTTGCCGCGCTGGGTGGAGGGCAGGGTGGGGCTTGACGTGGATTTTGCACTCGCCAAAGAGTTGCGGGACATCTGTGGACGGATTGCCGAACTGATTGATTTGTCCCGCAGGGCCGATATTGTCTTGGAGAAGACCCTGAATTACGTTCTGGGCCGCGCAGCCTTGGGGCTGGGGCCATCGCCTCACGAGTGACATGACACAGACCGATCTCTTTGGACACACGGCAAGGCAAGGAAGCTTGTTTGGAAACGGTGAAGACCGCATGCAAGCGCCTGAGGTGCGTGATGTGCCGGACCCGGATGTTGTGCGGCAGCGCATGCTGGTCGTTCTGGAAAAGGCCAGAGCGGCGGAGACGATGCCTTGGAACAAGCATGACGCCGAAGTCTGGCAGTTGATTTTCCCCAATATGGCGAACTGGTTGCCCGAAGAAGAGGGCCAGCAGCTCGTTCTCGCCTTCGAGGCAGAAATGCTCCGCTTGAAAGATGCCGCGTAAGCGCCCCCATTTGACATCCTCCCCCGTCCCGGCTATGGCCCGGCCCGTTCAACACTCACACGGGGGTTGGATTGTCTCACGCCTGCGCGAGCGGGCCACATAGAGCCAGTCCTTCCGGTGCTGGAGCTTCCAGTTCACTTCCCCCCGTGGCGGATCAACCGGAGAAGGAAAAAGACATGGGCGCAGTTCCCTTTACCATGCGTCAGCTCTTGGAAGCTGGCGTTCACTTTGGCCACCAGACACACCGCTGGAATCCCAAGATGCAGTCGTACATCTACGGCTCGCGCAATGGCATTCACATCGTTGACCTGTCGCAGACGGTTCCGCTGCTGCATCAAGCACTCAACGCCATTTCCGACACCGTGGCCAAGGGTGGCCGCGTGCTGTTCGTCGGTACCAAGCGTTCGGCCCAGGAGCAGATCGCCGAGGCTGCCAAGCGTTCGGCACAGTACTATGTGAACTCCCGCTGGCTGGGCGGCATGCTCACCAACTGGAAGACCATTTCCAACTCGATCAAGCACCTCCGCACGCTGGACGAAGTCGTCTCGAAGCAGGGTGCGGGCCTCACCAAGCGCGAACTCCTCAACGTCACCCGCGAGCGTGACAAGCTGGAAAAGGCGCTGGGCGGCATCAAGGACATGGGCGGCGTGCCGGATATCCTGTTCGTGATCGACACGAACAAGGAGCAGATCGCCATCAAGGAAGCCAACCGTCTTGGCATCCCGGTCGTGGCCATCATCGACACAAACTCCGATCCTGCCGGCATCACCTTCCCGATCCCGGGCAACGACGACGCGGCCCGCGCTGTCGCCCTCTATTGCGACCTCATCACCAAGGCCGTGATCGAAGGCATCTCGGCCTCGCAGTCGGCCTCGGGCGTTGACCTCGGTGCTGCCGAAGCCCCGATCGAAGAAACCATCGCCGCGCAGTAAGCGCCCGCGCGAAACCACTCAAGGGTCCGCGCGTGCCGCGGACCCTCTTGCACATTCAGGAGAATTCAAATGGCTGAGATCACAGCTGCACTCGTGCGCGACCTGCGCGAAAAGACCGGCGTCGGCATGATGGACTGCAAGGCCGCCCTGGCCGCCACCAACGGCGACATGGAAGCCGCCGTGGACTGGCTGCGGGCCAAGGGCCTGGCCAAGGCCGCCAAGAAATCCACCCGCGTTGCCGCCGAAGGCCTCGTGGGCGTTTCGGCGCGTGGCACCACCGGTGCCCTCGTTGAGGTGAACTCGGAAACCGACTTCGTGGCCCGCAACGAAAAGTTCCAGGCCATGGTCGCCGAGATCGCCAAGCTGGCGGTGGATGCAGACAGCTCGACCGAGAAGCTCAAGACCATGAAGTTCCCGGGCTCGGCCCACGACGTCGCGGCCTATGTGGCCGAGATGGTGGCGACCATCGGCGAAAACATGACGGTGCGCCGCACCACGGCTCTGTCCGTGAAGGACGGCGTTGTCGCGTCCTACGTCCACAGCCAGGCCGCCCCCGGCATGGGCAAGATCGGCGTGCTGGTGGCGCTGGAAGGTGCTGGCAACAAGGACGAACTGAACAGTTTTGGCCGTATGCTCGCCATGCACATCGCCGCCACCAACCCGGTGTCGATGAGCCTCGAATCCATTCCCGCTGACGTGCTGGCCCGTGAAAAGGCGATCCTCGAAGAGAAGAACGCCGGCAAGCCCGCCAACGTGATGGAGAAGATCATCGCGTCCGGCCTCAAGTCCTACGCCAAGGAAAACTGCCTGCTCGACCAGGCCTATGTGCATGACGGTTCCAAGACCGTGGCCCAGGCCGTCAGCGAAGCTGGCAACAAGGCTGGCGGCGGCGTCACCCTCAAGGCCTTCTCGCGCATGCAACTGGGCGAAGGTATTGAAAAGGGCGCCGACGACTTCGCCGCCGAAGTCGCCAAGATGTCCGGCCAGGGCTGATCATACAATCACGACTGAAATGGAAGGCCCGGTGGAAACGCCGGGCCTTTCTGCTTTTCGCGGCTGTGGTAAGATTGCTGGAGGGGGCAACATGAAACAGACACGCAGGACATTCCTGGCAGCATCAGCCGCTTCACTGCTGGCCCCCGGGGCAACGGCACAGGAGGCATGGCACATGCCGCCTGAAGATGCTTCGCACCTTAGGACCTTCATGCAATGGCCGGTGAGCGTTGATGTCTATGGCGCGCGGCTACTCAAGCGGGTGCAGTCGTCGATTGCCGACATTGCGCGTGCCATCTCGGCGTTTGAAGAGGTGGTGGTGCTGGTGGCAGACGAACACCGGGCCGAAGCCGTCGCTGCACTGGGAGACGGCATTGCGACATGGGACATTCCCACGGATGATCTGTGGTGCCGGGACAGCGGCCCGACCTTCGTTGCGAATGAGAGTGGAGAACTCGCTGTGTCGCAGATCCAGTTCAATGGCTGGGGCGACAAGCAGGAGCATGGCCATGACGCACAGATCGCGCGGCGGATCGCGGACCGGATTGGGCTGAAATATCTGGAAACCGGTCTGGTGGGTGAGCAGGGCGGGCTGGAACATGATGGTACGGGACTGGTGCTCGCACATGCCTCAAGCTGGGTGAACCCGAACCGCGATACAGCTCCCCGGGAGGTCATCGAAAGGAAACTCCTGTCTGCTGTCGGCGGCAGACAGATGATCTGGGCACCAGGAATCGCGGGAGCAGACATCACGGACTATCACATTGATGCCCTGGCCCGCTTTGTGGCACCCGGCAAGGTGCTGATCCAGATGCCGCAGAGCGTCTCGCCGGATGATCCATGGTCGCGCGCCGCCCATGAAACCCTTGGCGTCCTCAGGGATTTCCACGCGGCGGATGGCAAGGCGCTGGAGATCATCACGCTCGCTGAACCGGTGGACGTGCGCTCGCAGAAGAACGACTTCGTTGCCAGTTACGTGAATTTCTATGTCTGCAATGGCGCCGTGATCTGCAGCAACTTCGGGGACGACGCCGCTGATGGCGAGGCCGCCGAGGTGCTTCAGCAGCTCTATCCGGGGCGCCGCATTGTCTCCCTCAACACCGATCCGATTGGCGAGTCGGGCGGCGGCATCCACTGCGCCACACAGCAACAGCCAGAAGCGGGAACATGATCTTGTCTTTCCTCAACCGCAATTCCGGGGCCATTCAGGCGCTTGCTGCCATGCTCACAGTCATCCTTGCGGCGGGGGCTCTGATCGGCGTGAAGCTGCAGATCGATGCCGCCGACCGTATCCAGCGTACGCAATCGGCGCGTGACATCTACCGTGAGTTCCTGAACCTCTCGGTCGCCAACCCGAAATTCTCCCAGCCCGACCATTGCGCCATCTCAACGTCGGGCGACCTTGGTGCCTATGAGAGTTATGTCGGCTACCTGCTCTACAGCGCAGAGCAGTTGCTGGACGTTGATGCGGACTGGCACGACGTATTGCGGGCCGACCTTTCGGTCCATGCGGCCGCGATCTGTGAATTGGAAGATGGAGAGATGCGCAGCCATACGCAGGCCGTGGAGGCCCTGATCAAAGAGGTGCGGGACGCCAGTTGCCAGCAGGTGAAGCGCTGCGGCTAGCGCCGCCCGAACACCGGCTTGCCGCTGCCGAAGGCTGGGGCGGATGTGACCGTCGCGGCGGGACGGTTATAGGTGGATTGCACCATCGGCTCAGCAAGACGCTGCGACTGGGCCGCATAGTTGCGGAAATAGGCGTCATCCAGCTTGGCGAGGTTGCCATTGGAGGCAACGGCCAGATCGGAACCCTTGATCTCTTCCTGCAGGCGACCTGACCCCACAGGCGGGCCATAGATGTTGTCGCCATCATCACCGGTGCAGAAGCCGCACTCGATCATCTGCCAGATACCGCCGATGAAGGGAATGAAGACGATGAAGAACCACGCGCCACTCTTGCCTCGGTCATGGAAGCGCTTCACGGTGGAAGCCACATTGATCCAGATGGCAATCACCAGAGCGAGAAGGATGGCAAGGATGATCCCGCCGCCGGTCGCGGCATCGGGCTCGCCGCCATCGGGAATGGTCATGCCCAGCCCGGCAAGGGCAGTGAAGCCGAAAAGGTAGACAATGGGAATGGCGATAAGTTGCGCCAGCCACCAGGATCCGCGGCCAATGCGCCCTTTAAGGCCAAACAGCATGTTCATCATGGACGTTCCCTCCCGGCTCCATTAAAACCGGGAGTTGCTAAATCGCCGTTAAGACTGTCCGCCCAAATGGAGGTTTCGGTTCCGCCAATGTCAGGCGAATCGGATTGAAAGTGCTAAGCGAAACCGCGTATCCCGCCACCTCCGGAACCATCATGGCCATCACCCACAAGCGCATCCTCCTCAAGATTTCCGGCGAAGTGCTCATGGGGCCGCAGCCCTTCGGCATTGACCTGCCGACCGTGGAGCGCGTGGCCGACGAGGTGATCGCCGCACACAAAACCGGTGCCCAGATCGCTCTGGTGATCGGCGGCGGCAACATCTTCCGGGGCATGGCCGGGGCAGCGAGGGGCATGGACCGCGTCTCCGCCGACCACATGGGCATCATGGCCACGGTGATGAACGCGCTTGCCATGCAGGGTGTGCTGAAGGGCAAGGGGGTTGATGCCCGCGTGCTTTCGGCCATCGCCATGCCGAGTGTCTGCGAAGTGCATTCCGCTGCCAAGGCCATCCACCATCTCGAAAAGGGAAGGGTGGTGATCTGTGCGGGTGGCACCGGGCTTCCCTTCTTCACCACGGACACGGGTGCAGCACTCCGCGCCGCCGAATTGCGCTGCGACGCCATCTTCAAGGGCACCAGCGTGGATGGTGTGTACAGCGCCGATCCGAAGAAGGTGCCGGACGCAAAGCGTTTCAAGACAATCACTTACAAGGATGTCCTGGCGCAAGACCTGAAGATCATGGACAATGCCGCCATTGCCCTGGCGCGTGACAACGGCCTGCCAGTCGTTGTATTTTCCATCCGGGAAGCCGGAAACGTTGCGCGCGTACTCAGCGGACAAGGCACATTCACGACCATCACCAAAGACTGACCCGCAAGGATAGACCATGGCTGCACCAGCACCTTTCAACGCCCAGGACATCAAGCGCCGCATGCATGGCGCGGTGGACGCCCTGAAACATGATTTCGGCGGGCTGCGCACCGGCCGCGCCTCCGCGACGTTGCTCGACCCCATCCATGTCGATGCCTATGGTGCCAACATGCCGATCAGCCAGGTCGCCAGCGTCAGCGTGCCGGAACCCCGCATGCTGCAGATCAGCGTCTGGGACCGTGGCCTCGTCATCGCCGTGGAAAAGGCCATCCATGCCTCCAACCTCGGCCTCAATCCGCAGACCGAAGGCCAGGTCATCCGCCTGCGCATGCCGGACCTCACCCAGGACCGTCGCAAGGAACTGGTGAAAGTTGCACACCAATACGCCGAGAAAGCCCGCGTGGCGGCACGCAACGTGCGCCGCGATGGCATGGACCAGCTCAAGGCCCTGGAGAAGGCTCACCTGATGAGCGAGGACGAACACAAGACCAAGGCCGACGAAGTGCAGAAATTCACCGATGACACGATGAAAGACATCGACGCGGCGCTGAAAGTCAAAGAAGCCGAAATCATGCAGGTCTGAACCGGGCAGGGCATGCGATCCACCAGCACCATTCCGCGCCACGCCGCCATCATCATGGATGGCAATGGCCGTTGGGCCGCAGCCCGCGGCCTGCCGCGTTCGGCCGGCCACAAGGCGGGCATAGACGCGTTGCGAGCGGCGGTGCGGGCGGCTGCTGACTTCGGCATCGAATACCTGACGATCTATTCCTTCAGCACCGAGAACTGGTCGCGACCGAAGACGGAAGTGATGTTCCTGCTGGAACTGCTGCGCCGCTTCATCCGCCAGGACGTGGCGGAGCTTCATGCCTCCGGCGTGCGCATCCACGTGATCGGCGACCGCGAGGGCCTCGACCGAAGCATCGTCACCATGCTTGAGGACGCCGAAAAGCTGACCCGTGACAACACCAAGCTGAACCTGGTGGTCGCCTTCAACTATGGCAGCCGCCAGGAAATCACCCGCGCCGCCCGCGCCATGGCCGCCGATGTGGCGTCGGGGAAGATCGCTCTGGCCGACGTTACTCCGGAGGCACTGGACGGGCAACTTGATACCGCAGGCATGCCGCCGCCCGATCTTCTCATCCGCACCGGCGGTGAGCAGCGCATTTCCAACTTCCTGCTGTGGCAGTGTGCCTATGCCGAATTCGTCTTCGTGCCGGAGTTCTGGCCGGACTTCACCGCCGACATCTTTGCCCGCGCCATTGCCGAATATGCCTCGCGCGAACGCCGCTTTGGCGGCCTGAAAGCCCAATCCGCATGACGGCGGATGCCACCCAGCCGCCTTCGGGCGGTGGTGCCAAGTGGCAGGACCTTGGCGTGCGCGCGCTCTCCGCCGCCGTCCTCATCCCCGTCGTGCTGCTCGATATCTGGATTGGCGGATTGTGGTTCGAACTGTTCGCCGCCTTCCTTGGCATCCTGATGGCGCATGAGTGGACCGTGATTGCCCATGGCCGCTCGACATCTCAGTTCGCGCTGCATGCGCTGGCCGCCCTGTGCGCCGCCTTCCTGCCGCGCGAAATCGGTCCGATGATGACGCTGTCGGTGATCCTGCTCATCACCGCTGTGGCCTATGCCGGGGTGGCCTTCGGTCCACGGGCAAAATCCACCTGGTGCTTCGTGGGCGTGCCCTATGTGGCATTGCCGGTTCTGGCTCTCGTGGTGCTGCGCCATGATCCGCAGTGGGGACTGCACGCCATCATCTGGATCATGCTGATGGTGTGGGCCGCCGACAGCCTGGCGTACTTTGCCGGGCGCATCATTGGCGGACCGAAGCTGGCGCCAAAAATCTCGCCGAAAAAAACCTGGGCCGGCATGGGCGGCGCCATGGCGGGCGCGGCGATTGCCAGCGGGCTCTACGCCTGGTGGTTCGCGCCATCGGTCTGGCCATTGGTGGTGCTGGCCGCTCTGCTCGCCATCGTGGAGCAAGCGGGCGACATTTTCGAGAGCGCCTTCAAGCGCTTCCACGGCGTCAAGGACTCGGGCCACCTGATCCCCGGCCATGGCGGCATCATCGACCGGGTGGATGGCCTGATCGCTGTCACGGTGGTGGCCGCGATGATCGGCTTTCTCCGCCACGCGCCCTCGGCTGCGCAGGGCCTCCTGGTCTGGTAACCATCTTGCCGAAAAATTGACGCAAAGGCGCGGCGTTGTAGTTAAGACTTTGTAAACGGCGCCACGGCGGGCCGCACAAGAACAATTGCAGGAAGAGGCTATGGACCTGGCGACCTTGATGAATTTGCCCTTTGGCTATGTTTTGCCCTTTCTCGTGGCGATCACCATCATCGTGTTCGTGCATGAATATGGGCATTTTCAGGTGGCCCGCTGGTGCGGCGTGAAGGTGGAAGCCTTCTCCATCGGCTTTGGCCGTGAGGTGTTCGGCTGGGTGGACCGCCATGGCACGCGCTGGAAGTTCTGCTGGCTACCCTTGGGCGGCTACGTGCGCTTCGAGGGCGATGCCAACGCCGCCAGCATGCCGGGGCAGGAACAGGACCAGAGCCAGCGCGGCCCGGGCGATTTCCATAGCAAGCCGATATGGCAGCGCGCCGCCGTGGTGGCGGCAGGCCCATTCGCCAATTTCCTCCTCGCCATCTTCATATTTACGGCAGCCTATTCGATCGTTGGCGTGCCGTATTCCGAGCCGCGGGTGGATGAGGTGATGCCGGATTCGGCTGCCCAGGCTGCAGGCCTTCAGGCCGGTGACTTCATCCGCAAGGTGGATGGCAAGGACACCAAGAGTTTCGCCGAGGTGCAGGAAATGGTCTGGCAACAGGCGGGCGTTCCGCTTGCCGTTGTTGTGGAGCGGGCTGGAAGCAAGATCGAACTCACGCTGACGCCGCGCATCCAGGAACTTCCTGATGGTTTTGGCGGCACCCTCAAGGTCGGCCTTCTGGGCGTGCGCCACAACCCGGGCACCGACGAACCGCTCTATGAGCGCTATTCCGTGCCAGAGGCCCTCGCCAAGGGCCTAGAGCGAACCTGGTACATCATCGCCACCACAGGCCGCTACGTGAGCAAGCTGTTCACCGGAGCGGAGAGCATTGACCAGATCGGCGGACCCATCGCCATGGCCAAGGGGGCAGGTGACACGGCCTCGTCCGGAGGCCTTGCCTTCATCAGTTTCGTGGCCCTTTTGAGCGTCAGTATCGGACTTATTAACCTATTTCCTGTTCCTATGCTGGATGGCGGCCACCTCGTTTTCTATGCGGTTGAGGCCCTGCGCGGCAAACCGCTCGGGCCCAACGCCCAGGAATGGGGTTACCGCATCGGTTTTTCCTTCGTTGTGATGCTGATGCTGATCGGTATTTGGAACGATGTCGCGAGGACCATCAGTGTGGTTCTGGGCAGTTGAAACAAGGACTTAGTTTCAGTTGCATTGGGGGAGAAACGGTCTAAAAGGGCGATCGCGGATCGCGAACTGATTTGGGGAGCCGATTGCGCCATGGTGAGGTCACAATGGGTCGCGATTGGGGAACCGGGGTCGGGTTGCAAAACGCGATTCGTCGGGGTGGGGAGCATATCGAACCTTGTCCGGGCACTGGTGGATGGCACGGCACGAGTGAGATTGGCTTATTGGATGCGTAAGAGACTATCAGTTATCGGCGTTGTGGTGCTGTTGGTGCTGGCCTTTGCTCCGGTGCTTTCTCCGTCCTATTTTGCGGGTTCCGCCATTGCCGCGACCGTTTCCGGCGTCGTGATCCAGGGCAACCAGCGCGTCGAAGACGAAACCATCCTGTCCTACATGCAGCTTGGCGCGGGCGACCAGTTCGACAGCGAAGCCATCGACGAATCCATCAAGACACTTTTCCAGACAGGCCTGTTCCGTGACGTGTCGATTGACCGCTCCGGCTCGCAGCTTGTCGTGACCGTTGCCGAGAACCCGCTGATCAGCGTGGTGAACTTCGAGGGCAATACCGAAATCGACGACGAGACGCTGGCCAAGGAAGTGGAAGTGCGCGAGCGCATGATCTTCACCAAGGCGCGCGTGGCAGGCGACAACCGCCGCATTCTCGCACTCTACCAGAAGCAGGGCTTCTACAACGTCACCGTTGTGCCGAAGATGATCCGTCTGCCGGAAAACCGCATCAATCTGGTGTTTGAAGTCAACGAAGGCGGCAAGACCTACGTTCGCCAGATCAATTTTGAAGGCAACAACAGCTTCTCCGACGGCGACCTGCGGGACGTCATCGCCACCAAGAAGCGCAACTGGCTGTTCTTCTTCCTGCGCAACACCACCTATGACGAAGACCGCCTCCAGTACGACAAGGAACTGCTGCGCCGCTATTACCTGAAGAACGGCTTTGCCGATGTGCAGGTGATTGATGCCAATGCCCAGTATTCCGGCAGCGAGGAGGGCGGCTTCAACCTCAACTTCACCATCGAGGAAGGCCCGCGCTACACCGTGGCCGATGTGGCGGTGAATATCGGCGAAGCCAACCTTGATGCTGATCCGCTGAAGAAGGTCGTGAAGACCGGCGTGGGCGACAGCTATGACGCCTCCAAGGTGGACAAGTCGGTGGAACGCCTGACTCTGGAGGCATCCAACCAGGGCTTCGTCTTCGCCAAGGTGGAACCCAAGATCGAGCGCGATACCGCCAACGGCACGCTCGGCATCACCTATGACATCACCGAAGGTCCGCGCACCTATGTCGAGCGCATCGACATCGTGGGCAACGACCGTACGCTGGACCGCGTCATCCGCCGCGAATTGCAGCTCTTTGAGGGCGACGCCTACAACCGCACGCTCGTCGAGCGCGCCCGCCGCCGCCTGACCGCGCTCGACTATTTCTCCAGCGTGGATTTCAAGGAAGAAGAAGGTTCGGCCCCGGACAAGATCATCCTCGTCGTGGAAGTGGTGGAAAAATCCACAGGCCAGATTTCCTTCAGCCTCGGCTATTCGACCGTTGAAACCGTGATCGGCCAGGTGGGCCTCTCCGAACGCAACCTCTTTGGACGCGGCCTGCAGGCCAAGATCAACACCTCACTCAGCTTCAAGAAGCAGTCGGTGGACCTCAGCATCACCGAACCCTACTTCATGGGCAAGGCGATTGCTGTCGGCATCGACCTGTTCGGCAATGCCGCCGACAACCAGGCTGCCTCGTCCTATGAAAGCACGCAGATCGGCGGCGCCCTGCGCACCGGTTTCCGCCTCGACGAATACTCCTCGCTCAGCCTGAAGTATCTCATCGCCGGCCGCGACGTGAGCGGCATCGACCCGCTGACCTCTTCGCCGATGATCATTTCCCAGGAAGGCAAGAGCTGGAAGTCGGCCGTCAGCGCCATCTACACCTACGACGACCTCGACAACCCGATGAAGCCGTCCAGCGGCCTGCGCGCCCAGCTGGAGACGGAACTCGCCGGGCTCGGCGGTGACGCACAATACGCCTCGGTCGAAGGCCATGCCTGGTACTTCATCCCCTTCATGGACGAGAAGGTGGTGCTGAAGCTGGAAGCCAACGCCGGCCACATCCAGTCGCTCGGCAATGATGTTCCGCTGCAGGATCTGTTCTTCAAGGGCGCAGACTCATTCCGCGGCTTCGCCCGCTCCGGCATCGGCCCGAAGCAGATGGGTAACGACGGCGTCCTGGATTCCATTGGCGGCCAAACCTATGCGATCGGCACCATCGAACTGAACTTCCCCGTCGGCATCCCTGAAGAGTGGGGCATCGAAGGCGCGGTGTTCAGTGATTTCGGTACGGTGTTTAACTCGGATGCGATTTCGCTGGCGAACGGCGTTGGCAATTGTGGTCCTGTTGGCAAAGTGGGGACTGCCGCTTGCACCGTCTTCGACTCCTCCAACCTGCGGGCATCTGTGGGTGCGGGCATCATCTGGGCGTCTCCTTTCGGCCCGCTGCGCCTCTCGGCCACTTATCCGCTGCTCAAGGAAAAGACCGACGACACCGAGATGTTCCAGTTCTCGATCGGCACGCGGTTCTAGACCAACCCGTGATTTCAGCTAAAAGAGGCGGGATTTCCCGCCTCTTTTCTTTTCAGGACCCATCATGACCGACGCCCCCAGGACCGAGACTTCACCCGGCAAGACCGTGGACATCACCCGCATCCTGAAGCTCCTGCCGCACCGCTATCCCTTCCTGCTGATCGACAAGCTGATCAACCTGCAGGGCGAGGAGAGCGGCACGGCGATCAAGAACGTGACCATGAACGAGCCCTTCTTCCAGGGCCACTTCCCCGGCCGCCCGGTGATGCCGGGCGTGCTGCTGATCGAGGCCATGGCCCAGGCGGCCGGCGCCATCGTGCTGGAACATCTGGGTGATGCCCATGCAGGCAAGCTGGTGTTCTTCATGTCCATCGACAAGGCGCGCTTCCGCAAGCCGGTGGTGCCGGGTGATCAGGTGCACTTCCATGTGAAGCTCAGCCAGAAGCGTCCGCCCGTGTGGAAATACTGGGCTGAAGCCCACGTGGACGGCAAGAAGGTCGCCGAAGCCGAGATCGGCGCCATGCTGATGGATGAGCGCGGCGTGTAAGTTTGCCGGAAGCTGGGCGGCCCGCCTGAGGCGGGCCATCAATCTGGGTGAACCTGTTATCCGCGGTAGCTCATCGGCACGTAGTCGCGGCGAGTGGGGCCTGTATAAAGCTTCCGTGGACGGCCGATCTTCTGGTTCG
>CALMZX010000099.1 GCA_937870685.1 uncultured Alphaproteobacteria bacterium
GGATCAGGTACAAGCAGTTCGCGCGCTGACTAGTTGCGGAGCAGGGGGAACAGGGCAAAGGCCATCTGACCTGCCAGCCCCGCCAGCACGGGCGCGGTGGTGTAGAGTGCCGCATGCCGGGCCAGAGTGAGGCCGCCCAGCGTAACTGACAGCACTGCCTCGGCGGCCAGCAACAGCAGAAGTGCAAAGCTTCCCATGGCGATGCGTGACCGTGTATCTGGCGCAACGGCGACGCGGCGCAAAACCATGCCGCAAGCCATCCATGACAACAGCAGCATGAACGGCAATTCGGCAAGGACAGAGTGCAGGGCCCCAAGGGCAGGCTCCAGCCACAAGGTCCTGACTGTGCCCAGTAGAAAGCCCGCGGCAAATACAGCGAGAAAGTAGAGACACGCAGCACGAAGAGCTGTCCACATGGGTCTCACATTGCGCTGCCAGTGCCTGCAATTCAAGCAAGGGAGGCACCATTGATTTTCACCACGCATCACCCAATCTCTGACGGGCAGCCACAGGCTGCCAGGTGAAAGGGAACGATGCCGAACGTGGGGAAAGGGCGAAGTGCGAAGCTACTGGAAGGGCATGGTCAACCAGCCCGGAGGTCTGCGCTTGTCGTGATCAACCGGAAGTCCGGGACGGTGCGTTCGCGTGGCGCTGATGCAGTCAGACAACTGGTTGAGGAGCGGCTTGCGCTGCGCTTCCACCCGCTCACCGTGATTCTGGCGGATGGAGACATTCTGCCGGAAGTGCGCAGGGCGCGCGACGGCAAGACCCATGATGTGATCATTGCAGGTGGTGGCGACGGGACGATCACATCCGTTGCTTCCGAACTGCTCGGATCGGACCGGGTCATGGCCGCGCTGCCGCTTGGCACGATGAACCTGTTCGTGCAGGCGCTGGGATTCACGCCGGTACTTGAGGAAGCGCTGGACCAACTCGGTACTGCAACCCCCAAGGACATCGACGTCGGGTTGGCCAATGACCAACTCTTTCTGCACCAGATTTCCTTCGGTCTTCAGCCGCGCATGGCGCGCCTGCGGGAACGGATCGGGTATTCCTCCCGGTTCACGAAAATGCTGGCCGCTGTCCGGGCGGTGATCGTCCTCGCGGCGCGGCCCAAGATGGTGCGCGTTCTCGTGGATGCGGATGGCGAGATGCGGAGGGTCAGGACGCCGCTTCTGATCATCAGCAACAATCCGCTGGGCCGAAGTGACAAGCCTGCTTTGCCGGTTTCGCTTAAGGCCGGGGTGGTAGGACTCTACGCGCTCGAGCGCTTTTCTGTTGCCACCGTCATCCGGCTTGGACTGGACTATCTCGGAAATCGCATCGGGCGCAGCCCCGTCGTGGACGCCCGGACGGCTGGCAAGGTTGTTGTTGCCCGGGCCAGCCGGAGACTGTTGCGGCGTACGCGCAAGGCCAGAGGGCTTCTTGCCTCCATGGATGGAGAAGTACTGGTCATCGACAGTCCGGTCACGGTGACGGTGAAACCCAAGGCGTTGCGAGTCCTGGCCCGAAGCAGCGAACCGTCGTGAACGGTCAGGTTGAGCTGTTGCGCTCCCATTTACACGCCAGGGTCATTGCACTAGTTTTTCCGGCCGGGGGCAAAGACAGATTTTCTTTGGGAGAAATGGATGTATCGTTCAACGGCAGCGATTGCACTGGTGGTAGTCTCATTCCTTGCTTCACCTGCGACGGCCCAGGAGAGTTTCACCAACCAGGAATTGTCCGACCTCATTCTGGCGAAAGACAAGCCCTATGTGATGAGCAAGCTGCGCAACAAGACGGTGACCGTGACAGGGGAGTTTGACCGCTTTTCCGACACCAGCATTGGCAGCAAAGTCGCGGTTTACATGGACATTCCCGGCGGTGGCGGCGGGTATGCGGTGTCTTGCGAATTCCCGCGTGATGACACGGCAACTTACGACCGCATGGCCCAGCTGCAAAGTGGCGACCAGGTGACATTCACCGGCAAGTTCAAGGATATCAACACCTCCTTCATCCAGGTTTATCTCAGCCCTTGCACGCCGCAGTGACCGGGAGAGAATCGCATGGGACGCGTGCTGAAAACGGCGGGGTTCTATCTCTTGCTTGGGCCGCCGCTTGGAACGGTGGTTCTTTTCCTGCTGCTGGCTGTCACCGGAACGGGAGAAGGCAGCAGCACCATCGGCGGGCTGGAAGCAACGAAGAACGTGCTCGGGGCGCTCGCCTTTGCCTTGCCCCTTTCCTATCTCTTTGGTGGCATGCAGGCGCTCCTCACGGGGCTTGCAGCGGCACTGTGGGACAAGTGGAAGGGTAGAACACCTGTGGTGGTGCCGCTGCTTGTGGCTGGTGTGATGTGGCTGGGCATTGGTACGACAGTGATCAATGATCCTGCCGGCATCATCACAGGTTTGAGCCTCGCCCTGCTGGCCGTTCACCTGTTTTCTGCTGCGGCCTGCTGGTGGCTGCTGCGGAAAATCCGGAAAGAATATGGGGCGGCCTGAGCCGCCCCTGATTCTGCGTCAGCCGTCGCGCCAGCATCCCAGCGGAATGTTGATTGTGGAATTGAGCATCAGCGACTCGCCTGAGCAATCGGACTCTCCCTCGCCGCAATAGCTGCCCACGGCACCATAAAGCTCGGCCAGCGGCCCGGAGGTGGGTGTCACCGTGTTGCCATCGATGCTCAGGCTTCCCGAACCATTGGCCGGGTCATTGGCCTTCGGGGCCCAGACCGAGTTTTTCACCGCCTGCATTTCGTAGCTGTCGCCGGAGATGGTGACGAGGGCGATGGGGATGTTGCCGGAGGCCTTGCATTTCCACACGCCATCAAGGCCAGCCCAGGCCGGAATGGCTGTGGCCACACAGGTTGCGGCAGCAAGTGCCATCATCAGGGTCTTCTTCATGGTTACTCCTCTTCGTTGCGAGTTGTTGAACAAGGCAGTGGAACTCAGTCACCTTCGATGCCGTCGGACCCAAGGCGCAGGGTGTGGTGGTCACCATTGATTGTCACTTTGATGCTGCCGTCGGTCATGGATGACCAGGCTTCCACGAAATCGCGATAGGTGATCCTGAATCTGTCGCCTGTGCCGGGCGTCATGATGATCAGTTTGCAGTGGTTGTCGCGGCAATGGACGCGGCCATCCTTGCGGGCATTCCTGCCGCCCTTGCAGCGAAGCGCTCGGGTATCGACGAGATAGGCCCCGGACCTGTCCAATCTGACCAGCTTCACGAGGTCCAGCGGTTCATAGTCCGGTTTGCCGCCGATCTTGCGGCAGGCGGCGACGGCATCCCTGGACACGGCCGCGACGTCGGGCGGCAGTTCATCCAGTGATTGGGCCAATGCAGTTCCACCTGACATTGCCGCAACCAGCAGCGCAAGAACATATTTCATGGCTGCAGGTCATCCTCTTTCAGGCGCGCCCCTGCGATGGTGGCATAGGCACCGTTTGGCTGCTCCCGGACGTAGCGCGCGTAGGCCTCACGCGCCTGCGTGAGTTTTCCAAGTGCGAGTTGTGTGTCGCCGATGGCAAACCAGATGTCTTCGAGGCGGGGATCAAGTTCCGCTGCGCGCTCCAGCGAGGCGAGGGCCACGGCGTGCCGCAACTGCTTTTGCCGCAGCAGGCCCAGTTGCTTGTGAAAGATGGCCGTGTCAGGTGCGAGATTGATGGCACGCTGATAGCTGTCTTCTGCCGCTTTGATATCTCCCGACAAGTCAAGCGCGGCAGCAAGGTCGGCCTGGGCCTGCGCATCATTCGGCTTGAGCAGGGCCACGGCGCGCTGTTGTTTCAGGGCTTCGGCAGCGTCGCCTTCGGCACTTGCGAGCAGGGCGATCAGCTGCCGGGCATCAAGGAAGTCCGGATCAATCTCGATCGCCGTCCGGAACGCGGCTTTCGCCGCCGCCAGATCACCCTTGGCATAGTGAGCACCGCCCAGTCCGAGCGGGATCTGCGGCCAGTTCGGTTGCAGCCTTGCCGCCTGCTCATAGGCCGCAAAAGCCTTGTCGAAGGCCTTGGCCTTCACCTCGATCTGGGCGAGGCGCATGTGGTTGCGTGCGTCGCTGGGGGCAAGCTGCAGGGCTTTGGATACGGCAGCGCGCGCGCCTTCGATGTCATCCGCCTTGAGCAGAAGGCTGGCGCGTTCGGCGTGGGCCAGCGCGAAGGACGGATCGCGCAAGGTCGCTTCATCGAGACTGGCGAGAGCGCCCTCGGTGTCGCCGCTGTTGCCCAGCAACACGCCTGCAAACACCAGCGCCCACTGCCTGTCCGGGTGGTTGGCGCGAACAAGCTTGCGCAGTTCGGCGATGGCGCGTTCCTCGTTGCCGAGGCTTGTCGCCATGATGCCACGCACGGGATCAAGCCTGAGCAGCACTTCGGTGATGGCCTCGCGCCAGTAGAGATCAAGCGGTGTGGTGCCCACGGGATCGAGGGTGATGACGGAAAGGTCGTGTCCGACGACGCGCAGCCTGAGTGCCGAATTCGCCAAGTCGCACGGCTCTGACGGGCAGACGAACTCGCCAGATACCGTGGTCTCGTCGATGCCCAGGAACGAGCGCAGGTGATGGATCAGCGAGTCGAACGAAAGTCCTGAATCCGGAATCTGGAATTGAATGCGCTGGGAACTGGGCAGCACGTCGCGGGTTTCCTTGGCCACCGCAACCTCGGCGTTGAGATGGGACCATGCATCCCAAAGCCGGTTGGCCGCTACATCGCCCGTCAGTCCGCTGGCGGCGATGTTGGCCGGCATGGAGAGCGGCGCGATGACGACGCGATTGAGGAAAAGCTCCCGCACGAGAATGGGCAAGGCCAGCACAACAGCCAGAACCGCGAGGAGGTTCAGGAAAATGCTGCGGGCCGTGTAGGCCCGGTCCTGCAGGCCCTGGGCCCAGTCCAATATGGACCGCCTTGCCACCGGAGATGGCGGTTCGTCGTTCATGCCGTCGCCCACGCCTCTCCCCGACTGCCTCTGGATTGCCCGCAAGAGGTGAGTTTTGCCGAGATTTTCCACTTGGTCAATCATGCGAGTCGTGATCAGTCATGGCCGAGGGAGGCCGCGCGATGAAGCAGAGACTGTCCGCAATCACCTATCTCGTCCGCGACTACGACGAGGCCATTGCCTGGTTCGTGAAGGCGCTGGGCTTTGCTGTGGAGGAAGATGCGCCGCAGGGGGAGGGCAAGCGCTGGGTGCGGGTCTCGACTGGCAAGACGGGGTTGTCACTGCTGCTGGCCAAGGCAACGACCGAACAGCAGATGTCCGCCATTGGCCGGGCAGCGGGCGGGCGAGTCGCTTTCTTTCTCACCACGGACAACTTTGAAACAAGCCATGCCCGCATGCTTTCGGCAGGTGTCGTCTTCCGGGAACAGCCCCGGCATGAGTCATACGGGACCGTGGCCGTGTTTGAGGATCTTTATGGCAATGGCTGGGATCTGATCCAGCCAAAATAACCCCCACAGCCCCGCCAGAGGCTGTCAAGAAGGTCAAACCCCCAGTCGTGACGCTGTGTCAGGCGGCGGCGTCTGTCTTGTGTTTCATCGTCTCGATTTCGTCCTTCAGCTTGAGTTTCTTGCGCTTGATGGCCGCAATCTCGGCATCCGAAGAGGCCGGGTGCGCCATGGCTTCGGCCAGTTCGGCCTCAAGCGCATGGTGCAACTCAATCAGTTCGCTGAGGGAAGTCGTGGGGTTCATGTAACGCCTCCAGTTCAAGAAAGCAGACCCGTCCTGAGCCAGTCCGGGCTCGCTCATGAGTATGTCACAGATGTGGGGGCTTGTCGAATGCGGCACAAGGGCATAGTGGGGGCGCGGGTGGAGCTTTGCCTTTCTCATGGATGCGCTTGAACAGGTACAATTGAGGACGAAATTGCGGCTTCTGGAGCAGGAGCACCGCGACCTTGACGATGCCATCCGGGCCCTTGAAGAGGCCGGAAACGTCGACCAGTTGCAGCTGCGGCGCCTGAAGAAGAAGAAGCTTTCCCTCAAGGACCAGATCATCCTGGTGGAAAACCAGCTCATCCCCGACATCATCGCATAAGGACCTCCCTTGACCGCTCCCGTTGCCATCATCATGGGCAGCCAGTCCGACTGGGCCACCATGAAATACGCCGCCGACATGCTTGATGCCCTGGGCGTGGCCCATGACGACCGCATCGTGTCGGCGCACCGCACGCCGGAGCGGCTGTTCGACTTCGCCAAGGGGGCCAAGGCGGCGGGCTACAAGGTCATCATCGCAGGCGCAGGGGGCGCTGCCCACCTGCCGGGCATGGCCGCGTCCATGACGCCTCTGCCGGTGCTGGGCGTGCCGGTTGAATCCAAGGCGCTGTCGGGGCAGGACTCGCTGCTTTCGATTGTGCAGATGCCTGCTGGTGTTCCGGTGGGCACGCTTGCCATTGGCAAGGCGGGGGCGACCAACGCGGCCATTCTCGCCGCGTCCATCCTTGCGCTCGCGGACGCAGCACTGGCCGGACGGCTGGAGGCGTTCCGTGCAACCCAGACCGAGTCGGTCGCTGCTGCCCCCAGGGACGAGGCATGAGCGTGGCGGGCAAGGCACTTCCGCCGGGATCGGTCATCGGCATCCTCGGTGGTGGCCAGTTGGGCCGCATGCTGGCGCTGGCGGCGGGCCAACTCGGTCTCAAATGCCACATTTTCGCGCCGGAGGCTGACTCGCCTGCATTTCATGTCGCTGCCGCCCACACAGTTGCAGGCTACCGGGATGAAGCCGCGCTCGCAGCCTTTGCGGCCTCAGTGGATGCGGTGACATACGAGTTTGAGAACGTGCCAGTGGAAGCCGTGCGTTTCCTGGAAGCGCGCCTTCCGGTGCGGCCTGGTGCCAAGGCGCTGGAAGTGGCGCAGGACCGCTTGAAGGAGAAGGCGCTGGCCCGTCAACTGGGGGCGGCCACGGCGGAGTTTGCCCCGGTCAATTCGCTGACGGATTTGCAGGCGGCGGTGGCGGCCATCGGGACCCCGGCCATCCTGAAGACCACGCGATTTGGCTATGACGGCAAGGGGCAGGCGAGGATCAATGGTGCTGCTGACGTTGAAGCGGCGTGGGCGATCATGAAGGGGCAGCCCTCCATTCTGGAGAGTTTCGTTCGTTTTGAGCGCGAGGTGTCGGTGATTGCGGCGCGCGGGCTTGATGGCCGGATGGCGGCGTTTGAAGTCACTGAAAACGTGCATCGCAACCATGTCCTCCACACCTCGACGGTGCCTTCGCAGGTGTCGCAGGAACTTGCTGCGGAAGCAGTGTTCATCGCCCAGCGCTTCCTTGAGACACTCGACTATGTCGGCGTCATGGGGGTGGAGTTCTTTGTGGGCGAGGATGTGATCTATGTGAACGAGATTGCGCCACGGGTCCACAATTCCGGCCACTGGACGCAGGATGCCTGTAGCGTCTCGCAGTTCGAGCAGCATATCCGGGCGGTTGCCGGGTGGCCGCTTGGGGCGACGCTGCGGCACTCGGACGTTGTGATGACGAATCTGCTGGGCGACGACATCCTTGCCTGGGAAACGCTGGTGCGGGAGCCGGGACTGGCGCTCCACCACTATGGCAAGACGGAAGCCCGTCCGGGCCGGAAAATGGGCCACGTAAACCGGCTGCGGTCCCGTGGCTGACGGTTGTCAACACCCTCTCGACAGGGGGGTAAGCCTGTGCTAGGACGCCCGCCAATTCTGGGGCCAGTCAGGGCCCCCTTTGTTTATCGCAATTTAGAAAACCGAGGTATTCGCTTGCAAGTCGTCGTTCGTGACAACAATGTTGATCAGGCCCTGAAAGTTCTCAAGAAGAAGATGCAGCGTGAAGGCATCTTCCGTGAAATGAAGCTCCGTGACGCCTACGAAAAGCCGTCCGTGAAGAAAGCGCGCGAACAGGCGGAAGCCGTGCGTCGCGCCCGCAAGCTGGCCCGCAAGAAGCTGCAGCGCGAAGGCCTGCTGCCCGCGCCGAAGAAGATCGAAAAGCCGCGCCGCCCCGGCATGGGCGGTGGCCGCGGACCGTCCGCGCCGACGATGTGATTTGTCCGGTCATCCGGAATGAAAAAGCCGCGAAGGGCAACCTTCGCGGCTTTCGCATTTCAAAGACCTGAACTGCTACTTCGTCAGGGCACGCGGATCTTCATAGCGCACGCGATGGCCGATGAACTCGCGGCCGCCCTTGCTGAAATTGTCCCGCCCGCTGTGCGGGTGGAGGTGAAATTCCTTGATGTCGAAATCCTCCGCGGAGGCGGTTTGCGGGTTGAGGTGGTCATGCAGCCACTTGCGATCGCGGTGGTGGGCAGCGCGCTTTTCACTCTTCTCCGATTCATGGTTGGCAACAGGAATGATCGGCGTGTGACGCTGTGATCTCGACATATGCGACTCCTTTGCTGTCTGAGCGGAACCATCCTCGCCCGACAAACGTTAATGTGTGGTGAGTCAGCCTGCGCCGCAAGAGTCCAGAACAGTCAGTCAGTATGACTGACTCATTTGCGCGTCTTCTGTGTCTTCATGAAGTTGAGCGTATGCTCGAAATCAACGACGCCCGCCTGGGAGCCGAGGCCCGTGGCGTTCAGGGCCGACGTGGCCTGGGCGAAGCGTACGCGGGTTTCCGGGTCGAAGTTCTTCACGAGGCCCACGGCGTAGCCGGCATTGAACGCGTCGCCGCAGCCGCAGGTGCATTTGACGGCGATGTCAAAGGCCGGGATGGTGAATTTGCTGCCGTCGCGATCGTGGTAGTAGGCGCCGTCTCCACCGAGTGTGAGAACGCAGGCACGCACCCCCATATCGAGGAAGAACTTCGCCGTATCGCCGTAGTCCGTCATGCCTGTGAGGGCCTGCGCCTCCTCGATCGAGGGAATGAAATAGTCGGTGTAGGGCAGCACCTCCGCAACAGCGGGCAGGTCCTTTTGAGAACCGGCGAAGATGTCGAGGGTGGTGAGGGCGCCGGCCGCTTGCGCCGCCTTCATGACCCTGGCGTTCTGGCTTGTGGCGCCGCGCTTGGAATCCATGGCTTCGGTGAGGCCCACGCCGCCAAGATGGAACACCTTGGCGTCCGTCACCTGGGCGAACATCGATTCGTCGACGAAGAAGTCCTTGGTGGCACCGCGCATGTGCAGCGCCGGGCGTGAGCCGTTGGCACGGGTGAGCACGATGGAGGATGAGGTCCGCCAACCGGGCTTGCGTTGCATGGTAGAGACATCAACGCCGAAGTATTTCAGGCGCTCCAGGACCCAGTCGCCCATGATGTCCTCGCCGACACCGCCGACGGCCAGTGTCTTGAGGCCCATCTTTGCGGCAGCAATGGTTGCCGTTCCGGCGGCACCGGATACAGCGATCGTCAGTTCGTCGATGAATACCGTGCCGCCGCCGGGGGGAACCTCCGTGAAGGGCCAGCCGAGGCAGTCGTAAGTGTAGAAGCCCATGGACGAGTAGTCATAGCGCGGCATTGGATGTCCTCCCGGGGGTCTGGCTGCCTTCACTCTGCAACTTGCAACGGACGGGTCAAGCCCGTCTTCTTCCGATCACGCCGCCTTGGACTTCAACATGTCGTCCTGGCGCTGGCGCAGCTGGAAGATTTTCGATGTCGTGTCGATGGCGCAATTGGCCGTGGTCAGCAGTTCGCCCGTCTTGATGGGCTTGGTGACCTTGCCGCCCTCCAGCAGGCCGCAGGGCACGGCCTTGGCCGTTGCCGCCTCGCGACGCTCCATGATCCAGGCCCGGTAGGTGTATTCGCCGATCGCATCAAGGCGTTCGCCGGGCACGAGGTCCTTCTTGGCGATGGCGCAGACTTCCGATGTCGGCACGTCCATGGGCACCATGTCGGCGGATTTGTAGAGCACGGCGCGGGCGCAGGAGAGCGGCACCTCGAGGCTGGTGAGGTGATAGGGACGGATGAACTTGAAGTAGGGGCCCTTGCCCATCTTGAGGTCGGTGAGGCGTTCGTGGATGCGCGGGTGCGGTGCCTTGGTGATCACGAAGACGCCGGGGGCCACGCCCTTGCCGATGGAGTAGTCCACGACGCCGGAGCGCGAGAGCACGCCACCATCTTCCTTGGGGCAAAGGGTTTCCGCCAGAACGTCCAGCGTGGCGGCGGGGCCGTGCATGCCGGGGCAGTCCGGCACCAGTCCGGTGGCGTTGGAAATCGCTGCCATCTCCACCATGGTCTTGGAACCGTCGACGAATTCCACCAGCATGCGAGCGTTCATGTTGCGGGCTTTGGCTTCCGCCATATATTCATCCGGCGTGGCCTTGATGTTGAGTGGGTTGTTTTTGCCTTTTCCTGCTGCAACAATGGGATAGCCAAGGCTTTTCACGAAGTTGATGAGTTCCATGCAGGACGAAGGTTCGTCACCGGCACCCAGTGTGTAGACCACGCCCAAGCGCTTGGCCTCACGCATGAGGTAAGCGCCAATGGTGACATCCGCTTCGACATTCATCATCACCAGATGCTTGCCATGTTCCATGGCAGTGAGGCCGATCTCGGCACCGACGCCGGGGCGACCGGTGGCATCGATCACCACATCCACATGCGGGCTGGAGCAAACCAGTTGCGCGTCCTGGGTCAGTGCGGTCTTACCCATTTCAAGGGCGCTGTCGAAAGCGGACTGGGTGCTGACATCCCGGTGGCTGCCCGAGTCCCGGCCGGCGATTTCCAATGCGTGGGCCGCAGCACCGGGGCGAACCTCGGCGATGGCAGCGACCGTGATGCCCTTCATGCGGTCGCACTGGGTGACAATGTCCGTTCCCATTTCGCCCGAACCGATGAGGCCGACGCGGATGGGCTTGCCGGTGGCGTCCAGCCGGGCCGCAAGATCCAGCGGCAGGTTGCCGGTGAAGGACAGTGTCTTGGATGTTGTCATGGCCGGACTCCGCTGCGAATTGTGTCGATTAAGATACTTTTGATTTCACAAGTGTCAATATGTGCTATAAATAGATTTGACAGAACTTGCCAATCCTGCGCGCAATGGGGTGTTCCAGTGGCCTCCCATAGGCGGCAGGGTATTGGTGCTCAAGAGCAAGAAAAGAACAGCCGGGATTTGGGAGGAGTGAAGGCATGGCGTCGATCAGCCTGAAGAAGATCAGCAAGGGATGGGGCAGCGTTGTTGGTGTTGACGCTATTGACCTCGAAATCAAGGACAAGGAATTCATCGTGTTTCTCGGGCCGTCCGGCTGCGGGAAAACAACGACGATGCGCATGGTCGCCGGATTGGAAGATCCGACGGGCGGCGACATCCTCATTGATGGCGAGCGGGTGAATGACGTTGATGCCCGCGACCGCGACGTCGCCATGGTGTTCCAGAGCTACGCTCTCTATCCCAACATGTCGATCTACGAGAACATCCGCTTTCCCCTGCGCATGCGCAATGTGCCGAATGACCAGCATGACAAACTGGTGCGGGAAGCCGCCCAGATGGTTGAACTGGGAGACTACCTGGACCGCAAGCCCAAAGCACTCTCGGGCGGGCAGCGGCAGCGTGCCGCCCTGGCGCGCGCCATCGTGCGCCACCCCCGCGTCTTCCTGATGGACGAGCCGCTGTCCAATCTCGACGCAAAGCTGCGGCTCACCATGCGGGCCCAGCTCAAGCACATCCAAAAGCGGCTGCAGACCACCACCATCTATGTGACCCATGACCAGATCGAAGCCATGACGCTTGCTGACCGTGTGGCCATCATGGACAAGGGCCGCATCCAGCAGCTGGGCACGCCAGATGATGTCTATAACGATCCGGCAAACGTGTTTGTCGCGGGATTCATCGGCTCGCCGCCCATGAACCTGATCCAGGGTACTCTCGAAGATGGCACGTTTGTTGCCGCGAATACCCGCGTGCCGAAGGTTGGCCGGGGCAGCCGGGCCAAGGTGACGCTTGGCATCCGGCCCGAAGATGTGAGCGTCGCCAAGACAGGGCGCGGCCACCACAATTCCACCGTCTATTCCGTAGAGCCGACGGGTGACCAGACGCTGCTTGCTGTTCAGCATGCCGGAAAACTCATCGTGGCGCGGGCGGACCGGAACTTCCGGCAGGCCATCGACACGCCGGTGTCGCTGAACTTCGATACGGCGCGCACCTATCTGTTCGACACGGATTCAGGACAGCGCATCCGCGACTAGCGGGCAAGGGTGAGAAAAAGGGCTGGTTGCTGTTGAAGTTTTTTCGGCAACTGGCATCTTGAGGAGAGTGCCGGACTCGGACAAGTTGTTGCCATGACAACACTTGTTTCCAGTTCCGATCCGCTCCTCCAGCCCTTCCAGCTCAAGCACCTGACGCTCAGGAACCGCCTGGTCGTCACCTCCCATGAACCGGCCTATCCGGAAGACGGAATGCCCAAGGACAAGTACCGTGCCTATCACGTGGCGCGGGCCAAGGGCGGCATTGCGCTGACCATGACGGCAGGTTCTGCTGCCGTGTCGCGCGACTCTCCGCCGGTCTTCAACAACGTGCTGGCCTACAAGGACGAAGTCGTCGGCTGGCTGAAGAAGATGACAGACGAGGTGCACGAACACGGTGCGGCCGTCATGATCCAGTTGACTCATCTTGGCCGCCGTACGGGCTGGAGCAAGGGGGACTGGCTGCCAGTGGTGTCTTCGTCACGTCACCGCGAACCATCTCACCGCGCCTTTCCCAAACTCATCGAGGATTGGGACATTACCCGCATCATCAAGGACTATGGTGATGCAGCTGAACGCATGAAGGCCGCCGGCATGGATGGCCTTGAACTGGAATGCTACGGCCACCTGATGGACCAGTTCATCTCGCCGGCGACGAACACGCTGGACGGGCCTTACGGCGGTACTTTGGACAACCGCATGCGCTTTGCCTTCGACGTGCTGGGGGAAATCCGCAAGCGGGTGGGGCCGGAATTCATCGTCGGCATCCGCTACACGGCGGATGAAGACATGGAGAACGGCATCACCAAGACAGAAGGCATGGAAATCTCGCGCCGTTTCAAGACGTCGGGGCTGGTGGACTACCTCAACATCATCCGTGGCCATATCGAAACCGATGCGGCCCTGACGGACGTGATCCCCGTGCAGGGCATGCGCAGCGCGCCGCACCTGGACTTCGCTGGCGAAATCCGCGCCGAGACCCGCTTTCCCACATTCCATGCGGCGCGCATTCCAGATGTGGCGACGGCGCGGCATGCCATTGCCTCCGGCAAGGTGGACATGATCGGCATGACGCGCGCGCACATGACCGACCCGCACATCGTGCGCAAGATCATGGAGAAACGCGAGGATGACATCCGCCCCTGCGTGGGGGCGACCTATTGCCTCGACCGCATCTATCAGGGTGGCGATGCCTATTGCATCCACAACCCGGCAACGGGCCGCGAACTCACCATGCCGCATGACATTCTTGCGGCGTCGGTGAAAAAACATGTTGTTGTCGTCGGTGCCGGTCCTGCCGGATTGGAAGCGGCACGCGTGGCGGGTGAACGCGGCCATGAGGTTACCGTGTTCGAGGCGGCGGGCGAAGCAGGCGGGCAGGTGCGTCTGACATCGCGGTCCAAGCGGCGTTCGGAAATGATCGGGATCATCGACTGGCGTATGGCACAATGCCAGCGGCTGGGGGTGAAGTTCCGCTTCAACACCTATGCGGAAGCCGCTGATATCGAATCACTTTCGCCTGACGTGGTGATCATCGCCACGGGCGGCCTGCCGCACACGGAAGTGCTCAGCCAAGGCAATGAGCTTGTGTGCTCGGCGTGGGACATCCTCTCCGGCGACGTGAAGCCGGGCAGCAGTGTCCTGCTCTATGATGATGCGGGCGACCACACCGGACTGATGGCGGCGGAGGTGCTGGCGGAAGCTGGCGCCAAGGTCGAGATCATGACCCGGGACCGCTCCTTCGCGCCCGACGTGATGGGCATGAACCTGGTGCCATACATGCGGTCATTGCAGAAACATGACGTGACTTTCACCGTGACATTCCTGCTGGAAAGCGTGGTGCGTGATGGCAACCAGCTGCGGGCGGTCATCGGCACCGACTACAGCAACCTGAAGAAGGAACGGCAGATTGACCAGGTGGTCGTCAACCACGGCACGCAGCCTCTGGATGATCTCTACTTCGCGCTCAAGCCCCAATCCCGCAATCTGGGCGAGGTGGACTATCCGGCGTTGATGGCGGGCAAGCCGCAGACCATTTCCACGAACCCGGCGGGCCGCTTTGCGCTTTTCAGGATCGGTGATGCGGTTTCGGCGCGCAACACCCACGCTGCAATCTATGACGCGCTGAGGTTGGTGAAGGACATCTGACCCGTTGCGAAGCGGGCAAGGTTTGGGCAACCTCCGGTGCAGGAGGACTTCATGCTCAAATCCATCGATCCGCTTCTCAATGCCGATGTGCTTCATGCCATTGCCTCCATGGGCCATGGCAATGACCTCATTCTCTGTGATTCCAATTTTCCGGCGGATGCGGTTGGCCGCATGACGACCTATGGCCGGGCGCTCCGCATTGATGCGAATGCGCCGCGTGCCGCGCGTGCCCTTCTATCGCTGTTTCCGCTGGACACGTTCGTGGATGTGGCTGCGGTGCGCATGGAGATGGTCGGGACGCCCAATGAAATCCCCCCGGTGCAGCAGGAGGTGCAGACGGAAATCGACCGGGCCGAGGGGCGGCACTGGCCGCTCGGTTCTATGGAGCGTTTTGCCTTCTACGAGCAGGCCAAGAAGTCCTACTGCGTTGTGCAGACACGTGAGCGCCGCTTCTACGGCTGCTTCCTGTTCAAGATGGGCGTGGTGACACCCGATGCAAAACTGCCCGGAGACGCGTGATGGCGGGAAAATCCGGTGTTTGCGTTCTCGGCATCTACAATGCGGATCTGATTTTCAAGGCGGACCGTCAGCCCATCATGGGCGAGACACTGCTCGGTTCGTCATTTGAAATCGGAGCGGGCGGCAAGGGCTCAAACCAGGCGGTGTCCGCCGCCCGGTCTGGCGCCAAGGTCACATTCATCAGCAAGCTCGGAAAGGACAACTTCGGAGACGCTGCTCTTGCCATGTATGCCCGCGAGGGCATGACCGTGCTGGCCGAGCAGGTGACAGACAACTCCACCGGTGCCGCCTATATCTTTGTGCAGAATGGCACAGGCTCCAATGCCATCATCGTGGTGCCGGGGGCGGCAGGAACGATCACCCCGGCGGATGTCGAACGCCACGCCGGTGCCATCCGCAACGCAGCCGTGTTTGTGACCCAACTCGAACAGCCGATCCCGGCGGCGATACGGGCGCTCGAAATCGCCAAGGCAGCAGGTACCACAACGATCCTCAACACCGCGCCCGCCGCACCGCTGGATGATGCCATTTTCGGGCTCTGTGACTATGTGACCCCCAATGAGAGCGAAGCGACTGGCATCACCGGTGTTGCGGTGACGGATGTTGCCACTGCACGAAAAGCCGGTGATGTTCTTCTGAAGAAAGGCGCGGGGGCAGCGCTCATCACACTGGGTGGACAGGGTGCCTTGTTGCATACGGCATCGGCGTCCGTGCATATCCCGGTCTTTTCAGTCGGCAAGGTGGTGGATACCACGGGGGCTGGCGATGCCTTCAATGGTGGTTTTGCGGCAGCACTGTCACGCGGGGAAAAACCGGAAGCGGCGGCGCGGTTTGGCGCGGCGGTGGCGGGCATTTCCGTGACGCGGCCCGGTGCCGCCGCCTCGGTGCCCAGGCTGGAGGAAACGCGCGCGCTTCTTGCGAGGAGTTAGCTTCAGAAGGCAGCTTCAACGCTGCCGACATGAAATCCCCGCCAGTTCCTGAGTTCGGCGTGGGTGTGATCGGCAAGGATGGCGCGCTCCTCCGCAGTCCAGACATCAAGAGACAGAAGTGCTTGCGATACGGCGGCTTCCGCGGCGCGGGTTGCGCCATCATCGACCTTGAGGGCGAAACCCAGTCCGGCGTGGGGAATGCAGCCGCAATAGACACCTTCCGCGCCGACCTTGATGAAGAGCCGCGGCAGTTTCTGCATGATGGTGGTGTCGTAGCGGTTGCTGCCCGCGATCATGAAAGGATGGTTGCGCGCGGCGCGAATGATCCATTGCGCGGCGGCATTGGCAGGGTCGGTGAGGCGGGCGAAGCCCAGCGCCATGTTGCGCAGGGGGAATGCCCAGGTCGGAACCGAGCAGCCGTCAATGCCGGTGGGGGCGTCTGCGAGGTTCACATCGCAATAGCGTGAGATGGTGGCAGCCACGGCCTGCTGGACCGGATGTGTTTGCGCCACATAGCCTTGCGAATCCGCTTCCAGTTGCCGGGCCAGCGCCAGCATGCCTGCATGCTTGCCCGAGCAATTGTTGTGGATGGCGCGGGGTTCTGCGCCTGCACGCGCGAGATCGATGACATCCTTGCGCTCATGCGGCCAGTGGGCGCCGCATTCATACTGGCTCTCGGCGTTGCCGGCCTTGGCAAGAATGGAGGCTGCCACGCGCAGGTGCTCCGGCTCGCCATTGTGCGAGGAACAGCACAGGGCAATTTCCTCGTCATTGAGGCCGAAGCGTTCCGCTGCTCCGCTTTCGATCAGGGGCAGGCATTGGAAGGCCTTGATGGCCGAACGCGGGAAGACCGGTGCATCAATGTTCCCCACACTGCTGATGATCCGGCCTGATGCCGAACTGATCGCACAGGCGCCATGGTGTTGGCTTTCCACCGTTCCACCACGGGTGACATGGGCTATGACGGGGTTGTCTTTCATGCTTGTTCCTTGCGCGCGATGAGATACCAAAGCAGGGCCAGCAGTTGCAGGGCAAGGCAGATGCCGAAGCCCCAGACATAGCCTTCGGCGTCATAGCCTGACTGGGTTGGTGCGAAAAACCCGATCACAAGCCCCACACCATATTGCACTGAGAAGGCCACCACAAACATGGAGAAGTTGATGGTGGCATTGGCCCGTCCGGAGAGATTTTCGCCGACCTGCCTGGCGAACCAGGGGAAGGCCAGAATGGCGGACTGTCCGACGGCCGCAAGCATCAGCCAGGCCGGGAAGGCCAATGTCTTCACCTGCAGCACGATCACGGCCTGCGCCAGCGTGTGCAGGGCGAGGCAGCCGAGCATGGTGGTCATGGGCCCGATGCCGCGGCGCTGCAGGCGGTCTGCAATCACGCCCACCGTCAGGATGCCGATCATGAAGGCAACTGCCATCCAGAACAGGTGGCGGGCCACCTCCAGCGGTGCCAGACCCATCACATCGCGGAACCAGGGGCCGGCCCAGAGCGTCTGGTAGGCGATGGGAATGCCTGCGGTGAGGCCGAGAAGCGGGGCGACACGCCAGAACAGCGGCAGCTTCATGATGCTCACAAGTTCGCGCCACTGCTGGCCAAAGCTGGACGTTTGTGCATGGTCCTGTTTTTCCGGCACCGCAGCAAACACGAAAAGCGATGACAGGACGATCACGCCCGAAAAAACCAGAAAGACAGTGCGCCAGCCCAGGGCATCAACCAGAAGGGCGGTCGGCTCCGTTGCGACGATGAGGCCGAGCGCGCCCATGGACATGATCGTGGCATTGGCGAGCGAGCGGCGCTCCAGCGGCACCCAGAGCGAACTGGCCTTGTAGCTGGCCATCAGGCCCGCCGAAAAGCCGAGGCCAATCACGGCGCGGGCAGCAAAGAGCGTGGCAAATCCGGGGGCGGCGGCAAAACCCGCACATCCGGTGGCGGCGACCAAGAGGAGGCCCGTCTGCACGCGGCGAGGACCAAAGCGATCCAGCAAGACGCCCAGCGGCAGCTGGAAGGCGGAGAAGGCCAGCAGGTAGGCAGCGGTGAGCAGGCCCAGTTCCGCCGGACCAATGGCAAACTCCCGGACTAGTTCCGGCGCCACCACCGCGTTCACGGCGCGAAGGAGGTAGGACAGCAGATAGGCGCAGGCGAAGGGAAAAAGCGCGAGGAACAGGGTGCGGCGGGAGGGCGTCATGGTTTGTTTACGTCTTTGGCGGAAACGCGCTGTTGGTCAATCGAATCATTGCAATCTGATTCGTGATCCCTATGTAGCGCGTTCCCTTTTCCGGACCGGACAGCCATGATCTCACGCGCCCTCTGCTTTCAACACATGGATGATGAACCGCCCGGCCTGTTTGGCGAGTTTCTGGCAGCGCGCGGGGCCTCGCTGGATACGGTCATGCTGCACCGGGGCGAAGCCATACCCTCGCTTGCGCCGTATGATTTCCTGCTGGTGATGGGTGGTGCCATGGACGTGTGGGAAGAAGACGCCCATCCGTGGCTGGTGGCCGAGAAGCAGGCCATCCGGGAATGGGCCATTGAGCGCAACAGGCCCTATTTCGGTGTCTGTCTCGGGTTGCAGCTCCTGGCCCAGGCTGCAGGCGGCCAAGTCGCGCTGGCGCGTGAAGCTGAGGTGGGAATTGGCCACGTATGCCTGACGTCCCGTCACCGGTTTGTCGGCGGCTTGCCGCGCACCATCCGCATGATGCAGTGGCACCACGCCGAGGTGAGCAGGCTGCCTGATGGTGCAGAGGTGCTGGCATCGTCGGAGGTCTCTCCGGTTCAGATCATGGCGCTGGGGGACTGCATGGTGGGCACGCAGTTCCATGGCGAGTTGACGCCTGCGCTGGTGGACCGCTGGGCTCACCTGCCGCAGTACATCGCGTGGCTAGAAGCTGCGCTTGGCGCTGGCGCCTATGAGCGGGTCAGGGCCGAAGCCCTGCCGCTGATGCCCGCCATGCGGCGCGTGAGCGAAAGCATGTTCAACGCGCTCGTCGACGGCGCGGCGCTGCGCAAGGCCGCCTAGACCGCCTTCATCGTTTGCCGGTATTTCTCCGCATCCCAGTTCAGAAGCTGGTCGATTTCCGTTGCGGTCAGCGCCTTCAGCGGGGCTCCGGCCGGTACTCGCCGGAACACGTCGCCGGCGCAGCGCAACATGGGTTCTACCGAAGGCTTGGCATCCCTGTGCAGAAGCACACCCTTGCCGGGAATTGCCACGGCGACCGCGTTCGACGACACCTCTTCCGGGATGGACGTTCCAAGGAAGACAACGTGATCCGGATAATAGACCCGGGTACAGGCGGCCTTGCGGGCGTCGTCATTGAGGGCAATCGCATGGCACTCCGTGTCTTCGGGCAAACGGTAACTGCCGCCTGCGCAGATGGCGGACAGGGTGGCGATGTCGGGTTTTCCGAAATCGCGAACCGGCGCAACGAGAGCCGCAACGACCTTGTTCATCAGGGCTTCGGCTCCGACAACACTTTCGGCGGCAACGGCCAGTCCGTGATTGCCGAGAATGAGTACGTCAACGCCCGGCTTCCAAGCCTGGCGAATGGCGCGGGAGAGCATGAGTCCAGGCCGGGCATAAGGCACCCATGCCCAGGTGAAGCCCTTCAGCTTCTCGCCAAGCAGTGCCTCGCCATCACTGCGGATGGCAAGGGCAATGGTGTTGACGCAGTGCACATGAACGACAACCTTCTGGGGCATCAATCCGTGTACGGAGGTTTCAATGGATGGCCGCAGACCCAGCGGGTTGATGTCCTGGCGAACGAAATCGGTGCAGGACTCGCAGGCCGGATCGTCAGCGGCCAGGGCGGCAGAGAGACGGGCGAAGTCAAGGGGGACGAAGATGTCCTTGGCCTCCGCATCACGCAGCCACGTGCCTGAGGCCTTGATCCACATGACGCCTTCGTCCTTGATAGACGTATTGCCGCCTGCTGCCTGAACGAGCAGGGGGTCGCTGCCCACCTTGGCGGAGAGGTGGCGGAGAGCCTTGAATTCAGCGGTGTTCATGCAAGCAACTTTCTGACAGCGTCTTTCCAGCCCGCGTATTTTTCCTCACGCAGGGCCGGCTTCATTTTGGGCGAGAAGCGCTTGTCGCGTGACCAGCGCGTGGCGACCTTTTCAGGAGGTGGCAACAGACCTGCCTGCAGGCCTGCGAGATAGGCGGCACCCAGGGCCGTTGTTTCCAGCACCTTAGGCCGGTCCACGGGGGCATCCAGAATGTCGGCGAGGTTTTGCATTGTCCAGTCAGACGACGTCATGCCACCATCGACGCGCAAGACCGTGCTGCCGCTGCTGCCCCAGTCCTTCTGCATCGCTTCCAGAAGGTCGCGCGTCTGGTAACAGACCGCTTCCAGTGCCGCCTTAGCCAGTTCCCGGTTGCTGGTGCCCCGGGTAAGGCCAAAAACGGCACCACGGGCCTCTGCATTCCAATAGGGTGCACCAAGGCCAACGAAAGCGGGAACCAAATAGATTTGTTGCGATGGATCGGCGCTTTTGGCCAAAGCCCCGGTTTCCGACGCCGACTTGATGATCTTTAATCCATCGCGCAGCCACTGCACGGCCGCCCCTGCGATAAAGATGGCGCCTTCCAGTGCATAGGTCCGCTTGCCATTCAATTGGTAGGCCACGGTGGTGAGCAGGCGGTTGCTTGAGGGCACGGCCCTTTCGCCGGTGTTCAGCAGCGCGAAGCACCCGGTTCCATAGGTTGATTTCATCATGCCGGGTTCGAAGCAGGCCTGTCCGATGGTGGCGGCCTGCTGGTCACCGGCGACGCCGCCGATCGGGATTGATGCCCCCAACAATTTCCTGTCCGTCACGCCATAGTCGGCAGCGCAATCCTTCACCTCCGGCAGGAGTGAGCGCGGCACGTTGAGAAGCGCCAGCAACTCGTCATCCCACGTTCCTGTGTGGATGTTGTAGAGCAGGGTGCGCGAGGCATTGGTGGCGTCCGTGGCGTGCACCTTGCCGCCTGTGAGACGCCAGATGAGAAACGTGTCAATCGTTCCGAAGGCGAGTTCGCCGGCATCGGCCTTGGCGCGCGCACCTTTCACATTGTCGAGCAGCCAGGCGAGCTTGGTGCCGGAGAAATAGGGATCGAGCAGCAACCCGGTCTTGCGGGTGAAGAGCGGCTCATGGCCAGCCTCCTTCAATGCCCTGCAGGTGTCCGCTGTCCGGCGGTCCTGCCAGACGATGGCCTTGTGCACGGGCTTGCCCGTCTTGCGGCTCCACAGCACCACGGTTTCACGCTGGTTGGTGATGCCGATGGCGGCAATGGCCGTTGCCTTCAGTTTCGCCTTGCGGAGTGCAGTCTTGCAGGTGGCCAGCACACTCTTCCAGATTTCCTCCGGATCATGTTCGACCCAGCCTGATGCCGGAAAATACTGCCTGAACTCCTGCTGACCTGTGCCTTTGGGTTTGAGGTTCCGGTCGAAAACAATGGCACGTGAGGAGGTTGTGCCCTGATCGATAGCGAGAAGATGCGTGCTCATGACAATTCCTTGCTCTTGCTCTTGCTCTTCTTCGGCTTGGCGTCCTTGCCCTCCATGAACTGGCGCAGGGCCTGCTGCTCCTCGGACTTGAGGTGCAGGCCGAGCTTGGACCGCCGCCAGAGAATGTCGTCTGCCGTTTCTGCCCATTCATGTTCGCGCAGCCAGGCGATCTCCCGCTCACTGAGCGGCCCGAAACTCTGCCCGAGATCGGAAGCGAAGCGCGCACCTTCGAGGATCTTCTCGGCATCCGTGCCATAGGCGCGGAACAGGCGGCGGATGACAGCGGGCTTGAGGAAGGAATAGGTCTTCTGCAGCGCCGCCACGCGGCTTTCCACTTCGTTCCATGGAAAATCACCGCCGGGCAGCGAGGCCGTGGCCGTCCACGGACCTTTCATCGCGGGGAAGAATGGCTGCAACTCCTTCATCACGGCTTCAGCCAGTTTGCGGGCCGTGGTGATCTTGCCTCCGAAAATCGACAGGACTGGAGCCTGGCCCTCCGGCTTGTCCAGCTTCAGAACGTAGTCGCGGGTGGCTTCCTGCGCCTTGGAGGCACCGTCATCATAGAGCGGGCGGATGCCGGCATAGGCCCAGCGCAACTGCTCGCGCGTGACTGGCAGCCGGAAGTATTCGCTGACGGCCCGCAGCAGATAGTCAATCTCCTCGTCGGAAGCTTCCGGCTTGCCGGGGTCGTCCTTATGATCCTTGTCGGTGGTGCCGATCAGCGTGAAATTCTGTTCATACGGGATGGCAAAGCAGATGCGGCCATCGGCATTCTGAAAGATGTAGCAGCGGTCGTGGTCATAGAGGCGGTCCACGACGATGTGGGTGCCCTTGACCATGCGGATCCTGTCGGGGTCATTGCGGCCAACAACCTGGCCCAGGACATTGCTGACCCAGGGCCCGGCGGCATTCACCACGGCACGGGCCGTTATGCTCTCCGACTTTCCATCGCGCTCGATTTCGATCTTCCACAGGGCGCCCTCGCGGCGGACAGAGGTACATTTCGTCCGTGTGCGGATGACTGCGCCACGGTTCGCGGCATCACGCGCCGACAGCGCAACGAGGCGCGCGTCCTCGACCCAGCAGTCGGAGTATTCGTAGCCCGTGATGAAATCGTTCTTGAGCGGCTGCCCCGTGATGTCGCTGGCGAGATCAATGGTGCGTGTCGGTGGCAGGATCTTGCGGCCGCCGAGGTGGTCGTAGAGAAAGAGACCGAGGCGGAGCAGCGCCTTGGGCCGGAGGCCATCGTGGTGCGGCAACACAAAGCGCAAGGGCCAAATGATGTGAGGCGCCGACTTGAGGAGGACCTCGCGCTCAATCAGGGCCTCGCGGACCAGGCGGAATTCATAGTGCTCGAGATAGCGGAGTCCGCCGTGGATGAGCTTGGTGGATTTGGACGACGTGCCGGACGCCAGGTCATTCTGCTCGGCGAGAAACACACTGAGCCCGCGGCCAGCGGCATCCCGCGCAATGCCACAGCCATTGATGCCGCCGCCAATGATGAAGAGATCGTAGATCTTGTCTGTTGTCATGTCAGGGCAAAGCCTCGTTCAAGTCTGTCGTTACCGTTTCGAGTGTCACGCCATTCTGGCGGCAGATGTCGGCGATCGGCCCGGGCGCGGGCCGGTCTGTCACAAAGGTTGTGACTTGCGAGAGATGCCCGATGCGGACCGGTGCCGAGCGCGAAAACTTGCTCGCGTCGGCGACCAGGATCACTTCCCGGGTATTGCTCATGATGGTCTGTGCTGCCCGCACTTCTCGGATGTCGTAGTCGAGCAACGCCCCATCCTCGTCAATCGCTGACACGCCCATCACGGCATGGTCCACCTTGAACTGGCGGATCGTTTCGACGGTGCTTTCACCGACGATGCCGCCGTCGCTGGAGCGAACCGCGCCACCCGTGATGATGACGTCAATGCGGGGTGAGTTCAAAAGCGTCTGTGCGACGTGAATATTGTTGGTGATCACCATGAGGCCTTCATGGTGGACCAGGGCGCGCGCCACTTCCTCGGTGGTTGTGCCGATGTTGATGAACACCGACGCGTTGTTGGGGATGAGCGCGGCGGTCCTCCGGCCAATCAGGGCCTTCTCGGCTGCCGCCATCTGCCGGCGCGCTTCGTAGGCGACGTTCTCGACACCGGACGAGAGCATGGCGCCGCCATGGGTGCGCGAGAGCAGGCGTCCATCGCAGAGTTCGTTCAGGTCCTTACGGATTGTCTGTGGCGTCACCTCAAAGCGCGAAGCCAGATTCTCCACCCCCACCGTGCCTGTCTGGCGGGCGAGAATGAGGATTTGCTGTTGGCGTGGCGAGAGGGCGAACATCAATCTTCCTACGTCGAAATCCCTGTTTAGTTTCATTTTCTTTCGGTTGCAGCAAATTATTTTCGGTTGATGGCAATTTTGTGCATCGCACAATGATTCTTTGGTTTCGCTTTCTTTCTATTCGTCTTGGTCATGGCTGCGATGTGTCTGCTGACATTATGATACATATTGACGTTGCGGTGCGAAAAGGAACATAAGGCATGTTTCTTGAACCCGGGCCCTTGCCCGGCGCAAGCAAAGGGCTCCCATGGCTACGAAATCTCCCGGAAAGCCGGCCGCGTCTGGAAAGAACGCGCGGCCGTTTTATGCCAATCACACAACCGAGCAGCTGAAGGAAGCGCTGCGGCGCATGTACCTGATCCGCCGTTTTGAAGAGATGGCGGAAGAGAGCTACGTGCGCGGCCTGACGCATGGCACGATGCACCTTTCGGTGGGCCAGGAAGCGGCCGCCGTTGGCGCCTGCATGGACCTGAGCACCGCCGACTACATTACCTCGACCCATCGCGGCCACGGCCACTGCATCGGCAAGGGTGCGGATGTGAAGTTCATGTTTGCCGAGTTCTTCGGCAAGGAAGAGGGCTACTGCCGGGGGCGTGGCGGCTCCATGCATATTGCCGACCCTGCTACCGGAAACCTCGGAGCCAATGGCATCGTGGGTGGCGGTCTGCCGCTTGCCACTGGGGCAGCACTTGCCATCAAGCAGCGGAAGGGCAAGGACGTGGCCATCTGCTTCTTCGGTGATGGCGCGCAGAATGAAGGTGCCTTCCATGAGTCACTCAACATGGCGGCAGTGTGGAAGCTGCCGGTCGTCTATGTGTGCGAAAACAACCAGTATGGCATGTCAGTGTCGACGGTGCGTTCAACGGCGGTGAAGGACGTTGCGACACGCGCCGTGGCCTACAATATGCCGGGCGTGATTGTTGACGGAAACAGTGTGGCCGACGTGAACGAGGCTGTTTCGGCGGCCGTGGAGCGTGCCCGCAATGGCGAGGGACCAAGCCTCATCGAGTGCAAGACCTACCGCACGAAAGGACATTCGCGCTCGGACCGCAACCGCTACCGCACCAAGGACGAGATCGAGGCGTGGAAAAACAAGGATCCCATTCCCGCCTTCGAGAGCGAGTTGGAAGCCCATGGCATTGCCAACCGCGGCGAGATTGACGCCATCCGCGATGCGGTGGAGAAGGAAATCCAGGAAAGTTTCGAGGCTGCCACGAAAGGCACCAATCCGACGCCGGACAGCCTGCTGCGCGGCGTGACAACAACAGGTGATATTGCCATGGGGGTTGAGGCATGAGCGAGGTTCGTGAACTCAGCTTTTCCGCCGCCGTTCAGGAAGCGCTGGCGCAGGCCATGGAGGCTGATGAGCGCGTTTTCCTGATGGGTGAAGATATTGGTGTTTATGGCGGCGCCTTCCAGGTCACGGGTGACCTGGTGCACCGTTTCGGCGAGGACCGTGTGCGGGACACGCCGATTGCCGAACTGGGTGGCGCTGGCGTTGCTGTTGGTGCCGCCGTTGCAGGTTCGCGGCCTGTGTATGAATTCCAGTTCTCCGATTTCGCCACACTGGCCATGGAGCAGATCGTCAACCAGGCCGCCAAGATGCGCTTCATGCTTGGTGGCAAGGTGTCTGTTCCGGTTGTCTTCCGCATGCCATGCGGCTCCGGAACAGGGGCTGCGGCGCAACACTCGCAATCACTGGAAGCCTGGTTTGGACATGTGCCGGGACTCAAGGTCGTTGAGGCATCCACGCCGGAGGATGCGAAGGGCCTGCTGCTTGCCGCCATTGATGATCCCGATCCGGTGCTCGTGTTCGAGCACAAGCTGCTCTACAAGGTGAAGGGCCACGTTCCTGCTGAAATGTACCGCACGCCCATCGGCAAGGCCGTGGTGCGGCGCGAAGGCAAGCATGCAACAGTCGTGGCTGCTGCCATCATGGTGCACAAGGCGCTTGAAGCAGCAGAGGAACTCGCCAAGGAAGGCATCGACATCGAGGTGATCGACCTGCGCACCATTCGTCCGATCGACAGCGCCACGATCATCGAAAGCGTCAAGAAAACGTCGCGTCTCGCCTGCGTCTACGAGGGCGTGAAGACACTTGGCATTGGCGCTGAAATCTCGGCCATCGTGGCGGAGAGCGAAGCCTTCGACTATCTGGATGCGCCGATTCTGCGCCTTGGCGGCGCGGAAAGCCCGATCCCCTACAGCCCCATTCTGGAAAAGGCTGCCGTGCCCCAGACGGACGATATTGTTGCGGGACTGCGTGACCTTGTGAAGGGCAGGATCTGACATGGCGTCCGAGGTCATTCTTCCGAAAGTCGACATGGACATGACCACCGGCACGATTGCCGTCTGGCATGTGAAGGACGGCGACACTGTCAAGAAGGGGCAGGCGATTTTCGACATCGAGACCGACAAGGCCGCGATGGAAATCGAAAGCCCGGCGGATGGCGTGATCAGGATCGGCAACGCGCCGGTGAAGGCCGTGCTGCCCATCGGCACTGTTGTGGCCATGATCTATGGGGCAGGTGAAGAGGCCAAACCGTTCGCTGGCACCACACCTGCCGCTGCGCAATCTCCGGCGCAAGCTGCTGTCCCGGCAAAGCCAGAGGTGGCCGTTGCCGTGGCTGCTGCCCGCACCGACGGTAGCAAGGCGCGGGCCACGCCGTTGGCGCGCCGCATTGCAAGGCAGCAGGGCATTGCTCTCGATGCCATTGCGGGCACGGGTCCGCGCGGCCGCATTTTGGCATCTGATCTTGCCAGCGCCAAGCCGGCGAAACCTGTTGCAGCACCGGTTGCCACGTTGGCGGCTGGCATGGACACGGAGGCCGTACGCGCGCTCTACAAGCCGGGCTCCTACAGCGTGACGCCGCTCGACGGCATGCGCCGCACCATCGCGCAGCGTCTGGTGCAGTCCAAGCAGACGGTACCCCATTTCTATCTCACGGCCACCTGCACGCTGGATGAGTTGCTGGCTGTGCGCGAGCGGTTGAATGCCCATGCACCCAAGACCGCCGACAAGACACCTGCCTGGAAGCTGTCGGTCAATGACTTTGTCATCAAGGCGCTGGCGCTTGCCCTGCAACGTGTTCCTGCTGCCAATGTCACGTTCACGGACGACGGCATTCTCCAGCACAGCGTGAGCGATGTGGGCGTTGCCGTTTCAGTGGAAGGCGGGCTGTTCACGCCTGTTGTGCGTTCCGCCGAAAACAAGTCGCTGTCGCAGATTTCCATCGAGATGAAGGAACTCGCGGGCAAGGCGAGGGCACGGCAGCTGAAGCCCGCCGACTATCAGGGCGGCACGACAGCTGTTTCAAACCTCGGTATGTTCGGTGTGGAACAATTCAATGCCATCATCAGTCCGCCGCACGCCACAATCCTTGCCGTGGGTGCAGGCATCGAGACATTCGTGCCGGTCAATGGCCAACCCGTCCTCAAAACGCAGATGAAGGTGACGCTCTCCTGCGATCATCGTGCGGTTGATGGTGCCGTAGGTGCCGAATTGCTCAAGTGTTTCCGCCAATTGGTGGAAGAACCTGCCTTGATGATGGCCTGATCTCAGGCTGCTTCGGGAAGACGCCAGTCGATTGCCGGTTCGCCGTGTTCGCGCAGAAATGCGTTGGCGCGGGAGAAGGGATGCGAACCGAAGAAGCCGTTGTGTGCGGACAGCGGCGATGGGTGTGCGGACTTGATGACGAGGTGGCGAGTGGAATCCACGAAGGCCGCCTTCTTCTGTGCGTAGGAACCCCAGAGAATGAAGGCGACCGGTCGCGGTCGCGCGTTGACCTGCCGGATCACTTCGTCGGTGAATTGCTCCCAGCCTTTGCCCTGATGGGATGCCGCGCGATTGGCTTCAACTGTCAAAACTGCGTTGAGAAGCAAAACGCCCTGCCTGGCCCAATGTTCGAGGTTTCCGTGTTTGGGCGGCACGAAGCCGAGGTCTGACTGCAGTTCCTTGTAGATGTTGACCAGTGATGGCGGTGGGCGGACACCGGGCCTGACGGAGAAGCACAGGCCGTGGGCCTGGCCTTCGCCATGGTAGGGGTCTTGCCCCAGAATGACGACACGCACTTGATCCAGCGGTGTTGCATCCAGCGCATGAAACCACTCATTGCCCTTTGGGTAGATGCGTTTGCCTGCGTCCCGTTCGTGCACGAGGAACTGCCTGAGTGCCGCCATGTAGGGCGCCTCAAACTGTGGTTGCAGAACAGAAAGCCAAGTGTGGTGAAGTTGTATCATGTGGTGCGATGATCGATCTTCTCTGGTGGTTGGCCAGGATGCCTGAAAGCAGGTTGGAAACCCAACAATTTTATCCGCAGTCGAAACGATATTGAATGGGTTGCCGGTGCAAACCGACGGCAAAGGTGGTGCGTTCCAATGCTTCTCATTTCCTATCTGAAATCAACCACGGGCAACATGAGCGTGATGCTTGCCTTGGCGAGTGTCGTGGTGATCGGCGGTGCAGGTGTGGCAGTTGACTACTCACGCAAGCTGGATTGGGAAACACAGTTGCAGGCCGCCGTGGACGGAGCCGCCCTGGCCGCAGCCAATGCCGACGATGACAGCCGCAAGAAAACCGCGAAGCGCTATTTCGAGGCGAACTTCAAGCCTGGCGATGACGTTGACGTCAGGAAACTCAAGACCGAGGTCAGCGGTGACAGGGTCACAGTCACGGCAGACATTGATATCAAGGCGTCCCTCATGGCGGCTGTCGGCTTCCCCAAGATGAAGGGAACGGCCCTCGGTGCCGCATCGATCAGCGACAAAGAACTGGAAGTGGTATTGGTGCTCGACGTCAGCGGCTCCATGCGGCACGGCCTGGGGGGCTCGGCGCGCATTGATGTCCTAAAGGCGTCGGCCCAGAAGCTGGTGGATATCATCAGTGACAATGGATCGGCCATGAGCAAGGTCAAGGTCGGCATTGTGCCCTTCAACATGAATGTGAATGTCGGCACAGCCAATACCGCCTTCGTGAAGGACACGGGTGATGCGCTCTTTGTCGGCCAAGCCTGGGCAGGCTGCGTGCTTGAACGGGCAGGGACAGGCGCCACATCCGACACCTATTCAGGTGGCAGTGGGGTGGACGGCAAGTGGCAAGCCTACATCTGGCCACCCGAGCCGAACAGCAACGGCAGCTGCACCGTGCCCAGCGATGGCAGCAACAGCGGTTATTCCCGCCTCGACCCGCCAGACGGCCATGTCGTCGGCCTGCAGGGGCCGAACTACAATTGCGTCCGCCATGCCATCATGCCGCTGAGCGATTCCTACACAGACATCACCAGCAAGATTGCGTCGCTGACTGCGGAATGGAACATGGGCACAATCATTGCGCCCGGTGTTTCCTGGGGCATGCGCGTCTTGTCGCCTTCGGCGCCATTCAAGGAAGGTCGGGCGGCCTCGTCCAGGGTCACGAAGTACATGGTCGTGCTGACCGACGGCGAGCAGACGACCGAAGCGGAATACAATTCCGGCAAGTGCAGCGGTGCCACCAACACGAGTGTAGGCTACAGCTACGATCCCTCCCAGTACGGTCTTGCAGGCAAGAAGCTGTCAACTGCCCCCAGGGACATGTTCTCGGCCTATGGTTATATCATGGACAGTGATCCTTTCGGCTCATCGCCGTCGGATTGGGATGATGTCAGGAGCGACCTGTTCAAGATTTCGACCAGCGCCTGCAAGCGGGCGAAAGGCAGCAAGCCATCGGAGGCGACCCGCATTTTCACCATTGCCGTGAGCGCGGATGCCGGACCTGGTACGACAACATATGACCTGCTCAATGATTGTGCGTCTTCCGGCAAGGATTTCTATATGGCCACAAACGCGGATCAACTGCAGGACGCCTTCGAGGCCATCGCCAACGAGATCAAGGATATCCGCCTGGTCCAGTGACTGGCAGGGTCAGGCAGCCGCCTCGCCCGCCGCGGGACCGCCAAGCCCCAGCACCCGGCAAATGGCATAGACAAGGTCGGATCGGTTCAACGTGTAGAAGTGGAAATCCGTCACGCCTTCGCGTGCGAGCGCGTTGACCTGCTCGGCAGCGACCATGGCGGCGACGAGGTTGCGCGTTTCAGGATCCTTGTCCAGCCCAGCGAAACGGCGTTCGAGTT
Organism: uncultured Alphaproteobacteria bacterium; assembly: GCA_937870685.1. GTDB lineage: Bacteria > Pseudomonadota > Alphaproteobacteria > Rhizobiales > Aestuariivirgaceae > Aestuariivirga. The sequence goes on from CALMZX010000099.1 coordinate 29,561, forward strand.
CGGGTGGCACGTGGGCACCGCATTTGGCCGCAAACTCGCAGACGCGGGCGAAGTTGGTGATCGGGAGAATGCCGGGCACGAGATTGATCCTGATGCCACGCGCGGCAATGCGGTCGCGCAGGCGCAGGAAGAAGGCGTTGTGGAAGAAGAACTGGGACAGCGCCCGTGTTGCTCCGTTTTCCGCCTTGTCGGCCATGAAGGCGAGGTCCTCCTCGATTGATACGGAATCCGGATGGCGTTCGGGATAGGCTGAAACCGAGATGTCAAAGCCTCCGATATCGCGGATGCCGCGCACGAGATCGGCTGCATTCTTGTAGCCGTCGGGGTGAGGGGTGAATTTCGTGCCGACACCAGCCGGTGGGTCACCGCGAAGGGCGACGATGTGACTGACGCCTGCCTGCCTGTAGGCGCGGATCACTTCATCCACCTCGGCCTTGCTCTTGCCCACGCAGGTGAGGTGGCCGGCAGCGCGCAGACTCGTTTCACCCGTGATCCGGGCGAGGGTTGCCAATGTGCGGTCCTGTGTCGTGCCGCCTGCGCCATAGGTGACGGAGACGAAGTCGGGGCCGATTGTTTCCAGCCGCTTCACGGTGTTCCAGAACCCGTCCTCCGCATCGTCGGCCTTCGGTGGAAAAAACTCAAACGAAACACGAAGACCCGTGGTCATTGCGCGGCGATCCTTGTTGTCCGGGAGGTGGTTTTTGCCCCGGCCCGCAGCTCTGCAAGCCAAAGGGAAACAGTCAGGCCCTTGCGCGACTTGAGCCATGGTGGATCAAGCACAAGATGGCTGGTCAGCTGCAGGCCGGCGCGGGTGAGCCATGCTGTCATTTGTTCAGCAGAAACGCCGAGGCGGCGGTGGGCGTGTTCATCGCGTAACTCCTCAAGATCATGGGGGGCGAAATCCACGACCAGGAGTTTGCCGTCCGGCTTGAGGATGCGGCGCGCTTCCAGCAGGGCAAGCTGCGGCTCATCAAGGAAATGCAGGACCTGGTGAATGGTGACGAGATCCGCCATGGCGTCCGGCAAGGGCAGGGCAAAAATGTCGGCCTGTCGCAGTTGCGCGCGTTGGATGCCCTGTTTCTCCAGGCTGGCGCGGGCGATGGCAAGCATTTCGCGGCTCGCGTCAATGCCATGCAATTCCGTGGCAAGGGGGGCGAAGAGTTCGAGCACGCGTCCGGTTCCCGTGCCGAGGTCAACCAGTGTTCCGACAGGGCGATTGCCCGCAAGCTGCTGCATGGTGTGCTCCACGCTAGCCTCGTCAACATGGAGTGAGCGCAGGCTGGACCAATGTTCCGCATTGGCGCTGAAATAGGCCTGTGCCCGCTCATCGCGCTGGCGGCGGACCTCTGCGAGCCGTGCGAGGTCGCCACTCAGGGCTGCGTCCTTGCCGGGAAGCATGTCCACCAAGGCGCGTGCGAGTGCGCCGCCCAAGCCTTCATTGCGTAGGCGGAACAACACCCAGTTGCCTTCCTTGTGCCTTGCCAGCAGGCCGGCCTCCGCCATCAGCTTGAGGTGGCGGCTGACGCGGGGTTGGCTCTGTCCGAGGATGAAGGTCAGTTCCGAGACATTGAGTTCGCCATGGGACAGGACAAACAGAATGCGGATGCGGGTCGTCTCCGCGATTGCCTTCAAGCCTGCCAGCAATTCGTCCATGTGATCTCCTCAAACTACATAAACATATCCTTATGTAGTTTGCAAACCAATGTTCGTATTTGTCGGATTCCTGTCGCAAACCGCTCATCAAATGGCTGTGTCTTGATTTTGACGCCGGAAAACCTGTAGTTTCATTTGCAGGTTCTGGCGCGGGGCACCCGGACTGAGGCTGTAACGTAGGAAGACCATGACCACGCTTTTTTCGCGCCGCAGGGCGCTTTCACTTTTTGCTGCCAGTGCCTTTGCCGCCCTCACTGTCGCTGAGGCAGCGGCCAATGCGGATGCGGAGGCGGAAGCCTACATCGCAAGAATCGGCAAGGACGTGCTGCGCCTTGCCAATGCGGGCACGCGTGGCAAGGCGACACGCAACAAATTCGCGGTCATGCTGAGCAAGTACGTAAACCTGCGCGGCATCACCATGGCCTCGCTTGGCACTTACCAAAAGCAGCTGCCGCCCGGCGACAAGGACATGCTGAACGACCTGGTGACCACCTACGCCGCAGCACTTTTTGCGTGGTATGTGGATGATTTCAAAGGCCAGGATTTTGTCGTGGACCGCACGGCCAAGCAGGGCAAGTATCTGCTGGTCTACAGCAAGATCGTGAAGTCGGGCGGAGCAGATGAGCCCATCGTCTGGTATCTGTCGCCACAAGGTGGCGGCTACCGCATTGTTGATCTCAGCGTGTTGGGTGTTCGCCTGTCGAGCGCCATGCGCCAGCGCTTCAGCGATGAACTGAAGAAATCCAAGGGCGATTTCAAACCGCTCTATGCCATGTTGCGGGAGGCGGAAACCTGGTGAGGTTTCCGCCATTCAGCTTCTGTTAACCCTAGCCGCTCCACAGTTCCGGGGCTAGAAACCGAATCATGATCACACGCCGAACACTTCTCGGTGGCCTTGCTGCCGCCATTCTCGCCTCGCCGGTTTCGGCGGCGGACCATGCGTCTGTGGTTTACATGCGGCAGGTGGCGAAAGACATGCTTGCCGCGCACCGGCAGGGCACCGTCTCCGCTTTCCTGCGTGTGGTGCAGCGCCATGCGGACATTCCCGAAATCTCCCAGCACGCGCTTGGGAAATACAGCGGCAGCCTGCAATCCTCGCAGCGCGCCAAGTACCAGAAGGGCGTGGCCACCTATCTGGCACGCTATTTCGCCCTCAGCTCGCGCGACTACACGATCGCCAAGTATGACATTGGTGAAGCAACGGTCGACAGGGACAAGGACGTGCTTGTCACCAGCAAGATTTTCCTGATGACCGGGCAGACCTACAACGTGTCGTGGAAGCTGGTCTGGCGCGGCGGCCGTTACAAGGTGCGTGACGTCAGCGTGCTGGGTTTCTGGCTGACGAACTTCCAGCGCAAGGACTTCACTGACTATCTTGCCAAGCGCAACGGCAACATCAATCTGCTGATCACCGCGCTTTACGGCTGAACGTCCAAAACCAAGCCTTAACCATATGACGTCATGGTGCGCGCACGTTCCCGGGGGTGGGGGCGGTGTGAGTTGCGTTGATGCGTCAAATCCTTTCTGTTGTGGGCATGGACGAGCTGGCTGCGGCCCTGGGCCAGGGACTGGCACAGACGCTGTCGGACGCGTCAATCAGCTGCTACTCGCGTGCGGCTGACTACGCCGCCCAGAGCGGGATCATCATCGCCGACACCAAGTTCGAGTTCGGCCGCGACGCAGCCGGAGCGCTGGTGTTGGCCGACGAGGTTCTGACGCCGGACTCCAGTCGCTTCTGGCCGAAGG
>CALMZX010000100.1 GCA_937870685.1 uncultured Alphaproteobacteria bacterium
TACCGCCCATGCCGGACATGCCGCCCATGCCGGACATTCCGCCCATGCCGGACATTCCGCCCATGCCAGACATGCCGCCCATGCCTTGCTGGGCTTCTTCAGCGATGACAGGTGATGCAGCCAGAACCGCGATTGCACTGGCCGCGAAAAGCATTCGCTTCATCGACTTCGTCATGATCGTATTCCTTCCGATTGAATTTCGCGCGGAGTTTTGGACGCTTCGGCATGCGCGACGTGCCGTTGCGCCATTCGGGATCAGTTGGCGGGTTCAGCGGGTTTTTCGCTGTGCCAACCGCGAATGTCGTAGGGGCCGGTCATGCCGGCGTGGATGAAGGGGGAGAACCACGCTCCCTGGTCAACAAGGAACCTGAGACTTGCCGGGTAGGGCTTGGAGACGCCGTTCAATGCCCGGGTGTACCAACCTTCGGGCTTCGCCACTTCGCTGATGACCGGAGCGCCCGCTGGGCGAACACTCGGGTTCAGGCCGGCAATACCTTCGGCAGATGCGGTCGCGGTCGCCAAAGGCGCCACGGTGAATAGGATGCCTGCCCACAGATACTGCCGCTTCATGCGCTCAACCCCGTTCTTGGTTTTGGGTTGAGGGTCGCAATCGATGTGCCAAACTGAAATCCGAACTTAAAACGCTGAAAAGACAGTGTTTTTCAAAAGCCGATTGACGAGTGAAATGATCGGAAATTGACAGAATGGCAGGCTGTTTCGGGGTGCTCTTCAGAAATCCTTAAGAAACCCGCGTATCCGCGCCTGACATTTTGGCAGGGCCGCCTGTGGTGGCGGCAGCGTTTGGCAGGCTGCCCTGCCACCGACCTGTCGTCGGTTCCGCGCTGCTTGGTCTTTTGAAGCGGTGGCAATCAGGCGGCCCTGTCATTACTGTGGGCTGATTCACTGATCCGGAGACCCGTCACATGAACCTTGAGCACGTATCCATCGGCCGCAATCCTCCGAAGGAGGTCAACGTCATCGTCGAGGTGCCGGTTCATGGCGAACCCATCAAGTATGAGATGGACAAGAAGTCAGGCGCGCTGGTGGTGGACCGCTTTCTCTATACGTCGATGCGCTATCCCGGAAACTACGGCTTCATCCCGCACACACTCTCTGATGACGGCGACCCCATTGACGTGCTGATCGCCAACCAGCGTGGCATCGTGCCCGGCGCCATCGTGGCGGTGCGGCCCGTGGGTGTGCTCAAGATGGAAGACGAGGCAGGGGGCGACGAAAAGGTTGTCGCCGTGCCGGTGCCGCGCCTCACGCGCCGCTACGAGAAGGTGCTGAACTACACCGACCTGCCGGAAATCACCCTGCACCAGATCGAGCACTTCTTCGCCCACTACAAGGATCTGGAAACCAGCAAGTGGGTGAAGGTGGTGGGCTGGGGCGATGCCACCGAGGCGGAAGCGATGATCGTGGCGGCGATCGAGCGGGCCAAAAAGGCGTAAGTCAGAACTCCCGTGTGAAGGACAACCGGGCTGCGGCGGATTCATGTCCATGGCTGGCGATGCCATCCCATTCCGCGCTGGCCGAGACAGTGCCCGCAGCCGTCTCATAGGTCAGTCCCGCGGCGGCCGTGGCCCTGAGTTCATCGGCGCTGTTGTCCGGCTGGATGACATCCCATGAGACCCGTGCCGCAACAAAGGGTCTGAGCGTTGCGGTCTCAAATTCCATGTCTCGCGACAGGGCGAGACCGGCGGAGAGGCGGGCCAGCGTCTCGGTGTCGGATGCCATTGCAAGCACCGACGTTCCATCCGTGAGCGTGTGCGCATCGTGGCGGTCCCGTCCGTAGAAGAACGACAGGTCGGGGACGGCCTGCAGGCCGTGAAGCTCGTGCCGGGATGACAGACGGGCTTCAAGCAGGAAACGTTTCATCAATGCATCGCCAGCGAACAGGGTGCCGCCGATATCCTCGCGCCTGTCCTCGTCGGCCCAGCCCCATTGTGCGCGCGCCTCGAACGCCAGTGTGCCGGTGAGGGAAACAACGGCATAGGGTCCGGCTGTCACGCCGTCCCGGCGTGTCTGGCTGCCGGTGCTGCCCACGTTCTCGGCGACGTGTTCCGCGCCGAAGGCCAGGCCCATCTCCACATCATCCGAGAGATGATAGCCAAAGCCCAGCCCGATCTCGGCGAAGGAGCCTGTCACGTCCGGGGTTGCCGCATCATCCCGGTATAGGCCGCTGCGGATGTCAGACCAGAACGACCAGGCGCCGTCCGGGTTGGCGGAGACGGGAGGGGCTGCGGTTGGCTGTATGGAGATGCCGGGTTCTGCGAATTGCGATGTGCTGGCTGTTGTGAAGGATTGAAGCGCCGTCACACTGGTGATGCTGCCTGACTTGACGGCCGCAGGGCCGGTTCCCGCCCGGATCATCAGAAGGTTACCCTTGTATTCGCTGGCGACCGGAGCTTCCGGAACCGTTTCATTGCCACCATTTTCCGTTTCAGGCTGGATGACCGGGAGCGGTGGAGGTGGTGCAACAGACGCCGGAACGGCCCAGGCGGGTGACGGGGCGGCGAATGTCGAACACGCCGAAACGGCCACCAGCAACGCAGCGGCGGGCAGCCGTCCGCATTTGCGCAAGGCAATGCCCTGCGCCGCAATATCCACACCCATGGAAGATCAAACCTCGCACACACCGCAGGCTGGCCCCCGCGGCCGCCGTCCCAGCGCCCGCTTCCATCCTGCAGGTCCCGCCCACGTCTTGCACCGGGTTTGGACCTGAAAGAGATTCTAAATGAAATCTTAACCGCATGCGCGAGTTTGAATCAGGTTTGGTTAATTGCCGCCGTCGGGCGTTGACGGCGGAGGGCAGGCAGGCTTGCATGTGGCGATGCGCAGGTTCCTCGCCGCACTGATCATCCAGTCTGCCGCTGGCATCGCTTTCTGTGGCGTTGCAGCCCACGCCGGAACCGTCGAGGACATTCAGGCGCGTGGCATCGTCACCTGCGCGGTGCCTGCAAACACGCCGGGCATTGCCGCAATGGAAGAAGGCAAGCGGAGCGGCCTCGCCATCGACCTCTGTGGTGTGTTGGCCGCCGCCGTGCTGGGGCGGCCCGCCGCGACGGCTTTCGTGGAGGTCAGTCCGGATGATGCGGCGCTCGCCCTTCAGGCCGAAGACGCCGACATCCTGTTCATGCCGCAGCCCTGGCGTTTGGCGCAGGAGGCGGAGGAGGGAATGCTGCTCGTGCAGCCGCTGTTGCAGGGGCCCGATGGCCAGATTTTTGGGCCGGTTGTGCGGCAGGGTGATGATGGCTGGTTCGTGACGGTGCGCTGGTTGCTGGCGGGGCTGGTGGCCAGACCCGTAAACATCCCCGATGTGGACCGGAACGCGGCTGTCTCGGGGCTTGGTCTGGCCCCCCGCTGGCGCGAAGAAATGGCTGCTTTTACAGAAAGTTATGACGCGCTTTTGGCGCGTCACATGAAACCACTGGCGGATGCAGGCTGGAGCGCGTTGCCGGTTGTCGAGGGCCCGCGCTTCTGAGCCGCGTCAGCCGTTGTTGTCGTCGGCGTAGCCGGGCACGACGGGGCGGAGCGGCGGGCGGCTGGCACCGAACACCGCCGGGCGCGGCGGCGGGCGCAGTTGCGGTTCGGGCGGCGGGGGAATTTGCGGTTGGCTCATGGCAGCCGTGGGGATGCCGCTTTCGATCACGACATCCTGGGCGCCGCCCACCAGCATCAGGTGTTCGACGTCGTCGCGGCGGATGAGCACCAGGCGCCGTGTCTTGTCCAGTTCATAGTACTCGGCGATTCCGAGCCGCGAGCCGCGGCGGCCACGGACGCGGCCATTGAACGAGCGGATAATCATCGCGGCGGCGACCAGCACCACAAGGGCGATGAGGATCAGCGCGATCACCGTGTAATAAGGTTGCAGAAACTCCATGACTCGACTCCTCACGCACCATCCGGAAGGGGCAACTTAGACCAATCCGGTTAAGGAATCACTGACCATGTTGGCTGCGCCGCCATGGCACCGTTTGGCGATTCACTGGCGTGGCCGAATGCCTATACTGACGGTTGATTCGGGATGGGGTGTATGACTGACAACGACGACGCAGCGGCGGGGACATCCGCTGGCAAGACCGCGACCCGCCGCCCGCTCATGCTGGCTGTCGCCATTGTGCTTGCCATCCTGGCGGTCGCGGCCGTGTTCGTCACACTTGTCATGCAGGGAGGTGAGGCAGGCGGACTGCTGGTGCCGGGCCTGATCGGATTCCTCCTCGTGACCGTTCTCGGATATGCCGCAGGCCACATCAACCGCACGGGCCGTGTTGCGGCGGGCGGGTTCTCGCAGGAACTTGCCGATGCCAGCGGCGACGCCATGGTGATCGCCGATGACAAGGGTCGCGTGCTGCACGCCAACACCGCTTTCGTGAAGCTCTCGTCCAGGGCAGGGCAGGCGCGGCTGGCAGGAATGGATGTGCTCTTTGCCGGCTACCCGGATTTCGCCGAGCCCGTGTACCAGCTTGCGCAGGCCGCCGCTGCAGGGACGGCGCTTTCGCGCGACGTTCGCGTTCCGGCCAATTCGTCCGTGCCCGGATCAACAGGCGATGGCGCGCGCTGGCTGCGGCTGTCGGTGGCACCAATGGCAGACGGTGCCGGGCGGCGCGCGCTCTGGCGCATGACGGACATCACCGCCGACCGGCAGGGGCAGGAGGCCGCCTTTGCCCGCCTGCAATACATCATCACCTATCTCGACCATGCGCCCGCCGGGTTCTTCTCCATCCTGCCGGATGGACGGGTCGACTATATCAACGCGACACTTGCGGGCTGGCTTGGCCTTGACCTTGCCGCGCCGCAGGCCACGAAAATGCCGCTGGCCCGGCTGGTGGGGAACGATGCGGCGCGGCACATGACCGCGGTGCAAGGCGGGCCCAACGTCTCGCATGTGGACCGCTTTGTGGCGATGTTGCCCAAGGAGGGGAGCGCGGTTCCGGCGGAGATCATTTTCCGCAGCGATTTCGACAGCGAGGGAAAGCCGCTGCCGGCCCGCGCCATGGTGATGCTGAAGCAGGAGGGCGAGAGTGTCGCTGCCGGTGGAAACTGGTTTGACCTTTTGGCAACGGCGGCACCGATCGGCGTCGCGGTCCTGACCAAGGCAGGTGACCTGCGGCGCGCCAATGCCACTTTCCTTGCGCTCTCGGCGGAACTGCGGCTGCATGGTGCCGCGATCAAGGCGATGCGCGAGACCGACCATCCCGCCTTCGCGGCGGCGCTCAAGGACGCGCTGGCGAAACCCGGCACGGCGGCCACCTGCGAGGTGATGCTGAACAACCAGCCGCCGCGCGCGGTGCAGATCACGCTTTGTCAGGCCGGAGAGAGCCTGGCGGCGTTCGCATTGGACCGCACCGATGCCCGTGCGCTCGAGGTGCAGCTGGCGCAGGCGCAGAAAATGCAGGCGGTGGGCCAGCTTGCCTCCGGCATTGCCCATGACTTCAACAACGTG
>CALMZX010000101.1 GCA_937870685.1 uncultured Alphaproteobacteria bacterium
AATCCCGTGCCCAAGCTGGCGCGTCTGGTGGACCGCCTGGCCAACAAGAAGATCGATGACGGCAACGCCCATTTCGATCCGTCAACGCTGGCCTTCACCAGTTTCGACGTGGGCAATCCGGCCGGCAATGTGATCCCCTCGCGGGCCGTGGCCAAGTTCAACATCCGCTTTTCCACCGAACACAAGTTCCAGTCCCTGAAGGAACTGGTGCAGATGGAAATCGAGGCGGTGCGCAAGGAGATGGGCGGCAAGTGGCACATGCGCGCCATCGAAGGGGCGGACGCCTTCATCACCGAACCCGGCGACTTCGTGGCGCTGGTGCAGGATGCGGTGAAGGAAGAAACGGGTGTCACGCCTGTGCTCTCCACCTCCGGCGGCACCTCGGATGCGCGCTTCGTCAAGGACTATTGCCCCGTCCTCGAATTCGGCCCCACCAACGCGACGATCCACCAGACGGACGAGCGCATTTCCGTGGACGAACTGAAAGCGACGGCGAAGGTGTACCGGCGGGTGCTGGACCGCTACTTCGGCGTGACGGCGTAAGGCTCAGTACCCCACACTCACCAGATAAAGGCCCTGCGGCGGAGCGACGACGCCGCAGGCCGCTCGGTTACGGGCTTCCAGCGCCTTCCTCATCTTGAGCGGCGGCCACTTGCCCTCACCCACATATTTGAGAGAGCCCACCATGGAGCGCACCTGATGGTGCAGGAAGCTGCGGGCCTCGGCGCGGATTTCGATTTCCTCGCCGTAGCGTGCCACCTCGAAGCGGTCCAGCGTCTTGACCGGTGACTGCGCCTGGCAATCGGCAGCGCGGAAGGTGGTGAAGTCGTGCTTGCCCACGAGATGCTGCGCGGCCTCGTGCATGGCATCGGCATCCAGCTCCACCGGCACGTGCCAGACCCGGCCACGATCCAGCGCCGGGGCGGCACGGCGGTTGAGGATGCGGTAGAGATAGCTGCGCTTCGTCGCCGAGAAGCGGGCGTGGAAATCCTCCGGCACTTCTTGCGCCTCCAGCACGCTGACGGGATGGGGCCGGACATTGCCGTTGATGGCATTGCGCAATACGAACGGGTCCCAAGATTTCGGCAGGTCCACATGGGCCACCTGTTCCAGCGCATGAACCCCGGTGTCGGTGCGGCCCGCCCCCTGCACCAGAATGTGCTGGCCGTGAATGCGCTCCATGGCGGATTCGAGCACGCCCTGAACAGTGGTGTGATCGGCCTGGAACTGCCAGCCGTAGAAGCCGGTGCCGTCATATTCGATGGTGAGCCTGTAGCGCGGCATCAGCCAAACCTCGTGCCAGCGAGAACGGGAAGCCCGCGCAACAGGTGCTCTGCCGTCATGGCGCCCTTGCCCTCGCGCTGCACTTCGAGCAAGCGGATGGCGCCTGTGCCGCAGGCGATGCTCAATTTTTCGTCCAGCGCCGTGCCGGGCTCGCCCGCGCCGTCAACAGCTTCGGCCTTCAGCACCTTGACGCGCACATTGCCGATCATGGTCCATGCGCCGGGGAAGGGCGAGAGACCATGGATGTGGTTGCGCACCTCCGGGGCAGGCCGGATGAAATCAATGCGGGCCTCGGCCTTGTCGATCTTGCGGGCATAAGTGACACCTTCCGCCGGTTGCGGCGTGCCGGGCTGATCCGGCGCCTGCAAGGCCTCGACGATCAGGCGCGCGCCCAATGCCGCGAGGTCATCATGCAGCGAGGCCGCCGTCGTCTGCGGCGTGATGGCAAGGCGTTCCACCTTCATCATTGGCCCCGTATCCAGCCCCTCCTCCATGCGCATGATGGTAACTCCTGTCTCGGCATCACCTGCCATGATGGCGCGCTGGATCGGAGCGGCACCGCGCCAGCGCGGCAGCAGCGAGGCGTGGATGTTGAAGCAGCCGAAGCGGGGTGCCACAAGTACGGGCCGGGGCAGCAGCAGGCCATACGCCACGACGACGGCCGCATCTGCCTGCAAGGCGGCAAAGGCCTGCTGCTCTTCGGCGGACCTGAGGGAGTGCGGCGTGCGGACGGGAAGCCCAAGGCTTTCGGCGAGTGCGTGCACGGGCGACGGCTTCACTGCGTAGCCGCGGCCTGCGGGCCGTGGCGGCTGGGAATAGACAGCGGCAATCTCGTGGCCCGCTGCCCGCAGCGCCTGCAACGCGTGGGTGGCGAAATCGGGCGTGCCCATGAAGACAATGCGCATGGCGCTCACAGCTTGCCCAGCTTGGCAGCCTTCTGGAATTTCTTGACGACGCGGTCGCGCTTGAGCTTGGAAATATGGTCGATGAACAGCACGCCATTGAGGTGGTCGATCTCGTGCTGCAGGCAGGTGGCGAGCAGGCCCGTGGCCGTCAGTTCCATGGCCTCGTTGTTGCGGTCGAGGTAGTGCACGGTGATATCCCGCGGGCGCTGCACCATTTCGTAGAATTCCGGGATGGAGAGACAGCCCTCTTCGTAGTCGGACAATTCCGCCGAACTGGCCACGATCTCGGGATTGGCGACAAAAAGCGGTTTCTTGTCCTCGCCCTCCTTGGCGAGGTCCACCACCAGCGCGCGCAGGGGCACGCCGATCTGAATGGCGGCAAGGCCGATGCCCGGCGCGTCGTACATGGTTTCCAACATGTCGTCGAAGAGGGTGCGCGCGGCAGCATCCACCTGTTTCAGGGGCTTCGAGACCTGACGCAGGATCTTCTCGTCCGGCAGGGTGATGATGGAACGGGTTGTCATGTCCGGGGGAGATAGTTGGCCCCTCGGCAAAGGTCAACAAAGGCCGGGAAAGGAGCGGCGGCAGCGCCATGCCGGGTTGCGGGGAGGCTGCGGTTTAAGGCATAAGGCTTGCGGCAAACGGAATTTTCATGAGCAAAGACATCAAGGCCGTCACCTCCTTCCCGCGCAAGGTGAAGGAAATCGAGAACCTGTTCATCCCGCTTTCGGATGGAACGAAGCTGGCGGCGCGCCTCTGGCTTCCTGTGGATGCGGAGAAGAACCCGGTTCCGGCCCTTCTCGAATACCTGCCCTACCGCAAGCGCGACGGCACCATCGTGCGCGACCAGCTCACCCACCCCTATTTTGCGGGCCATGGCTATGCCGCGATCCGCGTTGACATGCGCGGCAACGGTGACAGCGACGGGCTGATGCTGGACGAATACACGCAGCAGGAACAGGAAGACGCCCTTGAGGTGATCGCCTGGCTGGCGCGGCAGAAATGGTGCTCCGGCAATGTCGGGATGTTCGGCATCTCCTGGGGTGGTTTCAACGCACTGCAGGTGGCCGCCCTGCGTCCGCCCGCCCTCAAGGCCATTGTCTCGATCTGCTCCACCGACGACCGCTATGAGGATGACGTGCACTACAAGGGCGGCACGGTCCTCAACGAGATGCACGGCTGGGCCGCCACCATGCTGGCCTATTCGGCCCGCCCGCCGGACCCCAAGATCGTCGGACCGCGCTGGAAGAAAATGTGGATGGAGCGACTGAAGAACGAGCCCTTCCTGCTCATCGACTGGCTGAAGCATCCACACCGCGATGCCTACTGGAAACATGGCTCCGTTTGCGAGGACTGGAACAAGATCCAGACGCCGACCCTGCTGATCGGCGGCTGGAACGATGCCTATTCCAACGCCATTCCGCGGATGATGCGGAACCTCAGGGTGCCACGCAAGGCGATCATCGGGCCGTGGGCCCACAAGTATCCGCATTTCGCCGTGCCGGGACCGCGCATCGGCGGCCTGCAGGAGATGCTGCGCTGGTGGGATTTTTACCTCAAGAACATCAACACCGGTGTGACGCTCGATCCCGACTACCGGGTTTATCTCATGGATTCCTACAAGCCCGGCACGTTCCCGGAGGACATCTCCGGGCGCTGGATCGCCGAAAGCTTCTGGGGCCATGGCACGGTGGACAACCGCACCTGGAACCTCACCGCCAGCGGCATTGCGCCGAAGCCGGGCACGGAAAAGGACCTCAAGATTTCATCAAGTCAGACCTGTGGTTTTGATGGCGGCGAATACTGCATCATCTGGCTTGGTCCGGAGTTCCCCGGCGACCAGCGTGATGATGACGCGCAATCCCTCACTTTCGACTCGCCGGAACTGGCCGAGGACATGGAGATTGTCGGTCAGCCCACGATCGACCTGCATTTCACCCCGGACAAGCCGGTGGCGCATGTGGCGGTTCGCCTGAGTGATGTCTGGCCCTCGGGTGAGACGACACGCATCACCTATCACCTGCAGAACCTCTGCATGCGCGACAGCCGCGAGACGCCCAAGCCGCTGGAACCCGGCAAGCGCACGAAGATGAAGATCAAGCTGGATGACATCGCCTGGAAGGTGCCGAAAGGGCACCGCTTGCGTGTCTCCATTTCTACCACCTATTTCCCGATGATGTGGCCGGTGGCGGAAGCGCCCACACTCACCGTCCATGCCGGGCCGTCCTCGCTCACGCTGCCCATCCGCAAGCCGCAGAAGAACGAGAAAGAGATCGTCTTCCCCGGGCCGCAGTCGGCAGCACCGCTCAAGCAGACCGAGGTGAAAAAGGGTTCGCACAAGCGCGAGAAGACGATCGATCCCAAGACGGGAGAGGTGCGGCTGGACATCGTCGATGATTTCGGCACCCAGAAGGTCACCTCCCATGGCCTTGAAATCGGCGCGGTGGGGCGCGAATTCTACTCCATTCTTCCCGATGATCCTCTCTCGGCGAAAATGGAGACGCACTGGACCGAAACCCGCAAGCGCGGCACCTGGTCGGTGCGCACCGAGACGAAAGGCCGCCTGACTTCCACAAGAACCCACTGGATCGTCTGGGGACAGATTGAGGCCTTCGAGGGCAAGAAGAAGGTTTTCTCCAAGGAGTTCAATGAGGAAATCGAGCGCAAGCTGCAGTAATCCGCACCCCTTCCGGCACCGTAATCCTGTCATCGGAGAAATGGTGCATGACGTCATTGGTCTTGAGCATGATGAGCAGCGGCAAAAGCCCTGAACCGGCCGCCAGCGTGCATGCCGAACTTCTGGCGCTGGTGGCGGCCTCCAAGGACCGGGAGGCCTTTGCCACCCTGTTTGACCACTTTGCACCGCGCGTGAAGAGTTTCATGATGCGCAAAGGGGCATCTGCCGAGCAGGCGGAAGACCTCGTTCAGGAGACCATGATCGCGGTGTGGTCGAAGGCTGCCCTCTATGTTGCTGACCGGGGATCGGTCGCAACCTGGGTGTTCACCATCGCGCGCAACCTTCGGATTGACCGGCTGCGGCGCGAGAAGCCGAACCAGTTCACCGACCTCGACGACTATGACGCACCGTCGGATGAGCCGGGGCAGGATGAGGCCCTGCACCGCCTCCAGGAAGACAGTGCCGTGGCCCAGGCGCTGGCGCAAATCCCGCATGAGCAGCGTGAACTCCTGATCCTGAGCTATGTGGAAGACCTGCCGCAGAGCGAGATCGCGGCACGCCTGCAAATTCCGCTGGGCACGGTCAAGAGCCGCATGCGGCTGGCCTACCGCCGCCTGAAGAAACTTCTGGAGACCCTGACGTGAAGATCACCCATCACCTTGATGACGCGACACTGGTAGCCTACGCCGCTGGCACGCTGGGCGAGGCCCATCGCGTTGTCGTTGCCGCCCACGCCGCCATGTGCGGGGACTGCCGCACCGCCATCCGCGCAGCAGAGCGTGTCGGCGGGATGTTGTTGGAAGACCAGGATGCAAGTGCCGTGAGCGACACCTGCCGCGCCGCCACACTGGCGAGCCTTGATGGCGTGACACGGGCGGTACCACGCCGGGGGAAACCCTCAGGTGAACTGCCATTGCCGCTGGCATCAGTGCTGGGTGAGCGCGGATTGCCGGGGGTGAAATGGAAGACCAAGGCGCCGGGCATTGCCAAGGCTGACATCAGCCTGTCGCCGGGTGCCCGAACCCATCTCCAGCTGCTGCGCATCGCACCCGGCAAGGCGTTGCCAGACCACGGCCATGGCGGAGGGGAACTGACGCTGGTGCTCAAGGGCTCATATTCCGATCACACCGGACGTTATGGTGCCGGAGACGTGGCTGATTTGGACGAGGATATCGAGCACGCGCCGCGGGTCGATTCCGACGTGGAGTGCATCTGTCTGGTGGCGACCGAGGCGCCGACTCGGTTCAAGTCCATCTGGGCGCGGCTGGCGCAGCCCTTCGTCGGCATCTGACCATGGCGGCGCCACCGGCCCTGCCGTGGCGGGTGGTCTGGATCACAGGAGCGTCAACGGGCATCGGCGCGGAAATTGCACGACAGCTTGCGGCGCGCGGGATCACCGTGGCGGTTTCGGCGCGCTCCGCCGACAAGCTCTCGGCGCTGGCTCAGGCCAATCCCCGCCTCAAGCCTTACCCCCTGGATGTGACAGACGCAGAGGCCGTCATCGCCACCTTTGCGGCCATCGAGCGCGATTGTGGCGTCGTGGACCTCGTCCTGGCGGCGGCAGGCACATATGCGCCCGTGCAACTGGATGCACTTTCTCCGGCCCCGTTCCGCAGCATGTATGAAACCAACTATCTGGGCGTGGTCAATGTGCTGTCGGCAGTGCTGCCCGCCTTTCGCGCTCGCCGCAGCGGCCATTTGGCGTGGATTGCCTCGGTCGCGGGCTACCGCGGCCTGCCCAAGGCAGCCGCCTATGGTCCCACAAAGGCGGCACTGATCAATCTGGCGGAAAGCCTGAAGCCGGAACTTGAGGCAGACGGCGTTCGGGTGAGTGTCATCAATCCCAGCTTCGTTCGCACCCCGCTCACCGCGCAGAATGATTTCCCCATGCCCTTTCTCATGGATGCTGACGAAGCTGCCCGGCGCAGCATCGCGGGCCTTGCCGCAGGTCGGTTTGAAGTCGCCTATCCCATCCGTTTCGTGGCGCTCTTGAAGTTTGCCCGCCTGTTGCCCTATCGCCTGTACTTTGCGCTCATCCGGCGCAATGTGCTGAGGCGATAACAGGACTTGCCAGAACTTCTTGCCCATTTCGCGCTTGCCGCGTCAGCCTTCCTGTCGGCGACCCTGTTGCCCGGCACATCGGAAGCCGCACTGGTGGCCACCGCAACGGAGTGGCCCGGCGCCATCGTGACGCTTTTCCTTGTGGCCACGATTGCCAACACGGCGGGCTCGATCGTCAACTGGTGGCTCGGCAGCCATGTGGAACGCTTTGCGGGTGCGCGCTGGTTTCCGGTCTCGCCGGAGCGACTCGGCAAGGCCCGCGACCTTGCCCAGCGCTATGGCTGGTGGACACTCCTGCTCGCCTGGATTCCCGTGCTTGGCGATCCGCTGACCCTTGCGGCCGGACTGATGCGGGTGCGCTTCCTGCCCTTCCTCGCGCTTGTGGGAACAGGCAAGGCGCTGCGCTACGCGGCCATTCTGTGGGGGCTTTCGGCGCTCGGCTGATCAGGCAGGCTTGCGCAGCTTGTAGATGCCCACATCGATGATGCCCTCGGTGAAGCCCGCCTCGCAGTAGCAGAGATAGAGCTTCCAGAGCTTGCGGAAGCGCTCGTCGAAGCCTAGCGGCTGGATGCGCGGCCAGGCTTCTTCAAAGCGGTCGTGCCACATCTTCAGGGTGCGGGCGTAGGACAGGCCGAAACATTCCATCTTCTCGAAGATGAGCCCGGCCTTGCGCGTCTGTTCGCGGATGATGTCCTTGGTGAGCAACATGCCGCCGGGAAAGACGTAGCGCTGGATGAAATCAACGCCGTTCTTGTAGGCGTCGAAGTTCTCCTCGGCGATGGTGATGCCCTGGATGGCAGCGGACCCTCCCGGCTTCAGGCGGTCAAAGAGCGTGCGGAAATAGACCGGCCAATGCGCCTCGCCCACGGCCTCGATCATTTCCACCGATGCGATGCCGTCAAAGGTGCCCTTGGTGTCACGGTAATCCTCGAAGACAAGCTCAACCTTGTCGTCAACGCCTTCGCGCTTCATGCGCTGCTGGGCGAACTGCAACTGCTCCCTCGACAGCGTGATGCCGCGCAGCGTGCCGCCGCGCTTTCCCACGGCCTCGGCAACTCCGCCCCAGCCGCAGCCGATTTCGAGGATCGACTTGCCCGGTCCTGCCCCGGCGGCGTCCAGCACCTTGTCGATCTTGCGGCGCTGGGCGGCCTCAAGGCTGTTTCCCGTGCCGTCAAAGACGGCGGACGAGTAACTCATCGTGTCATCGAGCCAGAGCCTGTAGAACTCATTTCCGAGATCGTAGTGGGCGGAAATGTTCTCTCTTGAGCCATCCTTGGTGTTGTCACGCAGCTTGTGCCAGAACTTGTCGAGGAGGCTTGCGAAGAACACGCCCGTCGAGGCCTTGTCGAGGCCGGAGCGGTTTTGCAGGTAGAAGCGGAAGAAGGCCGTCGGATCACGGCTTTCGATGTCACCGGCGAGATAGCGCTCGAAGAAGCCAAGCTGGCCGCGGCGCACCGATGCCCAGATCACCTTGAAATTGCGCAGGCTGAGGTCAGCCTCAAGGCCGGTGCCCTTCTCACCAAGCACAACGCTGCGACCCGACGGCAAGGTCAGCTCCAGCGAGCCCTTGTAGCTCTTGGGCAGCAGGCGCCGTGCCGCTTCGATGATGAGATTGCCGAGTATCCCCTCGCTCATGTTTCCCAACCCCGCTTGTTCGCCCCTTCTTCACGGGGGCGTTTGCAGATTGAGGCCCTTCAGCCAAAGTTTCAAGGCCTCCCAGTGAATGCCCCCGATGACCTTGAGGGACTGGAAAGGCAGGCGGGCAAAGACCGCCAAAAGCCCGGCATTGGTCAGCGGGTGGCGGCTGCCACTGAACCACGCCTTGAGCAGCGGGCCATCTGCCGTTGTCAAGGTCACGCCGACAGAAATGGTCTCTCCCGGCAGGGAAGCCCTGAGCCCATAGCTTCCGTCCACCCCGTTGAACGGCGACACCCGTAACACCTTGTCGACAAGGCCGAAGCTGGAGCCGCCGTCTGCCGCCGCGTCTGCGCAGGGCCTGGTCAGGTAGGTGTGGCGGCCACCGAAGGTATTGTGCACCTCATAGATCATGAGCTGCACATCGCCCTCGCCGTCCACGGCGAAATAGGTGGTGAGCGGGTTGAAGGCGTAACCGAGGATGCGGGGGTAAACCAACATGTAGATGCGCCGCACTTCCCCGCCAAGGCCCTGCTCGCGGACCTTGCCCCAGGCGAAATCCCGGATGCTGCCTGCTTCGCCGTGGTCCCCGTCACGGATGGCAAACAGGTTGAAGCGGTTGTGAGACAGGAGGAGTGGCGTGCGGCCATCCGCGAGGTCGTCGATGTCCACCAGCAGGCTTGCGACCTCATAGTCCAGGGCGTGGTTCACCGGGCGCAGGCGGCGGTGGCTGACGGTGCCCCGATATATGGCAGACCTGATCATGCGGCGGATTCCGGCACAGGATGAGACAGATCTTCCGCCCCCCCGGACACGTGGATGCGCCCCGAAGGGCTGGTCACGCGCCACGGACGGGACAGACCACCCAGCTGCTCGGCAACCGCGAGGCCTGCCTGCAAGCCGTCCTCGTGGAAGCCGGACCCGAACCAGGCCCCGCAGAACCATGTGCGGTTCACCCCCTGCAGGGACCACAGTTCCTTCTGGGCCGCGAGCGTTTCCGTGTTGAACAGGGGGTGGCGATAAAGCCAGCTTCCATGGGTCAACTCAGGTGCGGGCTCTGCCTGGGGATTGAGCGACACGAAATACTGGTCGGGGGTTTCCAGCTTCTGCAGGGCATTCATCCAATAGGTGACCGAGAGACGGCTGTCGTGCCCGCTGTCATCGCCTCGGTAGTTCCACGCGGACCAGAACCGCCTGTTGCGCGGCATCAGGCGGGGATCACGATGCAGGAGAACGCGGTTGGGGGAGGTCTTGAAGGGGCGCAACAGGTCAAGTTCTTCCGGCGAGGAATCGGCCAGCAGGCGGAGCGCCTGGTCGGCGTGAGTGGCCAGCACCACCGCGTCAAAGTCCAGCGTTTCTCCGGCCTGCAAGGTGACAAGCGCCGCGCCGCGTTCCCGCCGGATGCGCGCCACAGGGGCCGACAGTCGCGCGGAAAAGCGGCTGTCCGCCACAAGACGCTTCACATATTCCTGTGAACCTCCCGTGACGGTGCTCCAATCCGGACGGTTGCCGAGGGCGAAGAGCTTGTGGTTGGCAAAGAAGCGCACGAAAGCCCGCAAGGGATAGGCGGCGACCTCGTCGGGCGTTGATGACCAGATGGCGCCCGCCATGGGCAGGATATGGCGGCGCATGAAGGTGTCGCCGTAATTCTCCAGCATCAGGAACTCGCCCAGCGTCATGCAGTCAGGGAGCAGCGGGGCCTTGCGCTCGGCGGTGCGGTAGAAGCGGACAAGATCGGCCATCATCCGCCAGTGCCGGGGTGAGACCCATTGCCGCGCTGTTCCCAGCAAGGATCCCATGCTGCTGCCTGAATATTCGTAGCGGCCGTCTTCGGCACTGACCGAAAAGGACATGGCCGTGTCAGTCATCGCCACGTCCAGATAATCCATGAGCGCGGTGAAATTGGGATAGGTCCAGGTGTTCGAGACGATAAAGCCCGTGTCGACCGCTAACTCACGGATGCCGTCGTTCAGGGTTACGGTGTTGGAATGGCCGCCAAGGCGGGCCTCGGATTCAAGAAGTGTCACGTCATGACGTTGCGACAGAAGCCATGCGGCCGAGAGGCCGGAGATGCCGCTGCCGACCACTGCGATACGAATTTTTTTCACGTGTAGGGAGGCCTTGCTATGCAAACGACCTGTTTACGCCGCAAACCGTCATACTGGATCACCCCCTCGGATTTCCCTTCACCTCTTAGAGAATTGACGGCTGAACAATGCCGTGCAAGGTTTGCTCCCAAGTCCGGGCAACGGACTGGCCTCGATTGGAGCCATAAGAAAAATATGTGGGGAGCATCTCGCGTCAGGACTGCGGCACAGGGTTCGCCGGTGTCCACGCGCCGTCCACTTCCCCAAGATCAAAATACCCAAGACACTTGAACGGAGTGAAACATGACTGAATTTGAATATAAACTCGAGCTCGCGAAGCGGGCGGTCACGAAGGGAAAGCTCTCCCGCCGTGACTTCACCAAGTTCGCGCTGGCCGGTGGCCTGACGCTGACTTCGGCCAATACGCTGTTCATCAAGGCGGCCCGCGCCGAAGCCAAGCAGGGCGGCCACTTCCGCGCCGGCCTCGGCCACGGCAACACCACCGACACCTTTGACCCGGCAACCTATGCCCACGGCCTGAACTTCGGCTGGGGCCGCAGCCTCGTCGGCGCACCGCTGACCCGCACCGACCAGAAGAACAACGTGGTGCCCTATCTCGCCGAAAGCTTCGAGCCTTCGGACGGCGCCAAGAAGTGGGTGTTCAAGATCCGCAAGGGCGTCACTTTCCACAACGGCAAGACGGTGACCTCGGACGACGTCGTGGGCACCATCAACTACCACAACGGCCCGGACTCCAAGTCGGCCGGCAAGGCCTATCTGGGCGGCGTCGTCTCGGTCAAGGCGGATGGACCGGACACAGTGGTGTTCGAACTCAAGGGCGCTGACGCGGACTTCCCCTATGCCTTCGCGCAATACCAGTTCCCGATCCTGTCGATCACCGACGGCAAGCCGGACCTGACCGGTCTGGGTGCCGGCCCCTACGTGCTCGACGGCTTCGAACCGGGCGTGCGCGCCCACTTCAAGCGGAACCCGAACGCCTTCGCGCCGGGCAACTTCGATGAAGTGACGCAGCTCACGATCCTTGACGCCGCCGCCCGCACCAACGCCTATCTGGCCGGCGAAGTGGACTACATCGACAAGGTCGATCTCAAGACCATCGACATGCTGAAGTCCGCGCCCGACACGGCGATCTACGACGTGTCCGGCATGCAGCACTACACCGCGCCGATGCTGACGGACACTGCGCCCTTCGACAATCCGGAATTGCGCAAGGCCCTGAAGTGGGCAATCAACCGCCAGGAATTGGTGGACAAGGTGCTCTTCGGTTACGGCAAGCCCGGCAATGACTCGCCGCTCGCTCCGTCGCTGAAGTTCGCCACCAGCCCGGACCCGGTTCACACCTATGACCCGGAAAAGGCCAAATCCATCCTCGCCAAGGCTGGCCTGTCTGGCCTGAAGTTGGACATCTCCGCTGCTGACGCCGCTTTCGCAGGCTCTGTTGACGCCGCCCTGCTGATGGCTGAACACGCCAAGGCGGCTGGCATCGAGATCAACGTGGTCCGTGAGCCGAACGACGGTTACTGGGACAACGTCTGGATCAAGAAGCCCTGGTGCCATTGCTATTGGGGCGGCCGTCCGACGGCTGACACGATGCTCTCGGTCTCGCTGTCCGAAGGTGCTGCCTGGAATGACACGCACTGGAAGAACGCCCGCTTCAATGAAATCCTGCCGATCGCCCGTGGCGAAACGGACGATGCCAAGCGTGCGGCGCTCTATGCCGAAGCCCAGCAGCTCGTCCATGACGACGGCGGCCAGATGGTTCTCATGTTCGCCAACTATGTTGGTGCCATGTCGACCAAGCTCGGCCACGGCGATTTCAACTCCGACAACGACTTCGACGGCGGTTACATGTACGACCGTTGGTGGTTCGTCTAAGCCACGTTACAGGTTCGCCTGTCATGCACCCCGCCGGAAACGGCGGGGTGTTTTGTTTTGCAGGCGTCGCAAATGTGAAAGCGGAGGTGAAAAAGCGCTGGCAATGACGTGTCAGTCTGCTAGCATTTTGCGGACCGGGACAGAGAAGCCCGGCCCGAGAAAAAAACTGGGGAGTGTGCCAATGCATCCGGTCATCCGAACCGTGCTGCAACGTTTGGGGTTGGGGCTGCTGACACTGTTCGCGGTGTCGGTGATCATCTTTTCGTCGCTGGAGCTTCTGCCCGGTGGGTTTGCCGAAGCCATTTTGGGCCAGGGCGCCACTCCAGAAACGGTTGCGGCTTTCAACAAATCTCTCGGCTTGGATCGTCCTCCCGTGACGCGTTACGTTGAATGGTTGGGCGGCGCGGTGCAGGGTGACTTCGGCAAGTCGTTCGCCGGCGCAGGCGGTTGGCGCGAAGAAAACGTACGCTTCGTTTCCGACATCATTGGGCCGCGTTTCTACAACACTTTCTTCCTTGCAGCGTTGACTGCCCTTATTGCAGTTCCCATCGCAATTGCGCTGGGACTTTTCGCGGCTCTCTATCGAAACGGCTGGTTTGACCGCATCATCAACTCGGTCACCTTGACCACGATTGCGTCTCCAGAGTTTTTTGTTGCCTATGTCTTGGTCCTGATTGCAGTAGGCAACAAGAACGGTTTTGCGGCGGTCCTTCCCGATGGCTGGGGCCCCATGGTCAAGCCCTTCGTGTCCTGGATACCGGACCTTCCGCCGCTTGCCACGGTATCAAAGGGCACACCGTTTTGGGAGCATGTCTGGAAGGCGATTTTGCCGGCCATTACCCTCACCCTCGTGATTGTGGCGCACATGATGCGGATGACGCGCGCTTCAATCATCAGCCTGCTCGCCAATCCCTATATTGAAATGGCGAAACTCAAGGGCTTGTCGCCACGGCAGGTGATTGTTCGTCACGCCCTGCCCAATGCCTGGGCGCCGATTGCCACCGTCATTGCCTTCAACCTTGCCTATCTCGTGGTGGGCGTTGTGGTGGTGGAGGTGGTGTTCACCTATCCCGGCATCGGCCAGTTGATGGTCGATTCCGTGGGTAGCCGCGACATGCCGGTGGCGCAGGCCTGCGCCCTCATTTTCGCGGCCACCTACATCCTGCTTAACCTGGTGGCTGACATCATCGCCATCGTCACCAACCCCAGACTGTTGCATCCCAAATGACAACGGAAAATGTCGATATCCGGTCGGTCCGGACACGCCGCAGCTTCATGCAGAACGCATGGCGCGCACTGAAATCCGCCCCTCCCAGCGCCATTTTCGGCATGACCGTCATTGCCGTTTACGTGTTGTGCGCCATTTTTGCCCCTCTCATCGCCCCCTATGGCGAAGCCGAGGTGGTCGGCAAGGCCTATGCCCCAGCATCCGCACAAAACTGGTTCGGTTTGGACCAGATCGGGCGTGACGTGTTCTCGCGCGTGCTTTACGGCGCGCGCAACACCATGGGCATTGCCTTCCTGACGGTGTGCATCTCTTTCACGCTTGGCGGTTTGCTCGGAATCTACGCGGCGGTGACCCGCGGCATACTTGACCAAGTGCTGTCGCGCATTGTCGATGTCTTCATGTCGATTCCCGTGCTGATTTTCGCGCTGATGCTTCTGGCCATGCGGCCTTTCGATGCGGTCGAAAACTGGTTTGGTCTGCACGGAACGTTCAGCCAGGGTGTCAAAACAATTCTGAACCTCATCTTCATCCTCGCCGTCCTCGACTCGACGCGTGTCTTCCGCCTGGCCCGCAACACAGCCCTCTCGGTCGCCGTGCAAGATTTCGTGGAAGCGGCACGGTTGCGCGGCGAAGGCCTGCGCTGGGTGGTGCTGCGCGAGATCGTGCCGAACATCCTGCCGCCGCTCATCGCGGAATTCGGCCTGCGCTTTTCCTTCGTCTTCCTCACCATCGCGGCGCTCTCCTTCCTCGGTGTCGGCATCCAGCCGCCCACGGCGGACTGGGGTTCCATGGTGGCGGAAAGCAAGACGCTGATCACCTTCGGCCGCCCTCAACCGCTCATTCCGGCGGCTGCCATCGCCCTTCTCACCGTGGCGGTGAATTTCGTGGTGGACTGGTTCCTGCACAAGACTTCGGGGCTGCGCGATGACAAGTGACGTGAAACCGGCGGACAAGTCCCGCGTCAAGGGCTCCACCCTCGTCGAAATCAAGGGCCTCAAGATCGATGGCTATTCCGACGACAAGTGGCACCCCATCATCAAGGGCCTCGACCTCACCCTGAAGCGCGGCGAGGTCATCGGGCTGATCGGTGAATCGGGTGCCGGCAAATCCACGCTCGGCCTTGCCGCCATGGGCTACACCAAGCCCGGCTGCAAGATCACCGCAGGATCGGTGACATTCGATGGCATCGATCTGGTGAATGCCTCGCAGGACAGGCTGCGCGAACTCTGGGGCTCTCGCATTTCCTACGTGGCGCAGAGTGCATCCGCTTCCTTCAATCCGGCCCACAAGCTGATGGAGCAGGTGACGGAGAGTGCCCTCAACCACGGCGTCATGGACAAGGCTGCCGCCGAGGCCGACGCCAAGGACCTGTTCAAGCGCCTGCAGTTGCCCAACCCGGACACGATCGGCGGGCGCTATCCGCACCAGGTTTCCGGCGGCCAGCTGCAGCGGGCCATGACGGCCATGGCCATGTCGTGCCGCCCTGACCTGATCATTTTCGACGAGCCCACCACGGCGCTGGACGTGACCACGCAGGTGGAAGTGCTGGCCGCCATGCGCCGCATCGTGGAGGAGTTCAACACCGCCGCCATCTACATCACGCATGACCTCGCGGTGGTCGCCCAGATGGCGCACCGCATCATGGTGCTGCGCTATGGCAACCTCGTCGAGGAAGCCGAAACACGCGCCATGCTGAAAGCTCCGACGCAGGACTACACCAAGTCGCTGTGGGCGGTGCGCAAGCTGGAAAAGAAGGAAGAAAAGAGCGACGACATCGCGCTCTCGGTCAGCAACGTGGATGCCAGCTATTCCGGCGTCGTCAAGGTGCTCGACAATGTGACGGTGCGCATCCCGCGCGGCAAGACGGTTGCCGTTGTGGGTGAATCCGGTTCCGGCAAGTCCACGCTGGCGCGCGCCATCACCGGCCTTCTGCCTCCGTCCAAGGGCCGCATCAGTTTCAACGGCAAGGACCTTCCGGCCCGCCTGCAGGACCGCGACCGCGACACGCTGCGGCGCATCCAGATGATCTACCAGTCCGCCGACACGGCCCTCAATCCACGCCAGACGGTGCGTGACATCATCGGCCGCCCGCTGGAATTCTATCTCGGCCTCACGGGTGCGGAAAAAGACCGGCGCATCGTCAAGCTGCTGGACGCCATTGAACTGAACGAGGATTTCATCGACCGCTATCCCGGCGAAATGTCGGGCGGGCAGAAGCAGCGCATCTCCATCGCGCGCGCCCTTGCGGCGGAACCCGAAATCATCATCTGTGATGAAGTGACCTCGGCGCTCGACCAGATCGTGCAGGAGGAAATCCTCAAGCTGCTGATGAAGCTGCAGAAGGAAACGAAGGTCACCTATCTTTTCATCACCCACGACATTGCCACGGTGCGCGCCATCTCGGACGAGATCGTGGTCATGTACAAGGGCAAGGTGGTGCAGCAGGGCCTGAAGTCGGACGTCCTGAACCCGCCCTATCCCGCCTACACCGAACTGCTGCTCTCCTCCGTGCCGCAGATGGATCCGGACTGGCTGACCACGCTGCTCAGGAAGCGTTCGGGGGCTGCGGCCTAAGCTGCGGCCTGGGCCACGGCTCAAGCCGGTCAAGGAAGGCCGCCGCGCTCTCTCGGACGCTCTCCTTTTCCGTGTCGCTAAACCTGTCATAGCCTCGGCAGATGTTGGCCATGCGCGGGTTGAGCAAGAAGCGCTCGCGGTGGCGGGCGATGAAATCCCAGTACAGCGCATTGAAGGGGCAGGCATCCGGGCCGGTGCGTTGCTTCACATCATAGCGGCAGGTGCCGCAATAGTCCGACATCCGGTTGATGTAGTTGCCGGATGCGGCATAGGGCTTGGAGGCCAGCAGCCCGCCATCGGCATGCAATGCCATGCCAAGGGTGTTGGGCAGTTCCACCCACTCATAGGCATCGGCATAGACGGCGAGATACCACTCGTGCACCTGTTCCGGGTCCAGCCCCGCCAGCAGGGCGAAATTGCCCGTCACCATCAGGCGCTGGATGTGGTGGGCATAGGCCTCCTCACGCGTCTGCCGCACCACATGTGCGATGCAGTTCATGTCCGTGTCGCCGGTCCAGTAGAAATCCGGGATGGGCCGCGTGGCTCCGAGCGCATTGCGGTTCACATAGTCAGGTGCCGTCAGCCAATAGACACCGCGGACATATTCGCGCCAGCCGATGATCTGACGGATGAAGCCCTCCGCTGCCGCCAGAGGCACACGGCCTGCGCGCCAGGCCTCTTCGGCGCTGTGGCACACGGCCAGCGGATGCAGGAGGCCCGCGTTGAGGTAGGCCGAGAGCAGGGAATGATGCAGGAAGGGCTCGTCCTGCAGCATGGCGTCCTGGGTTTCACCGAAGCGGGGCAGCGCATGGGTGATGAAATGTGTCAGCGCCGCTTCCGCCTGTTCTTGCGTCACCGCAAACCAGAAAGGCGTGATGTCACCAAAGCCATCCGGGGCGATGCGCGCCACCAAAGCGATGCAGGCTTGCGTGATGCTGTCCGCTTCAAAGCGGGGCGGCGGCGGAAAGCGTGTGCCGCGCCTGGGCGGAGACCGGTTCTCGGCGTCGAAGTTCCATTTGCCGCCCTCCGGCTTGTCGCCGTCCATGAGCAGGCCGGTCTGGCGGCGCATGTCGCGGTAGAAGAACTCCATGCGCAACTCACGCCGCCCTTCGGCCCACTGCCGGAAGGTGGCATGGGAGCAGAGAAAGCGCGTGTCTTCCAGCATGTCGATGTCCGCAAGTTCCTGCTTCAGGCGCCATTCGCCGGGTTCCGTCATGATCACGCGGGTGATGCCGTGACGGGCGCAGGCGCGGGCAATTTCGCCCTTCAGGCTATGGCTGTTGGCAGGCTCATCCAGCGTGACGTAGTCCACTGTCCAGCCCTCAGTACGCAAGCGCTCGGCAAAATGGCGCATGGCCGAAAAACAGAAGACCAGCTTCTTGCGGTGGTGTCGCACGTAAGTGGCCTCGGCCATCACCTCCGCCATCAGCACCACGCTGCGGGCCTTGTCGGCTGCGAGGAGGCTCGGCAGCGCCAGACTGAGCTGGTCACCGAGGACAGGAATAAGGCATTGATCCGGTTTTGGCATGCTGCGTATACGTCTTTGACAAGACAGAGGATTTTGTGAACGCACCCGTCATCATGTGGTTCCGTCAGGACCTGCGCCTGTCGGATCATCCGGCCCTTCATGCGGCGGCTGCGGCGGGGCCCGTGATACCCGTGTTCATTCTCGATGACGAGACTCCCGGGGAGTGGCGCTGGGGCGGTGCTTCGCGCTGGTGGCTGCATCATTCACTCGCTGCCTTGGGAAAGGACGTCCCGCTGGTCCTGCGCAGGGGCAGGCCCGAGGCGGTTTTGGCTGCGTTGCTGCGTAAGACGCAGGCGTCAGCGCTTTACTTCACCCGCGACTACGCACCTTGGTCCGGCAAACTGGAACAGCGGGTGAAGGACGCCTGCGACGCGGCAGGAGCTGCGTGCCACCGCTACGGTGGCTTCCTGCTGCATGAACCGGAATCGGTGCGCACCGGGGCGGGCGACTACTTCAAGGTTTACACGCCCTTTTCCCGCGTCTGCTTCGGCAAGGGCGAGCCGCGCGCTGCCAAAGGAACAGTTTCGGCCACATGGGCCACGCATGGACTTGAACGCCGATCACTGGACAATCTCCGCCTCCTGCCCACTCAGCCCAACTGGGCCACAGGATTCGGGCCGGTGTGGCAACCGGGAGAGGCCGGTGCGAAGGCCCGCCTCGTGCGTTTCCTTGAAGATGGCCTCAAAGGCTATGCCGAGGGCCGCGACCGCACCGATCTGGCGCACACCTCGCAATTGTCGGCGCATCTGCACTGGGGTGAAATCTCGCCCTATCAGGTCTGGCAGGCGACGCGCCAGGCCATGGAGGCCGCTGGCGGCGTGCTCGACCGGGATGGCGAGAAATTCCTCAAGGAGGTGCTGTGGCGGGAGTTCGCCTATCACCTCGTGCATCACGTGCCGAACTTCCCGGAACAGCCGTTCCGTCCGGAGTTCGCGGCCTTCCCGTGGAGGCCCGACGACAAGGCGCTGGCGCGCTGGCAGCGTGGCGAGACTGGATACCCGATCGTCGATGCAGGCATGCGTGAACTCTGGGCCACCGGCATCATGCACAACCGGGTGCGGATGATCACGGCATCGTTTCTCATCAAGCACCTGCTGCAGCCATGGCAGGCGGGCGAGCGCTGGTTCTGGGACACGCTGGTTGATGCCGACATCGGCAACAACGCCGCAAGCTGGCAGTGGGTGGCGGGCTGCGGGGCGGATGCTTCGCCCTATTTCCGCATTTTCAATCCCGTTCTGCAGGGTGAGAAGTTTGACCCGCGCGGGGACTATGTGAAACGCTGGGTGCCGGAATTGCGCGATGTGCCTGCCGAAATGATCCACCGCCCGTGGGAGATGACGCTTCCGCCCAAATCCTATCCGCCTCCCATGGTCGATCATGCACGGGCCCGCGCGCGGGCGCTGGCGGCTTTTGCGGCTCTCAAAACAGGAGAAAGTCCATGAACCTCATCGGCATCAGCGGCGCCTTGCGCAAGGCCTCCACCAACACCGGACTCTTGCGCGCCCTGAAGTCACTGCTGCCGGATGGGGTCGGCATGGAGATCGTGACGCTGCACGGCATTCCCCTGTTCGACGAGGACGTGATCGCCGCCAGCGGCAAGCCTGCGGTGGTCACGGAACTTGCTGATCGCATTCGTGCCGCCGATGGCCTCATCATCGCCACGCCGGAATACCAGTTCTCGGTTCCCGGCGTGTTGAAGAATGCCACCGACTGGCTGTCCACCTGCAATCATCCGTTCCGCTGGAAGCGCACAGGTGTAGTGGGGGCGAGTGCGGGCGCCTTGGCCGGCACGGCGCGGGCGCAGTATCACCTCAGGCAGAACCTGCAGGCGCTGGAAGCCATCACCATGCCCCGGCCCGAGATCATGATCGTCCACAATGAAGAGAAGTTTGACGGCAACGGCGAACTCACGGACGGGGAGACACGGCAGCGTCTGGGCAAGTGGTTGAAAGCCTATCTGGACTGGGTCGAGAAGAAGCCCTGAGACGGACGGAAGGGCAGGCTGGTCTCAGCCCTGGCCTTCCTGCAACTGTTTCCAGGTGTTGGGCTGAGAGAGCATCTGCTGGAGATAGGCAAGGTTTGCCTCCACCTCGTTGGGCGGCAGGTCTTCCGAGGCGATCTTGCGGGCCTCGTCGAAGCGGCCCTGCAGGCCCACGACTAGTGCGAGGTTCTGGCGCACGCGCGGGGCGTTGGCACCCGTGGCATTCATCAGCTCACGGAGCATTTTCTCGGCTTCCGGCAGCTTGCCCTGAAGCGCATAGGACATGGCGTAGTTGTTGCGTACCGGAATGGCGTCCGGCTTGACCGCCAGCGCCTGCTGGTACTTTTCGCGCGCCTCGGAATGGCGGGACATCTGGTCGTAGGCCGAGCCCAGTGCCGACAGGGCCTGCCAATCCTTCGGATCAGCGGTGGTGGCCCGCTCAAGTGCCGCCGCTGCTCCATTGGCATCACCGGACGCCAGAAGCGCCTTGCCGATTCTCGCCTGCACCTGCGCATTGGAAGGATTGGCGGCGGCCACTTCCTGAAGCACCTGCATAGCCTGCGGCTGCTGGCCGAGGCGCTGCAAACTTGCGGCATAGGCGAGACCAGTTGCGGCATCGCCCCGCTTCTTCTTCCAAGCTTGCGCCAGTTCTTCCGTTTTCTTGAACGAAACATCCTCTCCGGACGATCCGATACTGCCGGTGGTCAGCTGGTCTCCGCCGGAAATGCCCGCCTTGTTCTGGCAGCCTGCCAGCAGAAGGGCCGCTGACAGGGCCGCAACCATGAGGGTTGCGGACCGCATCCTTGGCGCGGACTGCAAATACTGGGCAGGCAACATGGAGAACTCCCGGACATCACACAGACACCCGACCATGGCCCAGCACTGGTCAACAAAGGCTTAACCATGAATATTAAGGACTTATCAGGCGCGGGCCCAGTCGGCCGACTTGAGGCCCACAGCCTCGGAGAGGCTGATCAGATGGTGCTCGCGCAGCTTGTGGGCGAGGCCATCGAGAATGTCCGTCACCAGTCCGGGGCCCTGATAGACCAGCGCGGAATAGACCTGCAGCAGGCTGGCGCCCGCCAGCACCTTTTGCCAGGCCGTCTCGGCGTCGGAAATGCCGCCGACACCGATGAGCGGCACCCTGCCGCCCGAGAGCTGGTGGAATTTGGCGAGTTGCCGAGTGGAGAGATGAAACAGCGGCTTGCCCGAAAGTCCACCCTGCTCGCCTGCCTGCCGCGACCTGAGAGAAGGGCGCGAGAGCGTGGTGTTGGAGATGATCACGGCGTCCACTTCGCCTTTTGCCGTGCAGGCCACGATGTCCGCCAGTTCCGCATCCGAAAGGTCGGGGGCGATCTTCAACAGAACAGGCAGGCGGCGCGGCAGGGCGAGGCGTGCCTCGTTGACGCGGTCCAGAAGCCGCGTCAGCTCATCACGCGATTGCAGGCCGCGCAGGCCCGGCGTGTTGGGCGAGGAAATATTGACCGTGAGATAGGAGGCGCGCGGACCGAACCAGCGTACGCCTTCGGCATAATCCGCCATGCGGTCTTCGGAGTCCTTGTTGGCGCCGATGTTGACGCCGACGATGCCACCCCTTGCGCGGCGCGCATCCAGCCTGCGGGCCACGGCGGCGGCCCCTTCATTGTTGAAGCCCATGCGGTTGATCACGGCTTCGTCTTCCCTCAGGCGGAACAGCCGGGGCTTCGGGTTTCCCTCCTGCGGGCGCGGCGTCACGGTGCCGACCTCAACAAAGCCGAAGCCCTGTGCCAGCATCGGGTCCGGCACTTCGGCATTCTTGTCGAAACCGGGGGCAAGGCCCAGCGGATTGGGGAAGGCGATGCCAAAGACGGTCTGCGCCAGCGCCTGATGCCGCGGCGTGTTGCGCTGCATGGCGGGTGCCGCGCACAGCGCCTTGATGGTGAGGCGGTGGGCCTGTTCAGCATCCAAGGCATGCAGCACGGGACGCAACATGCCAAAACCGCGCGAAAGCAGCGTCATGACATCCAGCCTTCCGGAAAGATGTGTGCCGTGCCGTCCCAGGGGAGTGGCTTCACCCAGCAGGCGGCGGCGGTGGGGAGGGAAGCATAGAGATGAGGAAAGAGATCACCCCCACGCGAGGCTTCCCAGCGCAGCGCTGCCCCCAGCGCTCCGGCATCACAGGCGGCCAGCAGCAGGCCGGCCTGCCCGTGGAAGTGGCGGCGGGCCGTTTCCGGGGCCTGCGCGACCGTGGAGAAGTGAATATAGCCGTCTGCCAGATCGACGGGTGAACCGGTGAACACGCCCGCCTCCACGGCCTGCCGCCAAAGATCCTGTGGCACAATCTTGTAGATGAGGGGCATGGCTGCTGCTGTTTTCCGGGGTTTGCCTGACGGCGCTTCCCATAGCAGGGAATTCCCGCTTGCCAAGCGGGCCACTAGCTCGTATTCTATTCCTAGATGCGGGATTAGTGCGGGATTTAGGAGAGAGCCATGTTCACCCACAAGCAGGTCTGGAATGCCATTGATGTGATTGCCGAACGC
Organism: uncultured Alphaproteobacteria bacterium; assembly: GCA_937870685.1. Classification (GTDB taxonomy): domain Bacteria; phylum Pseudomonadota; class Alphaproteobacteria; order Rhizobiales; family Aestuariivirgaceae; genus Aestuariivirga. The sequence continues at coordinate 22,376 of CALMZX010000101.1, forward strand.
TACGGATTTTCGGCGTCAGGTCTGGCCAAGAAGGCGGGGTTGGACCCCACCTCGTTCAATCCGTCGAAGCGCAACGGGCCGGATGGCCGGCCACGCTGGCCAACCATGGAAAGCATCTCCCGGGTGCTCAACGCCTCCGGCGCGCCGGTTGAGGAATTCATGGAACTGCTGATGGGCCGCAAGGGCGCTCCGGCGAAGCTCAGGGTGCTGCCGCTTCTGGGCTTTGCCAAGGCGGGCAAGGGCGGCTTCTTCGACGATTCAGGCTTCCCCGCCGGCAACGGCTGGGATGAGGTCGATGTTCCCGGCGTCACCGACAATTCGGCCTATGCCCTCGAGATCACCGGAGATTCCATGCAGCCCGTGTACCGCGAGGGCGATACCATCATCGTCTCGCCGTCAGCGACGGTGCGCAAGGGCGACCGCGTGGTGGTGCGCACGACAGACGGACAGGTCATGGCCAAGATCATGCAGCGGCAAACCGCCAAGAGCATCGAACTCGCCTCGTTCAATGCCAGCCACCCCAACAAGGTGCTGGACATGAAGAACGTGGATTGGATGGCACGCATCATCTGGGCCAGCCAGTAAGGACGGCCCGGAGCCGGGTTTCCGGCGCGCTACTGCCTGGCGCGCCAGAGCCTGAGTGACGAATTCTTTTCGTAGCCCAGCCTGTCGAAGCTGGCGATCTCGAGGATCTGGCCCCACGGGGCACGGAAGTAGATCCACTTGAAGCCTTCCAGCGGCCCGGCATCAACCACGTTGGGCCCATCCAGCATCTCGACACCCATGGCCGTCAGCCGTTCGGCAGATGCAAACACGTCTTCCACTTCAAAGCAGATGTGTGAGCCGCCAACCTCCGATGAGCGTTTCTGCGGCGCCTTCTTGTCTTCGCCATCATATTCGAACAGCTCGACGCTGGTGCCGTTGCCACAACGCAGGAACACAAGGTCCTTGATGCGCGCATTGGGTGCGGCGCCAAGCTTGCCCTTCATGAAGGTGTCATCGACATTGAACGGCCCGGTCCGGAACACCTCTTCCGCCCCCAAGACCTTCTTGAAGAAGGCGATTCCCTCCTCGATGTCAGGCACGGTGATGCCGATGTGATGCATGCCAAGAACTGTCTCCGCCATGGGTACCTCCGCATTCGTGTTGATTGGCCATTCGGCATCAACACTTGACCATCACTGCGGGATTTGCGCAACTGCCGGGCATGACGGAATATGAACTTTTGCGCATCATCACATTCCTTGAGCGCATGAGAAAACCCTACGACGACCTGCTGCGGACGGCGGAACCCGACCCGCACTGGAACATCGTACTGTACCTGATGAAGCATCACCTGAGGGGCGAGAACGTCACCATGTCGTCACTGGCTTCGGCCGCCGACATCCCCTTCGCTAGCGCCATGCGGCGCATCCACCAGCTGATTGACCGGGGCGACATCCAGCTTCGCAAACGCGGAACGACGGGACGGTCACACTTCCTCGAGCCCAGCCGGAAGCTGGTGATCAGCTTCACCGAATATGCCTCCCGGGTGAAGGCGCTGCTTGCCGACACTTTCGGCCTGCGCAGCGGCAGCGGTGACGCCGAGGATTACTATTTTGGCGGTTCCTATTTTGCCGGGCAGATCATTCCGCCGCTCGAAATCATGGAAAAGAAGCCGCAGGCGGGCCCCGAACTCCGCTTCCTGCTCCATGACGACAACTATTTCTCCAGCATGCGCAACATGTGGTCGGACTTCCGCAGCAAGCTTTCCGCCCGGAAGAACTTCACCCTCATGGGCCTCCCGGAACTGCGCGCCGAAGTGTTCGCCAACGCCGCCCGCAAGGAAAGCGAGTATGACGTCATTGCCATCAACATGCCCTGGCTCGGCGAGTGTGTTGCAAATGATGTGGCCCAGCCGCTGACCCAGCACCTCAAGAGCAGCAGCATCAATCCGATGGACTTCCATCCCGCGATCTGGGCCACGGGCAGCTGGGACAAGACCCACTATGGCATACCGATCTACTGCACCATCGAGGCGCTTGCACTTCGCAAGGACCTGTTCGAATCCCGCAAGCTCCAGCATCCCGCAAGCTTCGAGAAAGTGATCCAGTCGGCAAAGACACTTCACAATCCGAGGCGCGGCATGCACGGGGTGGTCTGGAATGCCGCCCGCGGCATGCCCGTGTCGCATTCCTTCATGTTCTTCATGGGTGACTGCGGGAGCCCGGTGATCAGCATTCCGACCCCCCGCCTGCACCTCGACTACAGCCGCATCAAGAACGAGGCGATGCGGCCGCAAATCCTCAGCGAGGCGGGTCGGCAGACGCTCAAATACATGCATGAACTGCTGGCCTATTCCCCTCCGGATATTCTCTCCATCGACTGGAACCGGGCGCTCGAATATTTCATGGGTGGCCAGGCGGCCATGATCTACTGCTGGACGATGCGGGCGGCGCGCTTTGAATATGACATCCATTCAGTGGTGAAGCGGAAAGTGTCCTACCACCCCCATCCGGCTGGGCCGGGTGGAAGCAGCCTGTCGCCCATCGGCGGTTTCCTTCTCGCCGTGCCCGCCTCCCTGCCGCCGGAACGGGCACACCTCGCGTTCGAAGCCATCTCGTGGATGGCCTCGCCCGCCGCCATGAAGGAACATGTGAAAAACGGCATTCCGGCAGCACCACGCTTTTCCGTGAGCGCCGACCCGGAAGCCGCCGCAAGCACGCCGATCGTGAGCTTCGTGGACCGGCTCGCGAAACAGAACCGCATCCAGAACTGGCAGCGCCCGCCGGTCAGGGAGTATCACGTCATCGAGGAAATCCTCGGCGAAGAGATCTTCGCGGCCCTCAATGGCGACGTGTCGGACGAACAGGCCCTCACCCGCAGCCAGAACCGCATCGATGCGGCCATGCGCGCCGCTGGCTACTATTGACCCCCTCCAACAACCTAGACCAGCACCATGCCGCCATCAGACATGATCACCTGGCCGGTGATGTAATCGGAATCGGACGAGGCGAGGAACGCGGCAATGCCCGAGAGATCAACCGGCTTCGAGGGGAAGCCCAGCAGGATGCTGGACGAGAAGCTGTCGATGAACTCGCCCTTCTTCTTGATGACGCCTTTGTCGATCATGTCCTGCTCAAGGCCATCCCAGAGCGGTGTCACGACCACGCCTGGCGCGAAGGCATTGACGGTGATCTTGTGTTTGGCGAACTCCCGGGCGCCTGCCTGCGTGAGCGAGATGACGGAGGACTTGCTGGCGCAATAGGGCGCGAACTCGGCATAGCCCTGGCGGCCCGCGATCGAGGCGGTGTTGATGATCTTGCCGCCGTGACCCTGCGCCATCATCTGGCGCGCTGCCTCCTGCGTGCACAGCATCACGCCCCAGGCATTCACCCGCATGATGCTGTTGAAGTTCTTCTCGTCCACTTCCATGAACGGCACGGGCTTGTTGAAGCCGGCGTTGTTGAACATCACGTCCAGCTTGCCGAATGCCTCTACGGTCTTACGGATTGCGGCCTGCACCTGGCTGCGCTCTGCCACATCCACCTTCACCGCAAGGGCGCGGTGGCCCTTGCCCTTCAGGTCAGCGGCGACGGCTTCCGCCTTCTCGCCGTTCGTGTCGGCGATGACGATCGAGGCACCATCGGACGCGAGCCGCTGTGCAATGCCCTCGCCCAGGCCCTGGGCCCCGCCGGTGATCATGACAACACGGTCTTTCAGTCTCATTTCCCGCTTCCTTTCACTTGCACTTACGCTTCCGACCCGGCACGCCTTCGGACTGTCGAGTAGATCAAGGCCGCCACCACGATGAGCGATCCCTGGAAAATGTACTGATAGGTCTGGCTGAGACCCAGGAATGTGACGGCGCTCAGCACTTCGGTGAGAAGGACCGCGCCCAGCACGGTACCGATGAAGCTGCCCCTGCCGCCCGAAAGAGCGGTGCCGCCAAGAACGACGGCGGTGATGCTGGACAGCGTGTAGTTGATGCCCTGGCGCGGGTCGCCCACACCGATCTGCGTCATCAGCATGATGGCGCCCAGAGCCGTGAGCAGCGAACAGGCCACATATCCCGCGATGAAGGTACGGTCGACGCGCATGCCCATGCGGCGCGACGACTCTTCGTCCGACCCGACAGCGCGCAGGCGCCAGCCTGCCCGCATCTTGCGCAATACATATTCAAGCGCCACCGCTACGGCGGCCAGCACGATGAAGGCGACGGGAACAGGCCCGAGTTGCCAGTTGATCCAGTCTGTCACCGGGAAACTGATGTAGCCGTCGGGCGCGTTGCGAAGCAGGAAGCTGGCACCCTGGATCGCAATGTACATGGCGAGTGTTGCGGCAATGGGCGTGAAGTTGGCAAAGCGGATGAGCACGCCATTGATGGTTCCGACGACAAGCGCACCCAGAAACATCAGCACAAAGCCGGTCAGCACCATGGCCGCCGACTTGTCGTCATTGATGAAGAAGGATGCAACGACCACAAGGAACCCGGCGAGCGGACCAACCGACAGGTCAATGCCGCCCATGAGCAGCGCCACCGTCTGGCCAAGCGCAATGAAGCCCAGCGCCGTTGCCAGCAGCAGGATGTTATAGACGTTGTATGTCGACAGGAAGTTGTCGTTGTGGAAATTGACGTAGAGGCCAAGCAGCGCGGTGACGACAGCCAGCGCGACTGCGGGAGCATTGTCGGTTTGCAGGAAATGCCTCAGCCCACTCATGGCGCTGCCGGCCGTGGCACCAAAGACACTGTCGCCCACGTGCGATACCGCGCCAACGGCGGCGGCGATGATCTTCTCTTCCGTGACATCGGCCCCGGTGAGGGTTGCAACCGCGCGCCCGCGCGACATGACAATAACCTTGTCGCACAGGCCCTCAAGCTCGGCCGCATCCGATGAATTGACAATCACGGCCGTACCGGCGTTCGAGACATCGCGCAGGATGCGGTAGATTTCTGCCCGCGCGCCGACGTCCACGCCCTGCGTCGGTTCATCGGCGACGATGAGAACAGGCTCGGACAGGAGGGCGCGCGACATCACGATCTTCTGCTGGTTGCCGCCCGACAGCGACAGGATGGGCGCCTCAATGCTGGGAGCCTTGACGGCAAGGGACTCGAAGGTCCGGCCGACAAGTTCCAATTCCTTCTTGTGGCTCACCAGGCCGTTCCGGGCAAATTTTTCGAGTGCGCCGAAGGCGGCGTTCTCGCGCACCGTGAGGCCGCTGGCCAGTCCTTCGGTGTGGCGGTCCGATGGCATGTAGGCGGACTTGCCGAGCAGTTCCTTCAGGCTCACGGGCGCACCGTGCACCGCGACCTCACCACTTGCCGATAGCAGACCGGCAAGGGCGCGCATGAGATGCGACTGGCCGTTTCCGGCAACGCCCGCAATTCCAAGGATCTGGCCGCGCGGCACGTCAAAGGACACATCCTTGAAGCCGCGGCCGCTGAAACCCGACACGGAGAAGCTGATGTCCTTGCTGGTGTCCGCCGCCTTCGGGGGGAAGGTGGAGCCAAGTGTGCGGCCCACGATCAGGGCGAGCAATTCGGAGTCGCTGATGTCCTTGACCAGCGATGAACCGCGCCAGCGACCATCGCGCAACACCGTCACGCGGTGGGCAATCTGGCGGATCTCGGCAAGGCGGTGGGTGATGTAGATGACCGATGTGCCGGCCTTGACGATGTCACGGACACGGCCAAAGAGCATGTCTGTGGCCTCCTGGTCGAGAGAGGCCGTGGGTTCGTCGAGGATCAGCAGCTTTGGCTTGACGGCGAGCGCCTTGGCCAGTTCGAGCAGATGCTTCTGCGCGACAGTCAGCGCTTCCGCCCGCAGGCGCAGCGGGACATGCAGGCCAACCGCATCCAGCATCTCCTTGGCCACAACCATTGCCGGACGTCCGGCAAAAACCGATTCTGGAAGTGCCACGCGCAGGTTCTCCAGCACGGAGAGGTCTTCGAGAATGGCGGGATGCTGGAAGGAAATGGCGATGCCGAGATTGGCGGAGAGTTCCGGGCTCATGTCCGGAATGCGCGTACCCTCAAACCAGATTTCGCCGAGTGTTGGCTGGAGCGTACCCGAAATGATGTTCATCAGGGTGGACTTGCCGGCCCCGTTTTCACCGAGAATGGCGTGGACTTCGCCGGGATGGAACTCGACCGACACTTCGCGCAGCGCCAGAACGCCGGAGAATGCCTTTGAAATGTTGGCAAGCCGGATTGTTGGCGTGCCCGTGGCATCCGCGCCTCTGGCTTCACTGCCCATGTCCGCCTTCTTTGACTTGCTCGCCGCCACGTCGGTTTGTCCGTGTCCAGAATGACTGCTCCGGAGGGAAGACCCTCCGGAGCCTGTTTGTGTAACCGGGCTTACTGGCCGCCCACAGCCTTGGCCTGGTCTTCGTCAGGGAGTTCCGAAGACAGGTAGATGGCGCCGGGCAGGTCCTTGCGGCAGGTCACCGGGTTCGGCTTGCCGGACACCGAGTCTTCATACATCGGCGCCTGGAAGATGTTTTCAGCCGGAGGCGTTCCGCCCGTGACGGCAGCAACCGCATGCATGACCGCGAGGCGGACGTTGTCGTTGCCTGTTGCAACCGTGAAGAGCTTGAAGTCGGGATTGGTGGCCTTCATCTCTTCCCAGAAGCAGGCAAGCGAGTTGCCGTCAGAGGTCGCGAGCGCGGGGATCGACTTGCCCTGCTTGTTGAACAGCGGAAGCGCGCCCACCAGCGACGGGCCGAAGTCGGAGATGATCACGTCGATCTTCTCGTTCTTGGCGATTTCGGCAGTGAGGACCTTCTGCGTCAGCGCCGGATCCCAGTTCGTCACCGCGAAGGGTTCGGGGTTCACGAACTTGTATTCTGGGCCAAGCACGTTGCGCAGGCCCTTCAACTCGTCCAGACCCTGGCTGTTGCCGGCAGGGCCGGAGAGGAAGAGCAGGTTGCCGCCATTCGGCAGGATGCCCTTGATCCACTTGCCCCAGTTCTCGCCGTCGTTCACGAACGAAGCGCCGATGAACTTGGTGTAGTTCTCGCCTTCCTTGCCGCCGACATCAACGCGGTACGGCACGATTACCTTGCCCGCCTTGAAGACGGAGGTGATGGCAGGGAGAACGGCGGGGCCCGCGTCACCAAAGACAACGAGCGCATCAATGCCCTTGGCTGCCATGGACTTGATGTCCGAGATGGACTTCTGCGTGTCGCCCTGTCCGTCGGCGTATTCATACTTGGTGATGCTGGGGCACAGCGAGGCGGTCTGCTTGCCCGAGGCGGTGGTCACCTGGCGCCAGCTGTTGCCGCCATAGCCGTCGAGGAGCGCCAGCGACGCTTCCTTGGGGCCGCACCACGAGGGGTTTTCGGCATTGGCGATGCCTGAACTTCCAAGTGCGAGCATTGCCGTGGCTGCAGCAAGGGCAAGTTTCGTTTTCAGAGACTTCATGGTTTTTCCTCCACTTTCTTTGGTTCAGTCGCTTTTCCTTGGCCTACCGTCCAACGGAACGAGTAAACCCCGATGCCAAAACCCAGAGCCAGGGCCTGGATGATGGTTTGGGCCGAATACGGCACTCCGACTGCGAGTGCGAATTGGCTCAATTGGTTCAGGAAGAATGCGGCGATGACGGTCGAGACGGGAAAGCCGCGCCCGCCCAGCAGTGATGTGCCCCCGAGGACAACGACAGCCACCGACGGCAAAAGCAGCGAGTCACCCTGGAAGGCCGTGGGTTCGCGCGTGATGCCGGCGATGAGAACGCCCGCGAGACAATAGAGGAGCTGGGCGTAGACATAGGCCATGAACTGGTGGCGGCGGACGGCCAGCCCCGCAGCCCGCGCCGCCAACGGATTGGCACCGACCGCCTCGAAGCGGCGGCCCACGACAGTTTTCTTCAGGACAAAGGTGACGACGCCCAGCGCCAGCAGGGCAAACCAGACCGAGTTGGGCAGGCCCAGGGTTTCACCGCCGGCGATGGTTGCAAGAAGGTCAGTGGTGATGGAGGGCGTGCCGCCGGAGACGGCGAAGACACCGCCGTAGAGCAGGGCATTGACGCCAATCGTTGCGATGATGGCGTTGAGGCGAAAGACGCTGACGAGCAGGCCGTTGAGAATACCTGCCGCGAGTGCAAAGCAGACGGCGATCAGCACCGCCGCGAGCAAGAGTGCGTTGTCCTGCTGCGGGTAGTGGGTGGCCTGCACCACCGCAAGCGAAACCGCCCCCGGCAATGACAGGTCAAAACCGCCCTGCTGCACAACCAGCAACTGTCCGAGACCCACGATGGCGATGATGGCCGCAAACGGCAGGCTGCCCGACAGCGCGCCCATGGACACGCTGGAGGGCGCGAAGATGAAGCACACCGCCAGCAGCACGACGGTGGACGAGAGCACCGTCACAAAGCTGCGCGCCAGCGGCATCTGCTGGAGCAGTCCCGGCTGGATGGCGGCAGCGTTGCTCATCAGGGCAGAACCTTGGCCGCGCGCAGGCGGTCAAAGGCATCGGTGAACGAGCGGACCGAATTCTGGTAGGCGGTGAACCCCTTGTCGCGGCACTTGGTCATGTCGGTGAAATTCTCGAAGACGCGGCCGAGGTCGGCATCGGAGTGCCACCAAGAGGCCACGGCGCTGAGCGGGTTCTTCTGCAGCCCGTGCCGGGCCACAATCGCGTCCCAGACCGGCTCCATGCCGGCCATCTGCTTTTCGAGCGGCTGGGCATGACCGGGGTAGTCTGCCGCGGTAACGCCCAGATGTTCCGCAAGCTTTGGCCACATCCAGCTCCAGCGGAAGACTTCGCCATTGACGATGTTGAAGGCTTCATTGCGGGCCGCGGGCTTGGTGGCAGCCCAGAGGAGCTGCTTGGCGATGATGCGGCCATCGGTGATGTCCACGACCGCCTCATACTGCTGGGGCGAACCGGGAAAGACAAAAGGCCTGCCGGTTTCCTTGCAGATCGCCGCGTAGGCACCAAGGGTGGCCGCCATGTTCATCTGGTTGCCGACGGTGTAGCCGATCAGTGTGTGCGGGCGGTGGACCGACCATGTGAAGCCCTGCTTCTCGGCGGCCGCATAAAGTTCGTCTTCCTGATCATAATAGAAGTTCTGGTAGGGAAGCCTCGGCTGCTCCTCGCGGAAGGGCGTGACCATCTTCGACTTGGCATAGGCTTCGAAGGGGCCCATGTAGTGCTTGAGGCCTGTCACCAGCGCCGCGTGCCTGATCTTCTTGCCTTCCATCGCGGACAGGAGGTTGCGCACCATGCCGGCATTGACGCGGCAGTTTTCCGCTTCTGTTGCCTGGCGCAGCCAGGTGGTGATGAACACATCGGTCGGTTTCACCCGCTTCAATGCGGATCTCACCGCCTCTTCGTCGGTGAGGTCAACAGCAATGTGCTTCACGCCCTTCGGCAGGTCATGCTTGTGGCGCGAGATGCCCGAGACCGTCCATCCCTTGGTGCCCAGAAGGTGCTCGGCGAGATGGCGGCCGATGATTCCCGATACACCGGCGATCAAGGCGTGGCGTGGCATCAGTTCAATCCTTCGGTTGACAGGGTGATCTTGATGCAGGCCTTGGGATCCTGCCCCAGTTCAAACCCCTTGACGGCATCGTTGAGAGAGAACTTGTGCGTCTGGATCGGTGACAGGTCGATGCCCGTGCGCTCCAGGAAGCGGATGGCGGCGGGCCAGACACCGGGCGACCCGATGCAGCCTCTCACCGTGAGGTTCTTCAACTGGATGAGCCCGAGGACCGATGGGATCTTCCTGCCGATGTTGATGCCGACCATGGAGATGCGGCCATCATGGGCGACATAGTCGAAGACCGCTGCCAGGGAGGCATCGTGTCCGGCGCATTCCACGACGAGGTCGGCGCCCTTTCCGCCCGTCAGTTCGGCAATCTGCTCGGCGCCGCGGTCCGATGGGTCAATGGCCTCGGCCCCCAGCTTCTTGGCAACCTCGCGCCGCTTCGGGATCGGATCGGCCACGATCACGCGCGCGCCCATGCCAAGTGCCGCTGCCGCCGAAACGAGGCCAATGGTGCCGCCACCAGACACGACAACCGTCTCAGAGGCGTTGGTTCCGCCGGAGCGAAGCACCGCGTAGTAGCCGCAGGTGAACGGTTCGATCAGCGAGCCGCGCATGTCATCAACCGAATCCGGCAGCTTGTGCAGCCAGTCCGGGTTGACATTGAAATACTGCCGGTCGGCACCATCCATGGAGAAACCGAAATGATGCAGGCGCTCCGGTGTACGCACCACGCATTCACCGACCACGCGGTCACCCACCTTGAAATTCTTCACCGCCTTGCCGACTTCGACGATTTCGCCGCACCATTCATGGCCCGGTATGACGGGGTAGGAGATCGGGATGATGTAGCGGCCTGCCAGAAGTTCATAGTCCGAGTGGCAGATGCCGATGGTGCGGGTGCGCACCAGCACTTCCGTGTCATTGATCGTGGGCATCGGCACATCGGCGATCACGGGCTTGTTCGGCGTTTCAAAAATCAGCGCTTTCATGGGGAGCAACTCCTAGAGTTTCACAACCGCGCCATCCCTGGCGGCGGACTTGATGATGGCTTCGAGAATGGAGATATTGGTGACGAGGTCCTTGCCGCTGATCGGATAGGCGGCCTTGCGGCGCACGGCATGGGCAAAGGCCACGAGATTGTCCTTCACCGGTTCGGCAGGCGGAACCTCAGTGACGGTGATCGGGCCTCCCGCCATGGCGGAGGTGACAACCCAGCCTGCGGGCGATTCCACGTGGGCCTTGTCGCGGATTTCGATCCAGCCCTTGGAGCCGAAAACGGCAAAGCGCGAAATGAAGGGCATGGCGAGGGAGGCCGAAACATAGGCCGTACCGCCCTTCTTGAAGCGGATGTGGACACTCATGGTGTCGCCCTGCGGAATCTTGGACGAGAGTTTCTCGCAGGAGACACGCAGGTCGCGGGCCTCGCCGAGAAGCGCCGCGGCAAGGTCCGTCAGGTGGATGCCCGTCGCGGTCATGCCGCCCACGGGTGCTTCCTTCTGGTTCAGGCGCCAGTTCTTCTTGTCGAGCGTGGTGAACTTGTCGTGGCTGAAGTTGCCTTCCACCTGCTGGATGCGGCCCAGTTCGCCGTTCCGTGCCATGGCAAGCATCCTTGCCACGGGCGGCTCCCAGCGGCGTTCGTGGCCCATGCCCAGCACCAGCCTGTTGCGGGCGCAGGCCTTGACGGCGGCTTCGGCACCCTTGCGGGTGAGCGCCAGCGGTTTCTCGCAGAAAATGTGTTTCTTCGCCGCCACTGCAAGGCGGATCTGCTCGGCATGCAGCGAATGAGGTGTGGCGAGGATCACTGCCTCAACACCGGGGTGGGCGAGCGCCTCACGCATGGTGGTGTAGTGCGCAAAGCCGTTTGTCTTGGCGAATTCCGCGCCCGCCGGGTTGGGTTCGGCGGCGCAGACGATGCGGATGTCATCGCCCGCCTTCTGCAGCACGGCGGTCATCTTCTTGCCCCACCAGCCCAGGCCGATCATCGCGACATTCACAGGACCTGACTTTGCCATCACACGGTCACCAGGATTTTCATGTGGTTGACCGACTTGTCGAGCAGCGCGTCGAAGCCCTGCTTCACCACATGGTCGGCGGAGATGTTGGCCGTCACAATCTTCTCGATGGGGAAGATGCCGGCCTCGACCATGCGGATGATGCGCGGCCAGCACTGCACGGGATAACACCAGGTGGCTTCCAGGGTGATGTCCTTCAGCGCCCAGAGCATGGCATCAATGGCGGCGGGCTTCATGTGAAGGCCGGTCTGCACGACCTTGCCCTGGCGGCGCACTGCGGCCGCGCAGGTGTTCAGGCTTGCTTCCAGCCCGACGCATTCAATGGCGACATCGACGCCGACACCTTCTTCGGTCATGGAGCGGATCACCCCGGCGACGTTCTCCGCCGCGGGATCGATGACAATCGCGGAGGGCACCAATTCCTTCGCCATCTTGCGGCGGAATGCGTTGGGTTCAGAAACAAAAATCTGGCCCGCGCCCGCGGCCTTCACGGCCAGCAGGGTGAGCGCGCCAATCGGCCCGACGCCGGAGACAAGCACAGTCGAGCCGGACTGCACGCCGCCACGGTCTGCGGCGTAGACTGCAACCGCGGCAGGCTCGATCATGGCGCCCTGCAGGTCGCTGACACCCTTCGGCAGCACCGCCACGTTGTAGTCATTGACGACGGCGTATTCGCTCATGCCGCCCCAGGCCCAGCTCAGGCCGACACAACCCATTTTTTCGCTGAGGTGATAGAGGCCGCGGCGGCCATAGTAGTCGTCGCGTGGCGAAATCAGCGGCTGGATGGAGACCCGGTCGCCGACCTTGACGTTCTCCACGGCAGCGCCCGTGTCGGCGACGATGGCGCTGAACTCATGACCCAGGATCTGCGGATTGGTTGCTCCGGTGTAGACATGTGGCGTCTGCGGCGTGACGATGGGGCCCGCGATGTACTCGTGCAGGTCAGTGCCGCAGATGCCGGTGACCAGCGGCTTGATCAGCACATCGTTGGGGCCGAGCCTTTTTGATGGTGCAGGCACATCCTCGACGCGGATGTCCTTTGCAGCGTGAAACCGCACGGCCTTCATGATGATTTTTCCTCGTTTGCATGGGAGACGTCCGCCTGGGCGACGCCAACGGTGTGGTTGCCGGGCAGCCCGATACCGGCAGACGCAACTCTTTCCTGCACATTGCCAGTCACGTTGCGCTTCCTCCCTTTGGTGAACGCAGCAGCACCACAGACCCGCTCAGGCGAGCTCTTCGTTGCCAATCATCCTAACCAAGCGGGTTCAGGAGCAACGCTATAAAATTCTCATTTTGATAATTTTTGATCGGAGGCCGCGCGGGCTTTGCAGGCACACTGGCTCCAACAAGAAAACTGAACCCAGTCCCGGGAGGACATCTTGCAATCTGCCGAAGGCTTGTGTGAGTTGTGCCTCACTGCATCTGCAACCACCCGGGCCGCGAGGTTTGATCCACGCGGCTTTTCCCAGACGACACAAGATCTTCGGTGAGTGCATGGCTTCACTTCAATCCAAAGAGAACGACGACATCGGCCACGAGACGCGCCGCGAACTCTACCGGCTGCAGATCGAGATCCGCGACGCTGAGAAGCGCGCCTATGACCTGTTCCTGCAGAACCTGATCAAGGGCACGAGCCATCTCTCGCTCGGGCAGGAAGCCGTGGCCGCAGGTTTTGGCGTTGCCATGAAGACGGGCGACAAGACCTTCTGCACCTATCGCGGCCACGCCCACACGCTGGCGCGCGGTGCCCCGGTCGAGGGTGTGCTCGGGGAATTGATGTTGCGCGACAACGGCTTGATGCGCGGCAAGGGTGGCTCCATGCATCTCACCTCCGCCGAACACGGCGTCATGGGCTCCTACGCCATTATCGGCGCCCATCTCTGCATCGCCTGCGGTTCCGCCTGGCGGGCGCAGTATCTCGGTGAAAAGGATGTGACCGTCTGCTTCTTTGGCGATGGCACCACCAACATCGGCGCCTTCCACGAAGCCCTCAATTTCGCCGCCATCTGGAAACTGCCTGTTGTGTTCGTCTGCGAGAACAACCTCTACATGGAATATACGCCGATCGGCGACGTGACGGCGGTGCAGCATCCGGCCGCCGACCGCGCCGCGGCCTATGGCCTGCCGCGTATCCTGATCGACGGCAACGATGCAGACGCCGTGTTCCGTACCGCCCGCGAGGCCATCGCCAAGGCGCGTGACGGAGGCGGACCGTCACTGGTCGAATGCCTGACCTACCGCCATTCCGGCCATTCCCGTGCCGACCCCGGCAAGTACCGGCCGCCCGGCGAGCTGGAGCGCTGGCTGGAGCGCGACCCGATCAAGATCTACAGGCAGCGGCTTCAGGAGTTCGGTTTCACACAGGAACAGATCGACGCCGTTGACGCGGAAAGCAAACGCAAGGTGGAAGAGGCAACCACGGCCTGCAAGGCAGCGCCGCAGGCACCGCCTGAATTGCTGACGGCAGATGTCTATGCCGATGGAGGCTGGGCATGGCGGAACTGAGCTACCGTGACGCGGTGATCCGGGCGATCTCGCAGGAAATGCGCCGCGACAACAACGTCGTGTTCCTCGGTGAGGACGTGGCCAAGGCCGGCGGCGTGTTCAAGGCAACCGTCGGGCTCTACGAGGAGTTTGGACCGCTGCGCGTGCGCGACACGCCGATCTCCGAGCAGGCCATCCTTGGTGCTGCCATGGGTGCGGCCATGACCGGGCTTCGCCCCATCGCCGAACTGATGTTTTCGGATTTTGCGGCGGTGTGCTTCGACTTCATCGCCAACGAAATGCCGAAGCTCGCCTACATGACCAACGGCCAGCTCACCTGTCCGCTCGTCATCCGCACCGGCAATGGCGCAGGCGTGCGCTTCGGCGCGCAGCATTCGCAATCGATTGAAAACTGGACAATGATGATCCCCGGCCTCAAGGTCGTTGCACCATCGTCGCCCGTCGACGTGATCGGACTTTTTGCAGCGGCGGTGCGCGACAACAACCCCGTGATCTTCCATGAACACAAGGCCCTTTATGCCACAAAGGGTGAGGTTCCTGACGGCGAGATCGTGGACACGCTGGGCACGGCAAAGATCCTGCGGCCCGGCAAGGACTGCACCATCCTGGCGCTGGCGCTGATGGTGCCGCGTGCCATGGAAGCGGCGGACATCCTGGCCCGCGAGCATGGCATCGACGCGGAGGTCATCGACGTGCGGTCGCTCGTCCCGCTTGATACCCAGACGATTCTCGGTTCCGTGGCGAGAACGGGCCGGCTGTTCACGGTGGAAGAAAACCCGCGTCTGCTGGGCTGGGGTGCGGAGATCGCCTCCATCGTGGCGGACGAAGCCTTCTGGGACCTGGACGGGCCCATCGTGCGCATCACCACTCCGCACATTCCGCTGCCTGCTGCCGATCATCTTGAAGACCTTGCACTGCCCAACGCCGCACGCATCGTCGACAGGATCTCGCGCGTGATGAACGGGTAGCGCCATGGCCGACGCCATCATCATGCCGCAGCTGGGCGAAACAGTTGCCGAGGGCAAGATCCTCATCTGGTACAAGGCTGTGGGCGACGACGTGAAGGTCGGCGACAAGCTGTTCGAGGTGGAAACCGACAAGGTCACCGTCGAGGTCGAAGCCATTGCGGCCGGCAAGCTCAGTGAAATCAGGGTGGGCGCAGGCGTCTCAGCCAAGGTCGGCGTCACGGTTGCCGTGCTCGGCGGAGAGGCGGCGGTGGCGTCGCCACCACAAGCGGCTCCCAAAGCCGCTTCTCCTGCCATTTCCGCGTTTGAGGAAGTGCGCACGCCCCTTGCCCGCCATGGCAAGGCCAAGACGGCTGAAGGACTGGCGATTTCTCCGCTGGCCCGGCGGCTCATGGCCGAACGCAACGTCCCGCTGGAGGGGATTGCGGCCCATGCCGCTGCCCAGGGCCTGCGGCGCGTGGGCGAGAAGGACGTGCGCGCGGCGCTGGCCAATGGTGGCGTGGCACAGGCGATGCCAACGGCCGTCCAGCCGGCGGTTCAGGGCGGCATACCTCTCTCATCCATCCGCCAGAAGACGGCGGCGCGCCTTGCGGATAACTGGCGCAACATCCCCCATGTGTTCCAGACGATCGAGGCCGACTTCACCAACGTCGACCGCACCCGCCTCGCCGCAAGAGACGCCTTCAAGCAGGCTCACGGAGTCTCGCTCACCTACCTGCCATTCATCGCGCGGGCGGTGTGCCTGGCACTCCGGGATTTCCCCAACATCAATGCCTTCTTCGACGGCAAGTCCCTGGGCGTGCGAAGGGACATCAACCTCGGTATCGCCATCGACCTCTCGCACAACGGTCTGGTCGTGCCCGTGGTGAAGCAGGCCGGCGACCTTACCGCCGAGGGGCTGGCCAAGGCCATCGCGCGGCTCACCGAAAAGGCGCGCGCCAACAAGCTGACCGCCGACGACCTGAGTGGCGGCACATATTCCATCACCAACAATGGCGCCTTCGGGACGCTCTTCACCTCGCCCATCATCAATGCGCCCCAGGTTGCCATTCTCTCGACCGATGCCATCCGCAAGCGCCCGGTGGTGGTGTCCACGGCAGAGGGCGACTTCATCGCGGCGCGGACCACGGGGATCCTCGGACAGAGCTTCGACCACCGCGCCTTCGACGGGGCCTATGCCGCCTCGTTCCTGTCGCGGCTGAAGCAAGTCATCGAAACACACAACTGGTCAACGGAAACCGGCGGACACTAGTCTCCAAGCGGAGGAAGACATGAAATACAACAGCCCCTATGCAACAGCCTCCTGGGGCCAGATGGCCAAGGATTGGGAGGAAGGCGTCGACTACAGCCGGATGTCAAAGGAACGGCTGGCACGGGCGCAGGCCGCCGTGCGCAATGCCGGGCTTGGCGGGGTTCTCTGCTTCAACTTCGACAACATCCGCTACGTGACGGCCACGCACATCGGCGAATGGGCCCGCGACAAGTTCTTCCGCTATGCGCTCTGCCCCGGAGAAGGCAGCCCCTTCCTGTGGGATCCCGCCCCTCCGGCCAAGCGCATCTCCTCGCCCTGGATCAAGGACAACGTGGCGGCCCCCATCACCACCATGCAAGGTGCCATTCCGCCGACACTTGGCGTGCAGCAGGAGTTTGCGAGGCAGATCAAGAAGGCGCTGGTGCACTACGGCATCGCCAACCAGCCGCTTGGCGTTGACCTGATGGAACTCGGCATGCTGCGCGCCCTGGAGGCCGAAGGCATCGAAGTGGTCGATGGCCAGCAGGCCATGCTTGATGCGCGCGAGGTGAAGACGCCGGACGAGATCGAACTCCTGAAAATGGCGGCGGGCATGGTGGATGCCACCTACGTGGACATTGCCCGCGCCATCCGCCCCGGCACCAAGGAAAACGAACTGGTGGCCATCGCCAACGACCGCCTGTTCCGCATGGGCTCGGAGCGTGTCGAATGTATCAACTCCGTGTCCGGCCGCCGCGGCCGCCCGCATTCGCACACCTTTTCCGACCGCATGATCCAGCCGGGCGACATGATCTTCCTCGACATCATGCACAGCTACAACGGTTACCGCACCTGCTACTACCGCACCTTCATCTGCGGACAGCCCAACAACCACCAGATCGATGCCTATGAAACCGCCTCGAAATGGCTCGCCGCCTCCATGGACATGGTGAAGCCCGGCGTGACGCCCGACGAGGTCGCTTCGGTTTGGCCCGATGCCCATGAGTTCGGCTACAAGAACGAAGACGAGGCCTTCCTGCTGCAATATGGCCACGGCGTCGGCATGTCGCTGTGGGAGCGGCCGATCTTCTCCAAGCGCTTCAAGGGCCAGACACGTCCGCTCAAGGAAGGCATGGTGTTTGCACTCGAAACCTGGAAAGGGTCCAACGACGGTTCGGGCGCGGCGCGCATCGAGGAGGAGGTCGTGGTCACGAAGAACGGTTGCGAGATCATCACCAACTACCCCTCCGACCATCTGATCTCCTGCGGCCTTCCCGGCTGCGAGGTTGTGGCCTGACGTCTGCCCATGGTCTCCCGGTCCAACCATCGTCCGCGCATCCCCGTCACACTCGTCACGGGCTTCCTGGGCAGTGGCAAGACCACGCTGATCAACGCCGGGCTGAAATCGCCTGACCTGGCACGGACCGTTGTCGTGGTGAACGAGTTTGGCGAAGTCGGCCTCGACCACCAGCTCT
>CALMZX010000102.1 GCA_937870685.1 uncultured Alphaproteobacteria bacterium
CCGAGCCGTTCCGCTCGCCCGTCACGGATTTCTACATGACCAATCCGGTCGCCCGCGCGTCGAAGACCATGGCCGAATGCTCGGCGCTGAAGAATGTGCGCAAGCTCGAGGCCGCGGAGTAAACCATGACCGAGGTGCTTCTCACTCTTCTCTTCTTCGTGGTCGTGAGCTTCGGCTTCATGTCCGGCCTGCTGATCATCGTGGCCTATCTCCTGTGGGCCGACCGCAAG
Organism: uncultured Alphaproteobacteria bacterium; assembly: GCA_937870685.1. Taxonomy (GTDB): domain Bacteria; phylum Pseudomonadota; class Alphaproteobacteria; order Rhizobiales; family Aestuariivirgaceae; genus Aestuariivirga. Next base: position 231 of record CALMZX010000102.1, read on the forward strand.
ATCTGGGCCGCCGTGCAGATGCGGCGCGGGCCGAACGTGGTTGGCCCGTGGGGCCTGTTCCAGTCCTTCGCCGACCTGATCAAGTTCGCGCTGAAGGAAGTGGTGATCCCGGACGGCGCCAACAAGGGCGTTTTCGTCATCGCGCCGCTCGTCACCGCCACGCTGGCGCTGGCCGCCTGGGCGGTGGTGCCGGTCTCAGAGGGCTCGTTCTTCGGCCTCGTCGAAGGCAAATGGGTGGTGGCCGACATCAATGTCGGCATCCTCTATCTCTTCGCGCTCTCTTCCCTTGGCGTCTATGGCGTGATCATGGGCGGCTGGGCCTCCAACTCGAAATATCCCTTCCTCTCGGCGCTGCGGTCGGCCGCGCAGATGGTGTCCTACGAGGTTTCCATCGGCTTCGTGATCGTCACCGTGCTGCTCTGCGCGGGCTCGATGAACCTCACCGAGATCGTGCGCTCGCAATCGACGGGGCTCGGCACCATGCTGGGGCTGCCGGGCTCCATCCTCGACTGGTACTTCCTGCCGCTTCTGCCGATGTTCGTGATCTTCTTCGTCTCGGCGCTGGCGGAAACCAACCGCCCGCCCTTCGACCTGGTGGAAGCGGAATCGGAACTCGTGGCCGGCCACATGGTGGAGTACTCTTCCACGCCCTACCTGCTGTTCATGCTCGGTGAATATGTGGCGATCACCCTGATGTGCGCCATGACCACCATCCTCTTCCTCGGGGGCTGGCTGCCGATCATCGACGTCGCCGTGCTGAACTGGGTACCGGGCGTTGTCTGGTTCCTCGTCAAGCTGGTGTTCGTGTTCTTCATGTTCGCCATGGTGAAGGCCATCGTGCCGCGCTACCGCTATGACCAGCTGATGCGCCTGGGCTGGAAGGTGTTCCTGCCGATCTCGCTGTTCTGGGTGGCGCTGACCGCTGGTGTTCTGGTGACAATGGGATGGCTGCCATCATGACCCTGTCGCCCCATGGCCTCGCCTTTGCGGTTCTGTTCCTCGCCATCGGCGTTGTGGAACTCCTTGTCTTCATGCGCGCGGTCTATCCCGTGCTGAGCCTGCGCCACGAAACGGCGAAGGTGACCTACAGCCAAGGCCGCAGTCCTGCCTTCATCACCAACATCATCCGCCTGCAGAGCCTCGTCGGGATGCCGCTTCTCGGCTACCTTCTCGGCGCGCAGCTCATGACTCCGGGAGCCCACTGACATGCAACTTGCTGCAGCAGCCCGCTCGCTCTTCCTCAAGGAATTCCTCTCCGCCACCTGGCTTGCCTTGAAGTACATGGTGGCGCCGAAGGCGACGCTGAACTATCCGCACGAAAAGGGCATCCTCAGCCCGCGCTTCCGGGGCGAACATGCGCTCCGCCGCTACCCCAACGGCGAGGAACGCTGCATCGCCTGCAAGCTGTGCGAGGCGATCTGCCCGGCGCAGGCCATCACCATCGAGGCGGGTCCGCGCCGCAACGACGGCACACGCCGCACCACGCGCTATGACATCGACATGGTGAAGTGCATCTATTGCGGCTTCTGCCAGGAAGCCTGCCCGGTGGATGCCATCGTGGAAGGCCCGAACTTCGAATTCGCCACCGAAACCCGCGAGGAGCTGATGTTCAACAAGGACAAGCTGCTTGCCAACGGCGACCGCTGGGAGCGGGAAATCGCCCGCAACATGGCGCTCGACGCGCCATACCGCTGAGGACCGATCCATGGCCGCAACCATCTTCTTCTATCTCTTCGCAGCCCTCGCGGTGGCCTCCGCCGTGATGGTGATCACGGCGCGCAATCCCGTGCACTCTGTGCTCTTCCTCATCCTCTGCTTCTTCAATGCGGCGGGCCTGTTCATCCTGATGGGAGCAGAGTTCCTGGCGATGATCCTCGTCGTGGTCTACGTGGGCGCGGTTGCCGTGCTCTTCCTCTTCGTTGTCATGATGCTGGACGTGGACTTCGTGAAACTGCGTGAAGGCATGGCGAGCTACCTGCCCGTGGGCGGGATCATCGGGCTTGTCGTGCTCGTTGAACTGGCGATGGTCTTTGGCACCTGGGCCATCTCGCCCGAAGCGCTGAAGACGGCAGCGGCACCGGTGCCCGCAGGCGGCCTCACCAACACGGAAGCGCTGGGTGAAATCCTCTACACGAAGTACGTCTACTGGTTCCAGGCCTCCGGCCTCGTGCTGCTCGTCGCCATGGTGGGTGCCATCGTGCTGACGCTGCGCCACAAGGAAGGCGTCAAGCGCCAGAGCATTGCCGCGCAGGTGGCCCGCACGCCTGCGACCGCCGTTGAAATCCGCAAAGTCGAACCGGGGCAGGGGCTCTAAGATGATCGGCCTTTCACACTACCTCACCGTTGCCGCGATCCTCTTCACGATCGGCATTTTCGGCATCTTCCTCAACCGCAAGAACGTCATCATCATCATGATGTCGGTGGAACTGATCCTGCTGTCGGTGAACATCAACCTGGTGGCTTTCTCCACGGCACTCAACGATCTGGTGGGCCAGGTCTTCGCGCTGCTGGTGCTGACTGTTGCCGCCGCCGAGGCCGCCATCGGCCTTGCCATCCTTGTCACCTATTACCGCAACCGCGGCTCAATCGCGGTTGACGACATCACACTCATGAAGGGCTGACGGGAAGCATCATGTACCACGCAATCGTCTTCCTTCCGCTCCTCGGCGCGATCATCGCAGGGCTGTTCGGCACCGCGCTGTTCCGCAACCTGGGCACCGACGCCGCAGTATACGGCGGTCACCATGGCCATGGCGACCATGCCCACGGCCATGACGGCCACGACGGCCACGGCCACGACGATCATGGTCACGGCGGGCACTATCACGGCCCCATGTGGCCCATGTACCTGACCACGGCGCTGCTGTTCGTTGCCGCCGTTCTCTCGTGGGTGAACCTGTGGAGCTTCCTGCACGAGGCCCATGACCAGAAGGTCGAAGTGCTGCGCTGGATCACCTCCGGCACGCTGCAGTCCTCCTGGGCGCTGCGCATCGACGCGTTGACCTCGGTCATGCTGGTCGTGGTGAACACGGTCTCGGCTCTCGTCCATCTCTATTCGCTCGGCTACATGAGTCACGACGAGCACCAGCCGCGCTTCTTCGCCTATCTCTCGCTCTTCACCTTCGCCATGCTGATGCTGGTGACAAGCGACAACCTGATCCAGATGTTCTTCGGCTGGGAAGGCGTGGGTCTCGCCTCGTACCTGCTCATCGGCTTCTGGTACACGCGGCCCTCGGCCAACGCCGCCGCCATCAAGGCCTTCGTGGTCAACCGTGTGGGCGACTTCGGCTTCGCGCTCGGCATTTTCGGTGTCTTCATGGTCTATGGCTCGGTCGAGTTCGACGCGATCTTCGCCGCCGCACCTGACGCCGTGGGCAAGACCATCCATTTTCTGTCATGGGACTGGGACACGCTGACGGTGCTGTGCCTGCTGCTCTTCATGGGCGCCATGGGCAAGTCGGCGCAGTTCCTGCTGCACACCTGGCTGCCGGACGCCATGGAAGGTCCCACGCCTGTTTCAGCCCTCATCCATGCCGCCACCATGGTGACGGCGGGCGTGTTCCTCGTGGCCCGCATGTCGCCGCTGTTTGAACTGTCGCCTGTGGCGCGCGATGTGGTGATCGTCATCGGCGCCGTCACGGCCTTCTTCGCCGCCACCGTCGGCCTCGTCCAGAACGACATCAAGCGCGTCATTGCCTATTCGACCTGCTCGCAGCTCGGCTACATGTTCGTGGCCATGGGCGTTGGCGCCTACGGCATCGGCATGTTCCACCTGTTCACGCATGCCTTCTTCAAGGCTCTGCTGTTCCTTGGCGCGGGTTCCGTGATCCATGCCATGTCGGGTGAACAGGACATGCGCAAGATGGGTGGCCTCGCGCCGCACATCCGCATCACCTGGGCGATGATGCTGATCGGCACCTTTGCGCTCACGGGTGTCGGCATTCCCGGCCTCTTCGGTTTCGCCGGTTTCCACTCCAAGGATGCCATCATCGAAAGCGCTTTTGCCTCGCACGCAGCCCCCCACATGCTGGCCTTTGGCCTGCTGGTGATCGCGGCCTTCTGCACCTCGTTCTATTCCTGGCGCCTCGCCTTCATGACCTTCAACGGCGCGCCGCGCGCTGACAAGCACACCATGGAACATGTGCACGAAAGCGGCAGCGTGATGCTGGTCCCGCTTTATGTGCTGGCGATTGGCGCCGTGGTGGCAGGCTTTGCCTTCGAACAGTATTTCATGGGCCACGAGGAAGCGGTGTTCTGGGGCAAATCCATCTTCCGCTCTACCGAGAATCACATCGTGCACGAAATCCACGAGGTGCCTGTGCTGGTGAAGTGGTCGGCGACCATTGCCATGGTCTCAGGCTTTGTTCTGGCCTTCCTGTTCTACATCCGCAACACCGAACTGCCGAAGCGTCTGGCCGCGATGCACCAGCCCATCTACCAGTTCCTGCTCAACAAGTGGTACTTCGACGAACTGTATGACCTCATCTTCGTGCGCCCCGCCATGTGGCTTGGCCGCTTCCTGTGGAAGAAGGGCGATGGCGCGGTCATCGACGGGCTTGGCCCCGATGGTGTCTCGGCCCGCGTTGTCGATGTCACCAACAGGGTGGTCCGCCTGCAGACGGGCTATGTCTACCACTATGCCTTCGCCATGCTGATCGGCGTGGCGGCTCTTGTTTCCTGGTTCTCGTTTGGGGGCGCACACTGATGAACTGGCCCTTGCTTTCGGTCGTCACATTCCTGCCGCTGGTGGGCGCGCTGACGCTGGTTTTCACCGGCGGTGACGAAGCCGCCACGGCCCGCCGCGCCCGTTACACGGCGCTGTGGACGACACTCGTGACCTTCGCCGTCTCGATCCTCATTCCGCTCAACTTCACGCTGGCCGATCCCGGCTTCCAGCTGGTAGAAAACCATGAGTGGCTTGCCGGTCTTGCCAGCTACAAGCTGGGCGTGGACGGAATTTCCATGCCGCTGGTGATGCTCACCACCTTCCTGATGCCGATCTGCATCCTCGCGTCGTGGCATGTGGACAAGCGGGTGAAGGAATACATGATCGCCTTCCTCGTCCTCGAAACGCTGATGATCGGCGTGTTCGTGGCGCTGGACCTGGTACTGTTCTATGTGCTCTTCGAAGCGGGCCTGATCCCGATGTTCCTGATCATCGGCATCTGGGGCGGACCGCGGCGCGTCTATGCCTCGTTCAAGTTCTTCCTCTACACGCTGCTCGGCTCGGTCCTGATGCTGCTCGCCATCATTGCCATGTACTGGCATGCAGGCACGACCGACATCGTGGCGCTGCTGGCCAAGCCGGACACCTTCCCGGCGGAGATGCAAACCTGGCTGTGGCTGGCCTTCTTCGCCTCCTTCGCGGTGAAGATGCCGATGTGGCCGGTGCACACATGGCTGCCGGACGCCCACGTGGAAGCGCCAACGGCAGGCTCGGTCATCCTTGCGGCGATCCTTCTGAAGATGGGCGGCTACGGCTTCCTGCGCTTCTCGCTGCCCATGTTCCCGGACGCGAGCCTCTATTTCCAGAACTTCGTCTATGTGCTCTCGGTGGTGGCGATCATCTACACCTCGCTCGTCGCCCTCATGCAGGAGGACATGAAGAAGCTCATCGCCTATTCGTCCGTGGCGCACATGGGCTTTGTCACCATGGGCATCTTCTCGATGACGCGGCAGGGGATTGATGGCGCCATGTTCCAGATGATCAGCCACGGGCTGGTGTCGGGTGCATTGTTCCTCTGCGTCGGCGTGATCTATGACCGCATGCACACCCGCGAGATCGCTGCCTATGGCGGGCTCGTCAACCGCATGCCGCTCTATGCGGCGGTGTTCATGCTGTTCACCATGGCGAATGTCGGCCTGCCGGGTTCCTCCGGGTTTGTCGGCGAGTTCCTGACACTGCTCGGTACCTTCCAGAACAACACCTGGGTGGCCTTCTTCGCCACCACGGGCGTGATCCTCTCGGCCTGTTATGCGCTGTGGCTCTACCGCCGGGTGGTCTTTGGCAAGCTGGAAAAGGAATCGCTGGCCTGGATGCCGGACATGACCCCGCGCGAACTTGCGATGCTGGCCCCGCTGGTGATCCTCACGCTGTTCTTTGGCGTCTATCCCGCCCCGATCCTCGACACGGTCGCCGCCTCGGTGGAAGGCCTGCTCAAGTCGGTGCAGGTTGCCGCCGCCCATCTCGACACCATCACCCTTTCGATGAAGTGACCCCATGATGACCTTCCTGCAACAGGCTGATGCCGCTGCCGCCGCCCCGGAAATCCTTCTGGCGGTGCTGTCCATGGTGCTCTTGATGCTCGGCGTCTTCAGCCGCCGCGAGGCCTATGGCACCGTGGCGACAGGTGCCGTGATCGCGCTCATCGTGGCTGCGGCCATGGTGATTTGGGGCACGGGTGACGGCAAGGTCACAGCCTTCGGCGGCAGTTTCGTGGTGGACAGCTTTGCCCGCCTGATGAAGGTGCTGGCGCTCTCGGGCTCTGCCATTGCCATCATCCTGTCCGGCCGCTTCCTCGGCCGCGTCAACATGGCAAAATTCGAGTATCCCGTGATCATTCTGCTCGCCACCGTGGGCATGATGATGATGATCTCGGCCAATGACCTGATCTCCCTCTACATGGGCCTCGAATTGCAGTCGCTGGCGCTCTACGTGGTCGCCGCCATCAACCGGGATGATGCCAAGTCCTCGGAAGCAGGCCTCAAGTATTTCGTTCTCGGCGCGCTGTCGTCCGGCATGCTGCTCTATGGCGCGTCGCTGGTCTACGGCTTCACGGGCACAACGCAGTTTGCCGGCATCGCTTCGGTCCTCACGGCCTCGGGCAGCAACCTTGGCATTCTCTTCGGGCTGGTGTTCATCATTGCCGGTCTCGCCTTCAAGGTGTCGGCCGTGCCCTTCCACATGTGGACGCCGGACGTCTATGAAGGCGCGCCCACGCCGGTGACGGCCTTCTTCGCGGCCGCGCCGAAGGTTGCGGCCATGGCGCTGTTCATCCGCGTCCTCACCGGGCCTTTCGCCCATGTGGTGCATGACTGGCAGCAGATCATCGTATTCGTCTCGCTGGCCTCCATGGTGCTTGGCGCCTTTGCCGCCATCGGGCAGAGCAACATCAAGCGCCTGCTTGCCTATTCCTCCATCGGTCACATGGGTTTTGCCCTCGTGGGCCTTGCCTCGGGCAGCGAGGAGGGCGTGCGCGGCGTTGTCATCTACATGCTGATCTACCTGTTCACCACGGTGGGCGTGTTCGCCTGCGTGCTGGCCATGCGCCGCCAGGGCAAGTCGGTCGAGAACATTTCGGACCTCGCAGGCCTTGCGCGCACCAACAAGGGGCTGGCCTTTGTTTTCTCCATGTTGATGTTCTCGCTGGCGGGCATTCCACCGCTGGCCGGATTCTTCGGCAAGCTGTTCGTGTTCATGGCGGCAGTGAAGGCGGGCCTGTGGCTGCTCGCCATTGTGGGCGTGATCGCCAGTGTCGTGGGTGCCTATTACTATCTCCGCATCGTCAAGACGATCTACTTCGACGAACCGGCGGGTGCCTTCGATGACATGGATGGTGAAGTGCGGACCGTGGCCTATGCCTCCGGTGCCTTCGCGCTGGTGTTCGTGCTGATTGCCCAGCCGCTGCTCTCGCTGGCGACGCTGGCAGCCCAGTCGCTGCAATAGACACCGTACTCATCCCACGTGACCGACGCCTTTCCGCTTCGCCGCTACGCCACAATCGATTCAACCAATCTGGAAGCGCAGCGGCTGGCAGCGGCGGGCACGCGCGGTCCGCTGCTGCTGGTGGCGGAGGAGCAGGGGGCGGGCAAGGGCCGCCTCGGGCGGAACTGGATTTCGGCCAGGGGAAATCTCTACACCTCGCTGCTGCTTCCGACAGGAGCGGCTCCGGCCAAGATGCCGCAACTGGCCTTCGTCACGGCCCTCGCGGTGCATGATGTGGTGTCGGGTTTCTGCGGTGCGGACTACGTACGGCTCAAATGGCCCAACGACTGCCTGCTGGCGGGGGCCAAGGTGGCGGGGATCCTGTGCGAGACGGCAGCAGGCGGGCAGGCGGTGATCGGCTGCGGCATCAATGTCGAACACAGCCCGGAAGGGCTGGCCTATCCGACGGCGCATCTCCGGCAGTATTCGCCATTGGCGTCGGTGGGGGACGTGTTGGCGGCCTATGCGTCGGCCCTGAAGGCCCGGTTGTCGGCGTGGGGTGAGGGCGCGGGGTTTGCCGGCATCCTCGCGGACTGGCAGGTGCGGGCCCACGGTTTGAACATGCCGCTGCGGGTGTCGGCGGGTGGGCGCGTGATTTCCGGCATTTTCTCCGGCCTTGCCCCGGACGGCGCGCTTGTCGTGAAGCTGGCAGACGGGACAACGGAAACGATCTATGCAGGGGATGTCACATTCATGGTGAGAGCAGAATGAGCGCCAAGCGTCGCAAACAGGAAGACCAGGGCCTTGTGTTGCTGCCGCTCGGCGGCACGGGCGAAATCGGCATGAACTGCTACTGCTATGGCGTCGGTCCGGTGGATGCGCGCGAGTGGCTGATGGTCGATCTCGGGGTGAAGTTCGGTGGTGATGCCGAACCCGGTGTGGATGTGATCCTGCCGGATGTGGGCTTCATCACCTCCAACAAGAACGACCTTGCGGGGCTTGTCATCACCCATGCCCATGAAGACCACATCGGCGCCGTGCCGTGGCTGTGGCCGCAACTGGAATGTGATGTCCACTGCACGCCCTTCGCGGCGGAGCTGCTGAAGCTGAAGCTCAAGGAACACGGGCTCGATGGCGACGTGCCGGTGATCGTTCACCAGCCGGGCAAACCCTTCAAGGTCGGATCCTTCACGGTGGAATATGTGGAGGTCACACATTCCATTCCGCAGTCGCACGCGCTTTACATCAAGACGGAGCAGGGCAAGGTCCTGCATTCCGGTGACTGGAAGATCGACCGCACGCCAGTGCTGGGCAAGCCGTTCAGCGAGAAACGCTTTGTCGAGATCGGCAAGGAAGGCATTGATGCACTGGTGTGCGACTCCACCAATGTGCTGCGCGAAGGCGTCTCGCCTTCGGAGCAGGATGTGGCGGCGACGCTCACCGACATCATCCGCCATGCCACGGGCCGGGTGGCGGTGACAACCTTTGCCTCCCATGTGGAGCGCATCACGTCTGCCGTCCGCGCGGCGCGTGCGGCGGGACGTGAGGTGGTGATTGCCGGGCGCGCCATGCGCAACACCATCGAGGCGGCGCGCATCTGCGGCTTGATGGAAAACACCGGCGCCTTCCTTGATGAAGGCGAGTTCGGCTACCTGCCGCAGGACAAGATCATGCTTCTGTGCACCGGCAGCCAGGGTGAGCCGCGCGCGGCCATCGCCCGCATCGCCGAGGACACGCATCCCAACATCGCACTGGAAAAGGGCGATCTCGTCATCTTCTCGGCGCGCACCATTCCCGGCAACGAGAAGGAAGTGGGCGCTGTCATCAACAGCCTGTCGAAACTTGATGTGGATGTGATCACGGCGGACGACGCGTTGGTGCATTCCTCCGGCCATCCGCGTCAGGGTGAGTTGAAGCAGATGTATGACTGGCTGAAACCCAAGGCGCTGGTGCCCATGCATGGCGAGCCACGCCACCTGCGGGCGCATGCGAAGTTTGCACAAGGGCAGGGCATCACGGAAACGCTGATCCCCGAAGACGGCAAGATCATTCGCCTCGCACCCGGTCCCGTTGCCATTGTCGATGAGGCGCCGTTCGGCATCCTGCATGTGGATGGCGAACTGATCGTGCAGGGCACTGATGGCCCGGCGAAGCAGCGGCGCAAGCTCTCGTTCGTCGGCATGGTCATTGCCAGCGTGCTGGTGGATGACAAGCTCAACCTTGCCGATGACGTGAACATCATCCTTGATGGCGTTCCGGGCTCGCTGGACGAGTTGCTGGTGGAGGCAGCCGAGAAGGCCTTCGCCGCCATGCCCAAGCCGCGCCGTAAGGATGTGGCCGTGGTGGAGGAAACGCTCCGTCTTGCCATCCGCCGCGCCGCCGAGGCCGAATGGGGAAAGAAGCCCGTGGTCAAGGTCATTGTGGTCCGGGTTTAACCCAGCTGCGCCTGCTATAATTCACGAATCATGAGCAAAAACGTTCCCCCGCCGCCGCCGCGGGCCTCCGAGATTGAGCCTGTCGAACTGAAGGAAGCGCTGGAAGAGCGCTACCTCGCCTATGCACTCTCGACCATCATGCACCGGGCGCTGCCGGATGTACGTGACGGATTGAAGCCGGTGCATCGCCGCCTGCTGCATGTGATGCGGCTGCTGCGGCTCGACCCCAGTGCTGCCTTCAAGAAGTCCGCCAAGATCGTGGGTGACGTCATGGGCGGCTACCACCCCCATGGCGACCAGTCGATCTATGACGCGCTGGTGCGCCTCGCGCAGGATTTTTCCTCGCGCTATCCGCTGGTGGACGGGCAGGGCAATTTCGGCAACATCGACGGGGATGGTGCCGCCGCCTACCGCTACACAGAAGCGCGCATGACAGATGTTGCGGGCCTGATCCTCGACGGGCTCGACGAGGAGACCGTGGACTTCCGCCCCAACTATGATGGTTCGGTGCAGGAACCCATCGTTCTGCCGGGCGCCTTTCCCAATCTTCTGGCCAATGGTGCCACCGGCATTGCCGTGGGCATGGCGACCTCCATTCTGCCGCACAACGCGGCTGAACTCTGTGATGCGGCACTGCACCTGATCAAGACGCCGAATGCGGGCGTGGAGAAGCTGACGCAGTTTGTTGTGGGTCCTGACTTCCCGACGGGCGGCATCGTGATCGACAGCCGCGAGTCCATCGTGGAGGCCTACAGGACAGGCAAGGGGGCGTTCCGGGTGCGCGCACGCTGGGCGCAGGAAGATGTGGGCCGTGGCGGCTGGCAGATCGTCGTCACCGAAATTCCCTACATGGTGCAGAAGTCCAAGCTCATCGAGCGCGTCGCCGAGCTGATGTCGGACAAGAAGTTGCCGCTCATCGGCGACATCCGGGATGAATCGGCTGAGGACATCCGCGTCGTCATCGAGCCAAAGACACGCAACATCGATGCCACGCTGTTGATGGAACAGCTCTTCCGCAACACGGAGTTCGAGTCGCGCATCCCCCTCAACATGAACGTGCTCTCCGGCGGCAAGGTGCCGAAGGTGATGAGCCTGCGCGACGTGCTGCGGGAATGGCTGGACCACCGCAAGGAGGTGCTGGTCCGGCGCACCAATTTCCGCCTCGCGGAGATTGCGCGGCGTCTTGAGATTCTCGGCGGTTACCTGATCGCCTATCTGAACCTTGACGAGGTGATCCGCATCATCCGTGAAGAGGATGAGCCCAAGCCCGCGTTGATGAGGCGCTTCGACCTCACGGACACGCAGGCCGAGGCCATCCTGAACATGCGGCTGCGCGCCTTGCGCAAGCTGGAAGAGATGGAAATCCGGCGCGAGAATGACGCGCTGATCAAGGAACAGAAGGGGCTGAAGGGCCTGCTCAAATCCGACGACGAGCAGTGGGCGAAAATCAGCGACGAGATCAAGGGCATCAAGGAGAAGTTCTCCAAGAAGACACCGCTGGGCAAGCGGCGGACGGATTTTGCCGAAGCGCCCGATGTGGAAGCGGACCTTGAGGAAATGCTGACCGAGAAGGAGCCGGTCACGGTGGTCTGTTCCGAGAAGGGCTGGATCCGCAGCATGAAGGGGCATCTCGAGGACGCCTCAGGCCTTGTCTACAAGGATGGCGACCGGGGCAAGTTCGTGGTCAAGGCCATGACCACCGACAAGATCATGCTGTTCTCGTCGTCGGGCAAGTTCTTCACGCTCGAAGCCTCCAGGCTGCCGGGTGGGCGCGGCCATGGCGAGCCGGTGCGCCTGATGGCGGATGTGGATGCGGCTGACAGCATTGTGGCGCTGTTCGTTCACCAGCCGGGTGCCAAGCGTCTGCTGGCGTCCACCGAGGGTGACGGTTTCGTCGTTCTGGAAGACGAATGCGTGGCCAACACGCGCAAGGGCAAGCAGGTGCTGAACGTCAAGGCGCCGGTGGAAGCGCAGGTGTGCGTGGTTCTGCCGGAGACCGCCGACCATGTGGCGACCATTGGCGAGAACCGCAAGCTGCTGATCTTCAAGCTGGCCGAGGTGCCGGAGATGGCGCGCGGCAAGGGCGTGCGCCTGCAGAAGTTCAAGGATGGCGGGCTGAGCGATGCGCAGTGCTTCAAGCTGAAGGAAGGCCTCTCGTGGATCGACAGCTCCGGCAGATCGTTCTCCGTGACGGACCTGGCGGAATGGATCGGTGATCGGGCCCAGTCCGGCCGCCTGCCGCCCAAGGGCTTCCCCAAGAACAACCGCTTCGCGAACGGCTGACCCGGGACCTCTGCAGCAACAGGCCTTACTCCGACAGCTTGCATTGCAGGAAAGTTCGTGAAGGCTTGTTGACTGGTTGGGGTGCTGGTTGTGGACCGCACGTTCAGATTGTGCCTTTGTGCCTTGCCCCCATGGAGGTGAGGCACGGGAACAGCGCATGGCACTTCGTCCAATCTGGATCGTCAACGGGAAACCACAGGCAGAGGCCTTGCAGGCAAGCCCGGCGCATGAGTGGGACTTGATGAACAGGAGTGGTGCTGTCCGCCTGCTGTCCGGTCCTGAAGGAACCGAATTGCGCTGGATTGTTGCAGCACCGAACGTCATGTCGCTGTTTGCCGCCGATGCCATGCTGGATTATCTCGACGGTCCCTTCATGCTGCGTTTCTTTTCGGCGGGCTGGTTCGAGGAGCGCTTCAGCACGGCGGAGCAGGTGCGCAGCCGCATTTCCGCGCTTGTGATGCATGGTGACCGGCATCTGGCAAGCCGCGTCTTTGTCGACGCGCCGGACCCGAAGTCGGTGCGGGTTCCCGAGTTTCTGAAAGAGGTTCTGGAGGAGCGGGCGGCACCGCGGGAGCAGGCGGTAGAGTGCCGCTATGAGCCGGAGGTGGATGGCTTCGTGGTCAGCCATATCGGGGCGCGTTCAGCCATAGGGCGAATCTGGGGCACGGACCCCTCGTCATTTCCCTGCCTTGCAACGGGGGCCTTCGGGCAGAGCGCCAGCCTTTCCTACAGCCGGGCGGTGCGCGAGCGTGTACCTGTCTACGAGCAGGTCATCGCGGCCCTGCGCTTTCCTGACCAGACACTGCACTGGGTGCCTTATCACCGGGTGATCCTGCCGGTTGTAGGCCGGCGCAACAGGGAAACCGTGGAGGTGGTTTGTGAGTATGCCGATGTGGACTTCCGGGTGTTGTAGGAGAATCACATCCACAAAAAGTGTTGCCAACAATTTAACGAGTTATTTTCCTTTAGCGCCTATCAGGAGAAGCAGGAGGCCTGATCTGGGGTGGGTCGCCGCTGAATTGGCGATGTGCAGTGCGGACTCATGTACAACCTTGAACTCTGGATCGACAAAGGAACGTTTTGCCCCAGGCCTGTGAGGCCTGATGGCGGCATGATTTCCGACCGAAAACTCCTTCACGACCACAATCTGGTCAAGCTGGAAACCGGCCCCAATGGCACCCGCATCAGCTGGGTGATGTTCGGAGCCAACTGGGCTTCGCTCTATTTCCTGCACGCCTTTGTGGCGACCTGCGCCGCGCCGGTGACCCTGTGCTATTTCAACGCCGGCTGGTTCGAGGAAACGATCAGCTCCAGCGTCGATGCCGCAAGCCGGATCGAGGCGCTGGTGCTGAAGAGCGACGTGCGCTTCTCCGAACGGGTTTACATCGCAAACGGACGTCCGGCTCCGGGCGAGATGCCGGACAGCCTGCGCTCCATCATTGAGGCGGGGCAGGTGCCGGATGGAGAGTCGATTGTCTGCACCGTTGATTCAGACCGTGGCACCACCAAGGTCGAGCACATCGGCGAGGAGTCGCTGCTGGGCAAGGTCTGGGGCCGCGTGCCGATTTCCTATCCGGCGCTGACCGGGCACAGCTATGACCGGATCGTCTCGCAGTCCTACTTCGACGTCGTCCGGACCGGCCGCATGCACTACGACCAGGTGCTCGCGTCCATGATCATGCCGAATGGCGAACAACAGTGGTTTGGCTATCACCGGGTGATTGTGCCGGATACGTCGATCCGGCGTGTGCCTTCGCGTGTGCGGGTGGCGTGTGCGCGTGCGCCTGTGGAAATAAGGCTGCTTTAGAGGCCCACACCTCAACCATCGTCTCCACGGCGTGGCGTTCGAGTACATAGAGGTATTCGAACGGGTCGATGTCGTCCGACGCCATTTGCCAGCGCATGAAGCCCAGCTCCAGCATGTTGTATCCGGCACGGCTCAGGTGGCCGCGCTCGACGATGCGCGCGCCGGCAAGGCACCAGATCGCATCGGGCTGCCACTTGATGTAGGTGAGCACCAGCGCCAGCCGCACGAAGTGTTCGATGACATCGCGGTTGCGGTGGTGTTTCTCGATCCACAATTCACCGTGATAGACCAGTTTGCCGCTGAGCTTTTCCGAGATGCTGCCCTTGGCCGGCTTGGCATGGGACGGGACCATCAGTTCCTGGCGGCGCATGTAGGCGCCGATCATGTAGGTCACGCACCAGTCCGAGAGATTGGTATCAATCTCGTCACAGCGGAAGGCCTGCAGGCCGACAATGCGGCCATCCTTGTCCTTCAGGCACAGCCAGTGGGCCCGCTCGTGGGTGAAGACGCCCACCTCGTGGTGGTGCATCGGGGCGACCTCGAAGCCGCGGGCTTTCTTCTTCGCCTCGTTGAACGCCGCCATGTCGCTGCTGACTTCGACCGTGAGGCCGTGGGTCTTGAGCAAGTCCTCCAGCGTCGCGGCGGCGCGCGCCACGGCAAGCGGGTTGGTCATCCCGAATGTTTTCATAGACCCCCAAATCAGCTGGAATTCGAACAGCTACATTTGATCAGAAAAACGGCAGAAGTTGCCAAATGTCAATCGCGGTTGTTTGTGCGGTGCAGCACCCAGCCCTGGGGGGTCAGGCGTTCCTGGGGCAGAAAACGGGATTTGTAGTGCATCTTGGCCGAGTTGGAGACGTAGTAGCCGAGGTATACGTAGGGCAACCCCATGCGGCCCACGCGCAGGATGTTGTCGAGGATGATGAAGGTGCCGAGGCTGCGATTCTCCAGCGACGGCTCATAGAAGCTGTAGATCATGGAGAGGCCGTCGTTCAGCACGTCAAGCAGCACTGACGCGACCAGTTCGTTCGGCGCGTGCGGGTGGCTGGCGGGCAGGCGGTATTCCACCATGCGGCTCTCCACCAGATTGTCATCGACCATGGCGGCGAAATCCAGCACCGTCATGTTGGCCATGCCGCCCTCGGAGTGGCGCGTGTCGATGTAGGCGCGGAACAGGGAGTATTGCTCGCTGGTCGCCTCAGCCTTGACAACGGAGGCGCGCAGGTCGGCATTCTTCGCCATGATCTTGCGGAAGCCCCGCGACCAGACAAAATCTTCCACGGGCACGCGCACGGAAACGCAGGCCTGGCAGCCATCGCAGGCGGGCCTGTAGGCGATGTTCTGGCTGCGGCGGAAGCCGCCGTGGGAAAGCTGGGAGTTGAGATTGCGCGCATCAGGCCCGACCAGATGGGTGAACACCTTCCGCTCCAGCCGGTTGGGCAGGTAGGGGCAGGGGCTGGGCGCAGTGATGAAGAACTGCGGGAAATTTCGGCGTTCAATGGTCAAGGTGTTTGCTCCGTGGCCACTATGTCTTGCCGCCGCCGCCGCTGCAAGAGTTCTGGAAAACTGCCGGTCGTTGCTCTATGGGCCGCGCCAGACATGAATGGAGTATGACAATGACAGTGCGGGCAGCTTGGTTGGGGCTTGGCGTGATGGGCTATCCGATGGCGGGACACCTCGCCGCCAAATCGGGTGCCGCACTGACGGTGTTTAACCGGAGCGCCAAAAAATCCGCCAAGTGGGTGGCCCAGCACAAGGGCACAGCGGCCGCCACGCCTGCGGCCGCCGCAGAAGGTGCGGACTTTGTCTTTGCCTGTGTCGGCAATGACGATGACCTGCGCGCCGTCACCATTGGCAAGGGCGGGGCCTTTGACACGATGAAGCCCGGCAGCATTTTTGTGGATCACACCACGGCCTCTGCCGATGTGGCACGCGAACTCCATGCCGCAGCCAAGGCGAAGGGAATCGGCTTCATCGATGCGCCCGTCTCCGGCGGGCAGGCGGGTGCGGAGAATGGCGTGCTCACCGTGATGTGCGGCGGCGATGCCGATGTCTATGCCAAGGCAGAACCGCTGATCATGAGCTTTGCCCGCATGTGCAAGCTGCTGGGGCCATCCGGTTCCGGGCAACTGGCCAAAATGTGCAACCAGATCGCCATCGCCGGGCTGGTGCAGGGTCTGGCCGAGTGCGTGCATTTCGGCATGAAGGCGGGCCTCGACATGGAGCAGGTGGTGGAGGTGATCTCAAAGGGCGCTGCCGGTTCGTGGCAGATGGAGAACCGCCACAAGACCATGATCGCGGGCAAGTTCGATTTCGGCTTCGCGGTGGAATGGATGCGCAAGGACCTGGGCATCTGCCTCAGCGAGGCGCGGCGCAACGGCGCGCACCTGCCGGTCACTGCGCTGGTCGATCAGTTCTATTCGGAAGTGCAGAAGATGGGTGGCAAGCGCTGGGACACGTCGAGCCTGATGGCGCGGCTGCAGAAGTAGTCTCAGCCCTTCAGGCGCTTGGCGACATCCACCGCGAAATAGGTGAGAATGCCGTCGGCACCGGCGCGCTTGAAGGCGAGCAGGGATTCAGTCACCACCTTGTCCGGATCGAGCCAGCCGTTGTTGATGGCCGCCATCAGCATCGCGTATTCGCCGGAGACCTGATAGGCGAAGGTGGGCACGCCGAACTCGCGTTTCACCCGGGCGACGATGTCGAGATAGGGCATGCCGGGCTTGACCATCACCATGTCGGCGCCTTCGGCCAGGTCCAGGGCGACTTCGCGGATCGCTTCATCGGTGTTGGCGGGGTCCATCTGATAGGTGCGCTTGTCGCCCTTCAGCTTGCCGCCGGAACCAACCGCCTCGCGGAAGGGGCCGTAGAAGCTCGAGGCGTATTTCGCCGAATAGGCCATGATCTGCACGTCCTGGTGCCCGGCCTTTTCCAGCGCGCCGCGGATGGCGGCGATGCGGCCGTCCATCATGTCGGAAGGGGCGATGATGTCGCAACCGGCATCGGCCTGCACCAGCGACTGCTGCACGAGGGCGGTGATGGTTTCATCATTGAGGATCTTGCCATCCTGCATCAGGCCATCGTGGCCGTGGGCGGTGTAGGGATCGAGCGCCACGTCGCACATGATGCCGATCTCCGGCACGGCTTTCTTGATGGCGCGCACGGTACGGCAGACAAGATTGTCGGGATTCTGCGCCTCGCGGCCGTCGTCGGTGCGAAGGGCCGGATCGGTGTTGGGAAAGAGCGCAATCGCAGGGATGCCAAGCCGGGCCGCTTCCTCCGCGCGCTTCACCGCGATGTCGATCGTCTGGCGCACCACGCCGGGCATGGATGACACAGGCTCTTCCTTGCCTGTGCCTTCGATGACAAAGATCGGCCAGATGAGGTCGGAGGCCTGCAGGGTGTTTTCGCTGACGAGGGCGCGGGCCCAAGGGCTCTTGCGGTTCCGGCGCAGGCGGAGGGCAGGGTAGGCGGACGGGGCTGAGTGGGT
This sequence comes from uncultured Alphaproteobacteria bacterium, assembly GCA_937870685.1. GTDB lineage: Bacteria > Pseudomonadota > Alphaproteobacteria > Rhizobiales > Aestuariivirgaceae > Aestuariivirga. The sequence continues at coordinate 17,891 of CALMZX010000102.1, forward strand.
CATGGAGGCTTGCTATAAAGGGGATTGCGGAAAATGCCAGTCCGGCGGCTCATTTGCAGATGCGGTAACCGCTCTTGCGGTGGGCGCGGTCGATGTGAAAGTGGTCGCCATGGTAGGGGTCGGAGCCGGGACCGAGGACGGTGGTGAACCGGATGCAGGCGTCGCGGCGGATGCGGCGCAGGAAGGCCGATTTGTCTGACAGGCCGACAAGCTGTTTCAGGCCGCTCCAGTCACCCTTGATGTTGGTGGAGGAGCTGTCGTCGAATCCCAGTGTCGAGATGTCGAGGGCATTGGCATAGGCGTGTTCGCTCATCTTGCCAGAGGCGGAGTTGTTGCGGCGGCGGCAGGCGTAGGCCGAGGCGTTGTGGACGACCGTGAGCGTCTTGCCGAGGTGTTCTTTCGCAGCCGGTTTCACCGACCAGGCGACCCAGGCATGAAGCGCTTCGGCGAGGTCGCAGTTGGCTTCGGCGGGAGGTTCAATCGCGACACCGGCGATGGAATTGATCAGGATGGCGCCAGGCGTGCCGCAGCCGCCGTCCTCTCCGATGGGGGCCATGGCATCGAACCTGATGTCGAGGCCCGCAAGTTTGCTGCGGCAGGCTTTCTGCGCGGCCGCGACCTTGGCGGCGGGCCAGTCTCCGTTGCCGCCCGGAAAGCGGATGGCGATGGCTTTTGTGGCGGCGGGCTGTTCCGGCGGCACGTCTGTCATCGGGGCAGCTTGCGGCTTCAGCCTGGGCTTGATGATTTCACTCGCGTTGGTGGAACTGCAGGCAGCGAGGACACTGGCCACGATCAAGATGCGCTGGAACATGACCCGGTTTAGCCTGCAACCCCCGGCGGGGGCAACCCGGCGTTAACCATATCCTCAACCGCGCCCCCCGGCAATTCGTCAAACTTTAAGCATGTTGGGCGAGTGTGAGCGCCGTATTTGTGGGGCGTTGTGGTTTGGGGTACGGCATGAAACCGGTTCTGTTTGCATTTGCATGTTTGCTGTCCTGTGCTGGCCTTGAGGCCAGGGCGGAGGCTGTGAGCCCGGAAAAGGCCGCGGAGATGCTGGCGCATGCCTGGATGGTGGACAACCGCTGCAATGTCTTGGGCAATGACGACCGCGACCTGCTCACCAATTTCGTGGCGCGGGCCGAGATCTCGCTCGCGGAGAAGAAATCCGTTGCCGCGGCGCGTGCCGCCATCGGCCGTGGCCGTGCAAGCGGCACCGCAGCACCCTGCGACAGCATGAGCGCCAGATCAGTTCAGGACGTGCTGCGCGCGGCCCGCACGGCCAGCGCACCGGCTGAGATGGAACTGCCGTCCGCTGCCGCCATTCCGGAAGCGCCCGTTGCCGCGCCTGAACCTGAACCCGCACCACAGCAGGATGCGGTTCTGGATGGTGAGGCACCTGAGCCGGTGCCGGCACTGAATGCGCCCACGCAGGCCAGCAGGATTGACGAGGTGGAGCATGCACCCGTTGTGGCACCGGTACGCAAGCGCGCCGTGGTGCAGACCCCGCGCATGGTGCAGAAGCCCGCCAGAGTGGTGATCAAGCGCGTGCCCGCACCGAAGAGAGTGGCCGCGAAGAAGCCGGTCGAGAAGAAGATCGCGATGGTGCAGACCCGTCCCGCTGGTGGCTATGCCGTAACGGCTGAGGCCTATTACAAGGAATTACGCTGCCGCCGGAAGTCGCTGCAGGCGGTCCGCGCCATGTATGCCCAGGTGCTGCGCCAGCACCGCGCCGCCGTTTCCGCGAGCGGAAAATCCGCAGTAAGAACACTCCTCCGGCAGGCCGAGGCCCGGGCCTCGCGCGGCTCCTGTTGAGGATCCGGGGTGGCCGGAAACGGTCACCTTTGATTCATCTCAATTGAAAAGCCCCCGTAAACTGTCAGCTAAATCGGGGCTAAAAAGAGAAAATGTAATTCCAAATTTACCGAGACTGTTCAGCCCGCCTTAAACGGGCGGCGTTAGTTTGACCACATACGGGAAACGGACATTCACAAAAAGAGAAGCCGTTCCTGCTGACAAAGGAAACAGGTGGTCAAATGAATACGCAAGTGCTGGGGAACCTGGCCGTTGCGCCGGTTGAGGCAAAACGCCAGAACATCAAACACAAATATCTTGAAGCGCTGACGCTGATCGAACGTCTGCATCGCCGTCTGCTCGACGTCATCAAGGATGACTTCGAACGCACGGGCGAAAAGGAAGTCAATCCGGTGCAGGCGCTGCTGCTGTTCAACATCTCGGATGCCGAACTCACGGCAGGGGAACTGAAGACGC